>CAZAWC010000196.1:0-2547 GCA_964488595.1 uncultured Staphylococcus sp. | reverse complement strand
CAATCAACCTGCGCCGTAAAACACCCACCCTCCATCGCCCGAAAAAAACAATCGAGTTGTAGGTAAACACTAATCAAAGGTGCTGATCTCCTTCACTCGTATTTACCGAACTCTCACACCACCATATGTACCCTTCGACATACGACGGTTCTTAATGCCGATTCAGATTCTTGTAATATTCCGCAAGGCTTGGATAGTAGGCACGTTTCAAGTTTCTATGGAGATAGCTCGTGACAGAATGTTCTTGAAGCGTGTCCGTACTCGCTTCCAACATGTCCATATATACCTTCGTATACATGAACTCAACCATTCACCGCCTTGTCCTTGGCTATGTGCTTCCCACTAAAAAATCACTTTACTGGATAAAACAGTAGTTTCTTATCCAATAGAGTCATAGGATGGTAAAAAAGTGTACAATTCACTCTTCTCAGTCATGGATGTCATAATCATGAACTGTGCTCGTAGATTTCTCTCTCAATCTGCTCACTTCCCATAACGATTGTTCCAAAGATGATTAAATCACCCAGAGAGGATTGAAATGGACGCCTAATTGGAGAATGATATAGCCTTCCCGGCCATCTCTCAGCACCTTTTCGCGAGGTTTGGTGGTAAGTTTGTTGAAGGTCGGATCAGCCAAAATTTTCACCCGGCGCAATTGGATGGAGCTGCCATCGAAGTCAGAATACCCGTTTTCATTCTTGACCCTTTCGGCACTTGCAATAACATACTCCATGAAGAGCTTAGCCGCGTCAAGCTGCGACTTATACTTATTGTCATTCTTGGAACGCTTCATTTCTATCAGTATTACAATCAACCGCTCACTGGCCTCCGCAAGCATCACATAATCACAAAACCTTTTCAATCCTGTAATCCTCCCGAAAAACGGAAGGAAATCCTCATCGTCAGGATCAAATCGATAGACCGAGAGAGACGATATGGGCCGCGTCTTCAGAATCTTTATTCTCTGCGGCTTATGGTGGGGACACTGTTTGGCCTCGACTAACACCCCACTCTCATCATCCTGCAATTGAAAATGACTATTGAGAATCCTGTCAATAAACTCATATTCCCTCATCCGACAAACACTCTTGGAGGGTATCCCTCAAAATAATGGTCTGCTCGTTTTGATCCTCAATAGTTCTGTCAATGGTCTTGACCTCTATACCAAAGTTGTCAATCGATATAGGAACAACTTTCACAAACGCTGTTTCATCGAAATCAAACAACAGCGCCTGCAACCTGTGACGATCTATAGCGTCCCGATCATACATATCCACGGGCTTCGATTCATATTTTTGGTAAAGCGTCCAGAACATAATCAAATTATTGAATTCGCGGATGATATAGTCGCTATGCGTGCTGATCAACAGTCGGATGCCCCTATTGATCATCCTTGCGAAGATCCTGGCGAGCCGGCGCTGATTGTCGGGATGAAGATTCATCTCCGGTTCATCGATAATAAGCAGATCGCCGTCCTTTGCCAGATGACGCAAGTATATCACTAAGCCCGACATTGTCTTTACAGCCGAAGACGACATCCTGATAGGCAGCGGACAAATCCTTGTGCCACCCTTGGGCTGGAAAATGACATCGCCGTCCTTATCAACAACCACTTCCCCGCCAAGAATCACACTCTCTATCTCATCGGCCAATTTGACGTAGTCTGTTTCGTGCTTCCTGACCTCCGGCAATTCGCTTGCAATCCTCAGACTGTTTCTCACTGCGAGAGGATAGAGTGTAGCGCGTCGGCGCACTATCTCCTCCCCGTCCTTATATTCCGATATGAGAACTTTGTCAACAGTCTCAAGGCGATTGGCGAGCAGCTCTGTCTTGAATGTATATATCGAATTACGCTCCACCGTCAACATCCGGGCATTGCGCTTACTCAACAGTATTGACTTAAAAAACATCGAACATACACGAGAAAAGGAGTCAGAGACTGACAAAACATCCTCCTTACTCCACCATCCGGAGAGTGCTATTGAAGCCTCTCCCTGGTTCTTATACGCCATCTCGACTTTAGACGTCATCTCATCATTAGCATTCTGAAACAAGAAATATTTCGCCTCGCCCTCGATAAATGTCTGATAGTCGGATTCCTCAATACTGAGGTCAATTTCTGTCGAAGCAAACATTTTACTGCTTTCAGATACAGAGATACCGTAAATAGATGGCAGAAGCGATTTGAGCCTGTCGCTAACCTGTTTAGCCCATCTACGGATATGCTCGAGACCAATCTCTATTCTGTTATCATTAAACAAAGCAGTCACGAGATCCTCATCAAATTGAAACGAAACTTCACTATTACGGCTGAAGATAGCATTAATCAGATAGCCCACATATGTTTTGCCTGTTCCGTTTGGGCCACAAAAAATAGTCAGATCCTTGGCAAGATCAATCTCAGCAGAAGTTACTACTCCTAAGTTTTTAATTCTTAATTTCATATTGGTGAGGAACACTGTGCCGTAAATGGGTTTGAAATTAGGAATAATAGTAAAAAAGCGCAACTCAAAGTCACGCTTTTCCATTGTAATGAAATATTCCTTT
>CAZAWC010000195.1:0-2565 GCA_964488595.1 uncultured Staphylococcus sp. | reverse complement strand
CGATATGGTGCGGATGGCCATCACGTCGGCCTCGAAGGTGGCCCGGTTGATGGCGCGTCCCTTAAACTTGTTGCGATACGTATAGATGGTGTTCACCGAGTAGTTGAGCATCTGTGCTATGCGCGACGAGTCGTCGACCCCGAGACGCATCAGTGCCAGAATTCTCAGGTCGGTGTTGAGCTTCTCGCTGCTGTCGAGCACTATCTGCTTGTCGGGCTCGAGCAGGGCATTTACGTCGCTGACAAAGGTGGGATAGAGATGAAGGAATGCGTCGTCAAAGACCTCGTAAAACTCCTTCGACTGTTCCTCGACCAGTCGGCCCGACTTGGTGAGCTTGAGCAGATCGTCGACCTTCCCGGCAGAGAGTTTGCGATAGACCGTCTTGCTGAACTGATTGAGTTTGTCCATGTAGATGGAACATAGGTTGAGGAACTGCGTGATGTACAGGTCCTTGGTCTTTGATGCCTCGGTGAGCTGACGTGTGAGGGTGTGCAGCTGGCTGTTGCGATGCTTGATGATGCGCACCGAGACGGCAAGAAAGATCAGCAGACACGCCAACACCACGATGACGGCATAGATGCGGAGGCGCGAATTGCGTATCTGCTCGCGGTGTGTGCTCTCGATGAGTGGAAGCGTGAATGATGTCTGGAGCACACGCAGTGTGGCATGGCAGTCCACAGCATTGCTCAGGGCCACGGACAGATAGTCGTAGGAGCGCTCCACGTCGCCCCTCTCATAGAGGGTCTTGCCCAGCTCCTGCAGGGATGACACCTCGAGCGTGGCACACCGGGTGTCGGCTATCGCCGAGAGAGCGAGATAGTAGATCCTGTCGTTGGTCTCCCCGCGCCGGCGGGCTATGTCGGCAAGAAGGTGGGAGGCACGCGCGTTGAGAGGCGACGACAGAGAGGTCTCTGATATAAGTTCGTCCGCTATGACCCGTGCACCGGTGAGATTGCCCCGGCCGAAATATGACTCGGCCAAATTGAGCTTATACTCTCCCGAATCCTCGGGCAGGAGTGTGAGCAGACGGTCCTGAGCCGAACGCTGGAGTGCCGTGATGCTGTCAAAGACCGCCGGAAATTTGGTGAAGAAGTTGGCCGTGAAGAAGTGCATCTGCCTCTCGGCGTCGGCAAAATCCGCCTCGAGCGCGGGGGGCACGTGGATGGTCCTCACCGAGTCGATGATCTGACGGCTCTGTTCGAAAAACAGTTGCAGCGGGATGGTGCGCGCCACTCTGAGGGCAAATCGCAATGCCGCTACAGAGTCGCCCACGAGACGGGCCTGCCGCAGTCCGCGATTGTAGAACCACACAGCCGAGTCGGTGTTGAAGGCATAGTAATTGTCGGCAATGCCGAGCAGGGCCGAGAGCCGCAGCGAATCGTCAGCGCCGGCCTGTCGTTCCACCCCCTTGAGGGAGTCGATGCGATGATGCCGCTCCAGAATATACCTGTCCCTGTGGGCAAGCTCGTGATCGAGGCGGGAGAGGATCTCCTCCACCTCACTGTCTGAGATAGCCTTTCCCGACAGCCCTGCCGGCAACATGGCCATGGCTGTGAGAAAGGCTATGAATAATATACGGACTGAAGCCTGACGCATCAGATCAGTAGACAAGGTTTATTTGACGGTCACCTTCAGCTTGTCATAGGCTCGCTCGGCCTTGGCGCGGGCAGCCTCGACGGTATCGTCAGTGGCGAGGATGACGCCCATACGGCGGTGCCCCTTGATCTCAGGCTTGCCGAAGATGCGCATCTGCACACCCGGCTCCTCGAGAACACTATCGAGGCCGTCCATCTCGATCTCGCGCGTATCGCCTTCGACCACCACGGCCCTCGAGGCCGACGGACCGAGGAAACGGACAGAGGGGACCGGCAATCCGAGAAGTGCGCGCGAATGGAGCGCAAACTCGCTGAGGTCTTGCGAGATCATCGTCACCATACCCGTGTCGTGCGGACGGGGCGACACCTCGCTGAATATCACCTTGTCACCCTTGACGAAGAGCTCCACGCCAAAGATTCCGTAACCGCCCAGAGCGTCGGTGACCTTGCGGGCCATCTCCTGAGCGGCCGCCTTGGCCTCAGGAGTCATGGCCTGAGGCTGCCACGAGTAGCGATAGTCGCCATCCACCTGAATATGGCCTATGGGCTCGCAGAATGTGGTGCCCAAGACGGAGCGGACGGTGAGGAGAGTAATCTCATAGTCGAAGTCCACGAATCCCTCCACGATGACACGTCCGGCACCTGCGCGGCCACCCTCCTGAGCGATCTGCCAAGCCTTCTCAATGTCGTCAGCACTCTTTATCACACTCTGTCCGTGGCCGCTCGACGACATGACGGGCTTCACCACACAAGGGATGCCGACTGCCTCGACAGCAGCCTTAAACTCATCGTAGTCCGAAGCAAAGCGATAGTCGGACGTGACAATACCAAGCTCCTCGGCGGCGAGACGGCGGATCCCCTCGCGATTCATCGTGAGCCATGCCGCACGGGCGGTGGGGGTGACGTTATAACCCTCCTTCTCCAGCTCCACCAGCACCGGGGTGGCGATAGCCTCCACCTCGGGGATGAT
>CAZAWC010000194.1:0-2592 GCA_964488595.1 uncultured Staphylococcus sp. | reverse complement strand
TCAGCCGACCTTCAATCGGCTGACAATCAGCCACGCGGTAAGATAATAGCTTACATTTGGAATAGAGACTTTCTATTTGTTATGAGATATTAAGAAGAAAATACATTTTCGTAAAATTTATCAAATAATAATAGGGTTTGCTTTAATCGTTTTTGTCTCTTTTGTGATAATCAATCATCCTATAAAAACTGAAATGATAGTAGCTATATTAATGATTGCACTTATACTTCTTATGTGTATTATGGTAGAAGATTATATTGGCATTATAAGATCATCTATGATAGCACAAACTTATCAAATTTTTATTCTTTCTTGGCCTTGCCAATTGGTTGTAGAAATCTTTTTGGAAAGAATTCTTCATCTACAATGGTATATTATCCTTCCTTCAGTTTTTGTTGCTGGGATTATAGGACCTTTATTGATAATTATATTTTTTGATAAGATAGAAGACTTATGCGATACAAGAATATTATCTATTATTGTAGGGAAATGAGTAATCCAAGGTTTTAAAAGGCATTAATCTGAAAAATGGATAGTTACTAATCAAACATTTGATATAAAATATGAACCATACAAGTGAAGAACTCGCTTGGCTGATAAGACGCCATGGTGTAGAAATGACACATTTAAGTGGAGGTAGTCATCTTGGTGCGATATTGTCAGTCGCTGATATTATTGCAGTTTTATACTCTGAGGTATTGCAATATGATGCAAAGAATCCTAAATGGTTAAATCGTGATAGATTTATTCTAAGTAAGGGACACGCCGGTGCATCTATATATGCAGCTTTAGCAGAAACTGGTTTTTTCCCCATTGAGGAATTACTAACTCATTATCAGAATGGAAGTAGGCTCTCTGGGCATGTGTCTCATCATTTACCAGGGGTGGATTTTTCTACAGGATCTCTTGGGCATGGTTTATCGGTAGCTGCAGGTTTTGCGTATGCTTTAAAAAAAGATAATAAAAAAGAGCGGTCTTTTGTGGTCCTCGGAGATGGAGAATGCAACGAAGGATCTGTATGGGAAGCTGCTCTATTTGCAAATCATTTCCGTCTGAATAATTTGTGTTGTATTATTGATCATAATCATATGCAGAGTATGGATTTCAATGAGAATACTATTGAGATTGAGAGTTTAGCTTCAAAATGGGAAGCTTTCGGGTGGAATGTAATTGAAATAAATGGTAATGATCATTTGGAACTTAAAGCCTCTTTTAGAAGGTTTGTTGAATTATCACAAAGAGAGTCTCGTAAACCTACCGTAATAATTGCTAATACCGTAAAAGGTTTTGGTATCCCTTTTATGCAAAATGATATTCTTTGGCATTATAGATTCCCTCATGATGGGTGGGAATATGATTGCGCCGTGAACGAGTTGCACAAGATAAAACCGGCTACAATAGAAGATCCGTATACTCCAAAAGGCATTATCCATCCTACATTCCCAACAGATAGAGACGATATCTACAATGACCATACATTCTCTAAAACCTGGAAAACAACTTATCCAGAAAAAATGAGAAGAGTAGATGCAAAGATTGGAACCACAGAAAAAGTTCATAAAATATAATTACATGAGGGATACATTTGTTAAAACATTAGTGGAAATTGCAAAAGAAGACAAGAATATAAATCTTGTGACAGGTGATCTCGGTTTTGGTGTATTAAAACCATTTTGGGAACAATGTCCAGATCAGTTTACAAACGCGGGAATCGCTGAGCAGAACATGACATCTCTTGCGGCAGGTATGGCTCTCGAAGGTAAAACTGTTTTCACTTATTCCATAGGAAATTTCCCAACTCTCCGCTGTCTTGAGCAGATTAGAAATGACTGCGCTTATCATAAGGCGAACGTAAAGATAGTTTGTATTGGCGGAGGTTTTGTATACGGCTCCCTTGGGATGAGTCATCAAGCTACAGAAGATATTGCTACTCTTCGAGCATTGCCAGATGTGGCGGTCATCTGTCCTGCTGATCTAGTTGAGGCTGAGGAAGCAACAAAAGCAATTGCTCATTATCCTGGAACTTGCTATTTACGGCTTGGACGAGGAGGGGAAAAACGTATACATGATCATATAGACAATTTTCAAATAGGAAAAGCAATTAAGGTGCATGGAGGAGAAAAGATTGCAATTTTTTCAACTGGTGCCATATTTGATGAAATTCAAGAAACAGAAAAGATTCTTAATGAAAATGGAATTTATCCAGCGGTATATACTTTCCCCACGGTAAAACCTATTGACAGGGAAACAATATTAGAATGTGCATCAAAATTTGAATTAATAGCAACATGTGAAGAGCACAATTATATTGGAGGTTTTGGTAGTGCAGTAGCAGAAGTTTTAGCAGAATTGCCTAAACATGCAAAATTACTTAGAATTGGACTTCATGATGAGTATTCTATTAAGGTTGGAAATCAAAAGTATTTGAGAGAACAATATGGGTTGGATGGAAAATCAATAGCAAAATATATTATTGGTAGTATGTAATAAATGTACCTGTCCAATCGCGTAATTTGGTAGGCTCGAAAAATTACCATTAACTTTGCGGTCGTTAACCACTTGCTTCAGCTTGAGTGTAGCACCAATGAGCAC
>CAZAWC010000193.1:0-2633 GCA_964488595.1 uncultured Staphylococcus sp. | reverse complement strand
CCGTGAGGCGCTTGTTGACTTTCTTCATCTGCGGGTCGGGAAATGTGATCCATATCTCCGACACCTCGCCGGGGGCGAAAAACTCGGGGAGGAGGTGGATGGATGTGCGCAGGAAGGCCACATTGTCCAGCCCCTCGTCACACACCTGCCGTGCGCCGGTCCACATGCGTGCGCCTTTGATGTCTATCCCTATGAAGTCTCGCCCGGGATAGAGGCGCCCCATCCCTACGGCATATTCCCCCTTGCCGCATCCCAGCTCGAGGGTGATGGGGAAGTCGTTGCCAAACACGTCGCTCCGCCATCGTCCGCGCAACGGACACCCGCCGCCGTCGCGCAGCGAGGCGTAGGGATACTGATGGACGCAGGGGAGCGTCTCCATCTCGGCAAATTTCTTGAGTTTGTTCTTTCCCACGGTGTGTCGGTCGTATTGTGGTCGTTACTGTCTGTAGAGTTTGATGGTGGCTGTGCGTCCGTCCTCGAGCATGACGGTGAGGATGAAGAACGAGTCGCCGCGGTGTGACGTGTCGAGTGTCATCTCCGTGCTCCCCTCCCCGCTCTGCGAGGCCACGGCGAGGCCGCCGAGGGTGTGGAGGGTGGCGTGGGCTATGGCCGGGGAGGCACTGATGTGGAGCAGCTTGCCTTCGAATTTCACTCTGAGGTCGGTCGTCGCTGTGCCGTCGGCGACCATCGGCAGCCCTGTGGTGGGGTCAAACGAGAAGTCTCTCCACTGTGGCGCGGCCATGAAGAGTGCCGTCATGTCGTGTTCGGTGTCGAGAAACACCTTGGCGGGATTGATGCCGGCCCACACGTCGTCGCCCAGCGTGGGGACCGCCCTGAGCTCCTTGGCGTCGAGGCGCACCAGTCCGGTCCAGCCCTCGAATGCCTCTGTGTCGATGTGGCGCAGCGTGGAGGGGAGGACTACATTGTTGGCGCGGGTCATGCCGGCCAAGGCGAGGGGGGCAATGGTGTCGAGCGAGGCCGGGAGCAGGGTCGAGGCGTCGGTGAGGGCCGTGGCTCCCTTGAGCGCGAGGACGGGGAGGGTCTTGAGCGCAGAGGGGAGGGAGACATAGGTGAGCGCCGGAGTGTCAAAGAGCACGCCCTGTCCCGGCCGGGCTCCGGCCGGAAGGGTCACAAGGGTGAGCGAGGCGCAGTGAGCGAATGTCTCGGAGCCGAGCGTGGCGAGCCGGGCATGGTCTGCGAGCTCGAGGGCCGTGAGGCCGCTGCGGGCGAAAGCCCTGTCGCCGATCCGTTTCAGCGACTGTGGCAGGGCTATCCCGGCGAGGGAGGTGCACCCTGCAAAACAGTCGGCACCTATGGAGTCAAGCCCCTCGGCGATAGTCACGCTGCTCAGAGCGGTGCATCCGGCGAATGTCGACGCCGGGAGCCCCTTGGTGCGGATCTCGGCAGCGGTGAGCGCCGTGCATCCCGCAAAGAGGTGTGTGCCCGTCTCGGTGACGGTGGCGGGGAGCACTATCTTACGCAGGCGCGTGCACGCCGCGAATGCGCCGTCGCCTATGCGGGTGACCGACGCGGGAATCGTGATCTCGGTGATGTCCGATCCCATCAGCGCGCCCTCCTCGATGGCTGTGATACCCGCGGGGAGCACCACGGTGCGGGCACGCAGTCCGCTCAGTATATAGGCCGGGAGCAGGTCGGCGCCGTGGGTGGTGCGATTGGCCGGGAGACGCGCCTCACGACACTCCACGATGTGGGCCTGCGAGAGGTCGAGCGTCTCGATTTCGCTCCCGCTCATGGCTATGGCGTGGAGCATGGTGCCGTCGACGGGGCCCTTGAGCACCACCGACTCAGCCCCGGCCCCCGCAGGGACGAGCAGGGCCGGCAGCATGACGGCGAGGATGCGAAGAAGAGATTTCAGCATGGGCGTGCGTGGGGTCAACGGTTTTTGCCTCCGCCGCGGCGACGCTGTTCGCGCAGCTGGGCCTCCTGCATTTTCTGAGCCTCCTCGAGCTTGGCGGCAAACCAACCTTTCTTCTTGGGCTTCTTGGCTTCGGCGGCCATCTTGGCGCGCATCTTGTCCTCAGAGACCACCTTGCGGAAGATGAAGGTCATGAGGATGGTGATGAGCAGCGACAGGAAGTAGTAGTAGCTCAGGCCGGCGGCATAGTTGTTGAAGATGAACAGGAACATCACCGGCATCAGATACATCATCCACTTCATGCCCGGCATTCCGGCCGAGGGCTGAGACTGCTGGTTGATATAGGTGTAGAGGATGTTGGTGGCGGTCATGAGCAGGCAGAAGAGCGAGATGTGGTTGCCAAACGTGGAGGAGATCAACGGGATGTTGGCCGTCCACGACACGATGGCGTCAGGCGCGGCGAGGTCTTTGGCCCACAGGAACGACTTGCCTCTCAGCTCTATGGCCGAGGGGAAGAACCAGAACATGGCGATGAGCACCGGCATCTGGAGCAGCATGGGCAGACAGCCCGACATGGGGTTGGCCCCGGCGCGGCTGTAGAGGGCCATGGTCTCCTGCTGGCGTTTCATGGCCTGATCCTGTCCGGGATACTTGTCGTTGATGGCCTTGATCTCGGGGGCGAGCAGACGCATCTTGGCCTGCGAGATGAGGCTCTTGTAGGTGAAGGGATAGAGGATGATCTTGATGAAGATGGTGA
>CAZAWC010000192.1:0-2680 GCA_964488595.1 uncultured Staphylococcus sp. | reverse complement strand
AGGACAATTGATTAATTAATCAAGTAAGCATTAGCATTCTCTTGGAAGATCTCAAGATTAGCCTATAATCATTCATACTTAATTTTTTTTCTCTCGATAATGTGAATACATCTTTGTCTAAGTTGATGCCAATATTTCTTTCATAAATGATTCAGTTAACTCAATATTTTTTTCTGTTGAAAAATTACTAATAGCAAATTTTTGAGCCAACTCAAGCATTTCTTTATATTCTAATCCTTCCAGATTATCAACTGTCATCATTGCTTTTGTTAATTCATCAATATTGTTAAATAACAAAGCTATCTTTTTACCACACTCTTTATTTCCGAGTTCGATTTGTTCTTTAGTTCCTGCTGTATTTCTTCCTATGACGAGACATTTATTAAACATTGCTTCTGCTGTAATTCTTCCAAATGCTTCATATTTTGAAGGCACAATTAATGCTTTTGATCTTTGCATTAGAGAATCAATATCTGACTGCTGGCCAAGAAATTCAACGCTATGTTCAATATTATTTTGTATTAGCAAAGATAACAATTTTTTATGATACACCTCCTCATAGAATCCGACAATCCGCAAATTTTTTTTACCCCCCAATTTTTTATAATGAATATAAGCTTTTATTAAGTCCGTGACACCTTTATTTTCATTAACATGACCCACAAATAAAAAACAATCTTCTTTATCTATTACATCAGGATTAAAACTTTGTTTTCGAACCCCATTATATATTACCTTACACTTTTCAGAAAGTCCGTTATATTCTTTTATTCCGTTAGTGATAGCAATTGAATAACTTTGTTTTAGGCTTGAAATATGTCTTCTTTTTGAAGGGAATACATGTAATTTAAAATCCTTATCTCCATATTCTCTTATATGCCAAAGATGGGGGATTCCTTCTTTTGAAGCTATTGCATACCCATCAGTGACCAAAGATACATTTGAATGTATGATATCAGGCTTATAATTTCTTACAATCGTATTCAACTTTTGTCTATTAATATATTTACACAATATACTATATACAAAACGTGGTATATAGTATAGTATATCACTTATTGTAGTAACCCTAGGCCATATAGCAATTCTGGTAATTGGAAGTACTAAATAATGAATATTGTTCTTTTTTAAATTCTCACTCAAATAACCTTCCTTAGGAATTATTACAAGTATATCATGACCTAAGTCTTTAAGACCAGCTAATAGGTTCAAAAGTGATTTTGAGGAACCTCCGGCATTTGGATCTGTAGCTATAGATAACAACCTCATTTTTTTCTATATTTCTTCTCTTGTCTGTAATAATCTAACGCCCATTAAGTTACTTATCCCTTTTACTCTGTAATTCAATGTAAAAAAAATACTATCAAAATTTGTATTTCTACCTTCCATCATTGCTTATTTAATTCGAACTTACTTATTCTTTTTATTTCTTTGCTATTAATTCCTTTTATTTTATAATATTCTATTGGGAAATAGAACATATCTATAAATTCCCTCATATTGCTAATTTTAAACATTTTTTTACTCTTTAAGGCTATTATCATGTATCGCGTATAATTGTTACGAATTTTCCACCGATTAAATTTTGTAGGAATCCTTTCATATATACTTTCCCATGACTTTACTTCAATATAAGCATTCTTGACAGGATCAGATTGGGACCAGGTACCCGTTTCTTGTTTTCTATAGACACCTCCATTAAATTGGAAGCAATATCCATTACTGCGAGATAATATTTGATATATGAAGTGAAGATCTCGGTAATAATAACATCCTTTTAATTCATTGTATTTAAGACATTCAATTCTAAATAAAGAAGTCAAAGTTTTTGTTATCCAATCATTTTTAAACACATATTGTAAATCAAACTCAAACCCTTCTTTGGATGGAAAAGTATCTAAATATGAATTAGGATATAAAGTATGTTCTGGTAAATTTTTAGTTTGTACACTGTATCGGTGACATGTATAGTCAATATCTTGATGAGCTTTTAAAAAATCGACCTGCTTTTGTAGTTTTAGCGGATCTGTCCAATAATCATCTCCTTCACAAAAAGCTATGTATTTGGCTCCTGTATCAAAACAAGCGGTATTTATAACTTGCCCTAAACTGCCATCCCTCTTTGAATGCTGATTTTCTTTTTCTAATATTGGAAGGATTTTATCGGGATATTTATCTGCATACTCTTTGATTATTCCGGCAGTTTTATCAGTGGAGGCATCATCATGAACAATCGCTACGAATGGGAAATCTGTCTTTTGCATGACAAAGCCATCCAACGCATCTCGAATATATTTCTCATGATTATAGGTTATGCATCGAATAACAACCAGAGGCTTGATATTCTCACATTTCGTTTTGATCTTATCAATTTGTTCTTGAGCGATTGGATTTATATCAGCCATGTTCAATCAAAAATAATAGATTTCAATAATTTGTTAATTATTAATTCCCGCATCTTATAATAGTTGCTCCCCAGCTAAGACCAACTCCGAAACCAGCGAGCAGGACATTTCCCTTAAGCACTCCTGCATTCTTTGCCTCGCAAAGTGCTATTGGAATTGTATTGGATACCGTGTTGCCGACATTTTCCATGAATACGAAAAATTTGCTCTTGTCGATACACATAAGTTTCCGCAGATAATTTATCATGTATTTGTTTGCCTGATGGAATATCCAC
>CAZAWC010000191.1:0-2753 GCA_964488595.1 uncultured Staphylococcus sp. | reverse complement strand
GGCGGAGGACAAGGGCGCGGGCTTTGAGAGCACGGGGGAGGACGCGGAGCTCTTTGGGGCCGTGGTCTTTGCCCGGGCGGTGAACAACAGCCCTCTCGCCACCAAGGCGGACGTTGCCAAGGCGATGGAGGGGCTGGAGCCCTACGCGGAGGGAGAGGTGCTGCCGCCCAGCCGGGATTGGGTCATCGAGCCGCTGATCACCGAGAGCAACGCCGTCACCCGCCGCCCTGACCCGGAGGCCCCCGCGGCTTGGGGCGCGGTGCCCGACGACGCCCAGCTTTACTATCATGAGCAGGAGCTTTCCGCCTTTATCCACTTCGGCGTAAATACCTACACCGGCAAGGAATGGGGTACCGGCACCGAGGATCCTGCCGTATTCAATCCCACCGCCATGACGACCCAGGCGGAAGCCGACGCGGTGGCGGAGGAGTGGGTCAAGGCGTTCCAGGCCGGCGGCTTCAAGCGGCTCATTCTGGTGGGCAAGCACCACGACGGGTTCTGTATCTGGCCCAGCCAGTACACCGAACGGGACACCGACAGCAGCAGCGTCCCCGGGGTGGATATCGTGTGGGCGGTGTCTAAGGCGTGCACCAAGTATGATATGGACATGGGCTTCTACCTCTCCCCGTGGGACGAGAGCGCGGAGAGCTACGGCTACCGTGACGCGAGCGGCAACGGCATCACCAAGGAGCAGGAGGACGCGCTGATCGCCAACGGCACGTTGGATCCGCTCATGGACTATAACGAGTATTACGACGCCCAGCTCCGGGAGATCCTAGGAAATCCGAAGTACGGCAACAACGGCAAGTTCGTGGAGCTCTGGATGGACGGCGCCAAGGGCGAGGGATCCATGGCCCAGGACTATGACTTCTCCAAGTGGTTTAGGACCATCAAGGAGCTGCAGCCGGACGCGCGTTGCTTCGACGGAAACGCTGGGAGCGGTATCCGCTGGTGCGGCAACGAGCAGGGCACTACCGGGGACGAGACCTGCTGGCAGAAAATGGACATTACCGCAGAGGGCAAGCTGACCCCTGACAAAAACATCGACGGCGAGATTGCCCGCGCCAAGGGCCTTTCCAACGGCGCGATCTGGAGCGTCAGCGAGTGCGACGTGTCCATGCACAACGGCTGGTTCAACGGCTCCCAGCGGAACTTTGACTCCTTTATCGATATGTACTACAACACCGTAGGCCATGGCTCGATCTGGCTGTTCAATGTGCCACCCAGCCAGACCGGCGAGTTCAGAGCGGAGGACATAGCGGCCTTGGAGCGGATCGGCCAGGACCTTGCGGAAACCTACGCGGTCAACTTCGCCGCCGCTTCGGAGGGGGCTACCGCCACCACCACCCAGGGCACGGAGCGCGCCAGCGCGACGGCGGGCAAGTTCGCCGCGGGCAAGCTTCTGGACGAGGACAACAGCACCTATTGGACCCTTGAGGACGGCGCGACCTCCGGGCAGGTCACCATTGATCTGGGTCAGTCGAGGGCCTTTGACCTGATCTCCATTCAGGAGTATATTCCCTTGGGCCAGCGCATCGCGGAGACTGTGGTGGAATACTCCGGCGACGGGATCAACTGGCTGACCTTCGCCGAGACCACCACCGTAGGCGCGCGCCGTCTGGTGGTGGACGCCCCGGTGTCCGCCCGGTATGTGCGCGTTACCGTCACCAACACCGACGAGTGTGACGGCGTGCCCATCCTCAGCTCCATTGGGGTGTATAAGGCCTGCGCCGACATGGAGCGCACGAAGGCGAAGGAGATCAAGATCCCTGACGGAGCGGTGTTCGTGGACGATCGCGACAGCATCTTCCAATACAGCGGCTCTTGGGCAGAGCACAACAACGGCGACGGCAAGGAAGACACCCACAAGGGCAGCGGCACCGCGGGCAACTCTGTTAGCTTTGAGTTTACCGGGTCCCAGTTCTACGTCACGGGCATCGTGGACCCGGGCCACGGCCCGGTGGAGGTGACGGTGGACGGCAAGGTGCTTGGCACCTTCGACACCAGGGCCGGCACCCGTGTGACCAAGAAGGCTTTGTACGCATCCCCCAGCCTGACCTATGGCACCCACACCGTCACGCTGACCGTCAAAGCGGGGACCTCTAAGACCTACTTCGATTTTGACGGCATCTACTATGTGACGGGGGAGAACGGCATCCTGGAATTTTCCAAGAGTGCCTATCCCATCCGTGAGGGTGATTCGGCCGCGGTGACGGTCAAGCGCGCCGGCGGTAGTCAGGGTACGATATCCTTCAAGGTCATCGACCTGCCCGCCTCCGCCGTTTCCGGGCAACATTACCACACGATCGACAAAACCTTCACCCTCGCCGAGGGGGAGACGGAGGTGACCTTGACCGCCGATTCCATCAAGGGCAGCTCCGCCGGCCTGCAATACTACCTCCAAATCATTGATGTCCAAGGCGGCGCGTTGTTGGGCGACCAGACCACGACGACCATCCGCATCCTTAGCGAGACCAGCGAGATGACGTTGGAGCCCAAGGGCGAGACCTTTACCGCGGCGGACCCCTTCCGTATGCCCTCGGTGGCGGGCCAGGCCAATAAGGTGGAGGCCGAGCACATGGTGCTGGACGGCAGCGGCGCGGCCTCGGGCAAGGACGTGCGTCTTGTAGAGGACGCCGAGGCCAGCGGCGGCGTAAAGGTGGGCTGGTTCGAGCCCAACAACAAGGTGACCCTCCATTATAACGCCCCTGTGGCCGGGGAATACACCGTGACGATGTGCTATCAGTCCGGGC
>CAZAWC010000190.1:0-2851 GCA_964488595.1 uncultured Staphylococcus sp. | reverse complement strand
GCCAAGGAGAAGGAGAAGATCGACAAGCTCAACCACGCAGACACCGTGATCTTCCAGACCGAGAAGCAGCTTCAGGAGCTCGGCGACAAGATTCCCGCCGACAAGAAGACTGCCATCGAGAACGACCTCAACAAGCTCAAGGAGGCCCACAAGGCACAGGACCTTGCAGCCATCGACTCCGCAATTGATCAGATTCAGAAGACATTCGGAGCCATCCAGCAAGACATCCTCAACGCCCAGCAGGCAGCCGGCGCCCAGCCCGGTGCATCGGCCGGCCCCTCCAACCCCGGCGAAGGCCACGTCGACGACGTCGAGTTTGAGGAAGTGAAGTAATCTCAGAATTAGAAATATCTAATCAATAATACATAAAAATTGGGTATGACCTGTCGAGGTCCTACCCAATTTTTATGTATTACCGCTGTTTTGTTTTTGCCGGTTAATGACCGGCAAAAATTTTATGGTGTGGGCATGTTTATTTTACTTTTTGTCGTACCTTTGCAATAGTTTTATCCTGAATAGGTTAGAAACGCATTAATTTTGATTTGCAAAATATCTAATCATGATATTCAACACATTCCAGTTCATTTGGCTTTTCCCGATAGTACTTGCCATCTATTGGGCGAGCGTGAAGTTTTGTGGCGCGCGTAGCCGGATGTTGGCTAAGGCGTTGCTGCTCGCATTCTCGTATGGCGTCTATGTGCAGTGGAGCCTCACATTTGGAGTCATCCTCCTGGCGGTGACACTGTGTGCTTATTCGGGCGGCCTCATGGTTGCAAAGGCTCATGGCAAACGAGGGATGGAAGGATGGATGTGGACTTCGGTGTCGTTGACCGTCGCTCCGCTCATACTTTATAAATACACTAATTTCATCCTTCAGACCGGGGCGTCTGCCCTTAGCTGGATCGGTATTGACCAAGTAGCCCCCCGCTATGAATGGGCTGTGCCTCTCGGCCTGTCGTTCTATACTTTCCAAGCGATTGGATATATAGTGGATGTGTATCAGAAGAAAATTGAGGCAGAAAGAAATATTGTGGATTTCGGCATCTTCATCGCCTTTTTCCCTCAGATTCTGTGTGGGCCCATCAGTACAGCCAAGGAGTTGCTGCCACAGATACGTCAGCCTCGCGGGTTCGACTATGAATATGCCGTCCGTGGTCTCAGATATCTGCTCTGGGGCATGTTTCTTAAGGTAGTGATTGCCGACCGACTGGGGATGTATGTAGATTATGTCTATGCTAATTATGAGATCTACTCCGGCTTCACCTCGTTGGTCGCAGCTGTGTTTTATTCCCTGCAGATATATGGGGATTTTGCAGGATATAGTTATATGGCGATAGGCGCGGCTTATATGTTGGGTTTTGAGTTGATCATCAACTTCAGGCGACCCTATTTTGCTATATCGGTGTCCGGTTTCTGGAAACGCTGGAACATTTCCCTCACCCGATGGCTCACTACTTATATCTTCATACCGCTGGGCGGTTCGCGATGCGGCAAGATTCGCAACTACGGCAATATCCTCATCACTTTCCTTGTGAGCGGCATATGGCATGGGGCAAACTGGACATTCATATTTTGGGGTGTCCTTCATGGTGTGGCACAGTGTGTCGAGAAGTTTTTCGGCCTTAACAAACGTGACTCCGCAGGCATAGTGCGCTGGGGGCGCACTATGCTGACCTTTGCATTTGTCACTTTGGCATGGATTTACTTCCGGTCGCCCTCAATAGGATTTGCCAACGACTTCATAGCCCACCTCTCTGCCTGCGGCGAATTTTACTCCAACACTCTGGTGTTCGGCCATCTTGCGTTGGCTTTGGCAGTGGCATTACCGATTGAGATCATCAGGGAATATTATCCCGCGCTGTTCGGGAAACTGTTTGGAGTGACCGTCCTGAGATGGACGGGATACGTGCTGCTCGCAGTTATGACCATAAGTTTTGGCGTGCTTGATGCAAGTCAGTTCATATATGTCCAGTTTTGATTATGAAGAAGTTTGTAGCAAAGATTCTCGTATTCGCTGTTCTGGTGGCCATAGTAGACGTCTTGGCCGGAATGGCCGCTCACTATCTCGAAAGCCGGGCAAATGGCGGACAGCCTTACAAAAACTATGAGATAGCATCTTTGGTGGAGCCTGACATACTTATTCTCGGCTCGTCGCGGTCCACACATCATTACGATCCCGCCATACTGAAGGACTCGCTGGGCCTTGAGGCCTATGTAGGTGGTCAGGATGGCAATGGCGTGGTGATGATGTGGCCTGAACTCCAAGTCATATCTGCACGTCACACGCCCAAGATTGTGATCTACGACATCTATCCTCCGTTCGATCTTCAGACGGACGACATGCACCGTTATCTCAGGTATCTGCGACCGCTGTGGGGAAAGGTCCCGGCAGTAAATGAAGCCATCACCCGTGTAGACGAAGCAGAGGGCATCAAAAACCTTTCAGCATTGTTTCGGTATAATTCCTCATTTCCATCACTGTTGAAAGGTGCATTCTCGCATGAGGAGAGATGGGATCATGGTTACATCCCGATTTATGGCACCCTCAAGCACAAGAATAATGTAAACCCGACTCCTCCCTTCGAACTATCGGAATTGAAAGCTGAATTTTTCGGGGAGATGAGCCGCTACTGCGACACACAAGGCATACGTCTCATCGTGGTCTACTCGCCCGCCTATCGCCCGGAGAATCGTGAGAAGATAGACATCATCAAGAAGATACTCGACAGCAAGGTCGAATTCTACGACTTCTCATCCGACGCACGCTTCCTCGGGAACGATTCATTATTCAAAGACCTTGATCATCTTAACGACAACGGAGCCAAAGCCTTCACCAAAATCCTCATCGACA
>CAZAWC010000189.1:0-2859 GCA_964488595.1 uncultured Staphylococcus sp. | reverse complement strand
TGACCGTCAAAAAGAGAAAAGACGACGTGACCCCACGCTATGTCATGCACAAGGTTGCAGACATACGTGGTGGTGTCTCGGTGGCAGCTTCCGAACTCGGAGGGAACTACCTCCGTGAGGGCGCAATTCTCAGCGCACCTGTCAACGGCATCACGCACGTTGTCAAGACAGCCGAAGTGATTGCAGAGGTGGCAGCAGCCGACAAAACCATCAAGGTCTCAAAGTTCCACAACTTCAAAGTGGGAGACTTCATCATGGTAGAACCCGGTAAAGCCGCCCACGCCATCACTGCTATCGACGAGAGCAACAAGAAGTACGACACAATCACGGTAGGCACCGCCATCGGAGCAATCGCGCTTGGTGGTAGCATCGTGGAAGCGAAAAAGGAAGCCACAGGCGAGGCTGAAAGCCTTGCAGAGCTCAAATATGAGCCGCAGTCAGTTAATGGCACTGGTCAGCCTTTTGATCCTAAGTCGAACATCAGCACAGACGCGTGGTTAATTGGCGTGACCAAGAACAACCCCGTCCCCGGCTTCATCGTCGAGAAGCTGAAAGGAATCATCAACCTTTAATCCCGACATTAAGCAATGGCAACAGTAGTAAATACCCTCATTCATGGGCTGAATCAGCAGATGGTGCAGACACGTCTCAACTCCATCGATATGAAGCCCTTCCTTTTCGGCACTTACTTCCCCGTGAAGAAAGTGACCGGGTTTAATTGGCAGACGCTGACCAATCAGCTGACCAAGAAGAACGTCGCTGCCGACCTCCACGCAGACAACGGCACTATCATTCGCAAGCGTCGTCCTGTGTTCGAGAGCGCGAAAGGAGACCTCCCCTACATCGCAATCTCGCGTGAGATGACACGTGCGGACATGAAGCGATATCAGACAGAACGCGCTCTTGCAAAAGACGCAGACGCTACTGCCCTCGTGGAGTTTTGGGGCGAAGACGTGGACTTCTGCGGCAGGGGCATTCAGTCCGAGCTTGAATACATTGCGTGGACACTCCTGTCCAACGCAGGTGTTATGAAGTTCACTACAACGACCAACGCCACCTTCGCCAACGAATTCGACCTCGACTACGATGTCGATGACGAGCAGAAGCAGACCGCCCTGTCCGATTGGGGAGACAGCGCAAATGCAGATATCATCGGCGACCTTGTGTATCTTTTGGAAGATGGCAAGAAGCATGGACGCTATCCCAAGTTTGCGTTTGTCAATCTCAACGAACTCTACCGCATAGCGTCTGCCGAACAGATAATCAAGCAGTGCGCCTCGTTTGCCTCCAATGCCCTCGGCATTTCGCAGACCCCCGACCTTGAGACCATCAACAAAATGCTCAAGAAGCAGACATGGCTCAATGGTCTTCAGCTGCGTATCATCGACACCGACATCACGCGTGAGTTCGATGACAAGCCGGACATCACAGGCAATCCCTTCGCCGACCACCGCCTTATCCTCTCGGATACCGAGAAGCTGGGCTCCACCCAGTACGACATACTCGAAGATGACGATGCAAGCCACTGCATCATTCGTGCCGTCCGCGCCCATACCGTCATCAAGAAGTATGGCACAATCGAGCCGAAAGGTGAGGTTACAATCGGCGAAGCAGATGCACTCCCCGTTCTTGACACTGCCTACCGTAACATTTACGTCCGCACCGACAAGACCTCGTGGGAGTAACCCGATAACCGAAGCACGTCATGGTAAAAAACAATCTCGACGCACTCAAGAGCATCAACGCCTATCCGATCCCCATGAGAACCCTTGTGGAGACCGCAGAGCGTCGAGGAGTAGAACTGATGGAGACCGCCACACAGGAGAGCCTGAAAAGCAAGCCATACAGACTTGCGAAAGCAGACCTCCTGCTTTGGCTCTCCCTCGCTCCGAACATCACGCAGGGCGGACAGACCTACTCCTTCACAGACGAGCAGCGTAAGCGCATGAGACAGGAAGCGCAGGGCATATATGATGACCTTGAGCCGGAAGCAAATACCGGGTGCGTAACTTATGGCTACAAAGGAGACCGACTATGATAATCGAAAACGGCACAATCGAATTCAAAAAGAAGACAGCCGGAAAGATTGACCCGGAAACAGGACATCCCTCCAAAGCGACAGAGGTCGAATGGAGCGAACCTATCCCTTGTCAGTTCAACCCGGTCAACCGACACCTCCTCATGAAGACCCCGGAGGGAGAGCGCATAACAAAAGCCACCTACACGGTACTGATTGAAATGCAACCCCTCCCGGAATCAGAGCAACTGCATCTGAAGAACCTCAGAGGAGAAAGCCTCGGAAAATTCTCACTGATTGCGCCGCCGGAGATGCTCGAAGCGGTCTGTGAAATAAAGATTTTGATATAAGCCCGTGTGTTGCCCTGTGTCGCACTTCTTTTGTTCGGGTGGCACAACCATACCATTTGAGCGATGAAGCGCGACAGAGGGCAAATTCGGATAAAATAACTTGGCTTCAATGGGCATCACGCAGAAGACCCCGTCGGCAGAAATCGACGATTACATAGCACAGCAGGTGGAGCGGATAACAAACGCGCTCATCTACAACTTGCAGTACATCGGAGAAAGATGCCTGACCGCTGCGCGAGAGACAAACTCCTACAAAGACCAAACAGGAAACCTCCGCAGTTCCCTCGGCTACGTCATTGTTTGCGATGGAAAGATTGTCTTCCAAAGCAACTTTGAGGTAGTCAAGAACGGAGGAGACGGAGCAAAGAGCGGAATCCAATTCGCAAAGGAGATAGTCCGGCAGTTCCCGGAGGGCATCGTCCTCCTCGTGGTAGCCGGAATGAACTACGCCTCCTACGTCTCCGCCACCGGGAGAGATGTCCTCGACAGCGC
>CAZAWC010000188.1:0-2860 GCA_964488595.1 uncultured Staphylococcus sp. | reverse complement strand
ACGATTACGATGAGGTCAGGCAGATGAAACAGCTTGCGGACGAGCTGAGCATTTCCATTCTGCTTGTGCATCACCTGAGAAAGCAAGGCGACAGCGATCCGCTGAACAAGATATCTGGTACGACAGGAATCAGCGGAGCGATGGATGCAATCTTTGTGCTTGATAAGAGCAGACGAAATGCGGATATGGCAACGCTTGTTTGTACCGGCAGAGATATCGAATATCGTGAAATGGAATTGAAGTTATCGAAAGAAAACTGCACTTGGAATCTTATCTCTGACAGTCTTGAAAATCCGCAGATGATTCTGCCTGATGAAATGGTATTGCTTGTTGAGTTTATGAAAGAGCAAAAAACATTCAGCGGAACCAACGGTGATTTTACTGAATCATTTAACTCGTATTACGGTAAGAAATTATCTGCCAAAAGTCTTAAGCAAATGATGAACCGTTGGCGATATTCGCTCGAAGAATACGGTGTGCAGTTTACAAGCCACAGAAGCAACGGACAGCGGCTTGTTGATATTTTCTATTCCTCTGCAAGTGACGAAAGTGCCGTAAGTGACGGAAACGTATTGGGTGATGAATCCTGCGTTCCTTCCGTTCCTTGCGACCCTGTGAGCGAATGTAAGGCGATTTCAGCGAGGTTTACGGATGAAACGGAAAAGTACCCGACCGCAGGATAAATCGGCGTGTTTCGCCCGTAAAACGCAAATCTTCCAACCGCACCGATTATTCAGATTGGTGATAAATGCAGGGGGATATTACCGACTTATTCCCAGCCTTTGGCTGGGGCAAGCAGAGCGCCCGGCTGTCCGCCGACGTCGCAATCATCGGGCAGAAGCCCGAACCCACTTTTATTTAAGGAGATTTATATTAATGGCAGAAAAACGAAAAAGAAATCAGACACTGACCATCCGTCTGACCGAAAAAGAAAAACAAATGATTCACCGTAAGGCAACGCGTGCAAAACGCAATCTCACCGATTATATTGTTGCACTGGCACTTGAAACACCTATCAATGCGGCTGAAGATTTAAAGCCGTTGCTTATTGAGTTAAAACGCATCGGTAACAACTTAAATCAGATCACGGCAAAAATCAATTCGGGTGTCTTTCAATCCTACAACTTTCAGGATGTGATCGATATGCAGAAAGAATTTTATCAAAAACTTATTGAGGCGGTGCAAAAACGCTGATGGCTACAGTCACTTATATAAAAGAATCAAAGCAAAGCATCAGTGCAATGAAAGTTCTAATTGACTACTGCCTGCAAGACAAAAAGGTGTATGATCCGAGGAGTGGGCGCAGGCTTGTCAGCGGAGTGAATTGTGACGGTGAAAATTCCTTCACGGAATTTATGGCAACGAAAAAGACATACAGCAAAACAAGCGGCATCAATTTTTATCAGTATGTTCAGTCCTTTGCACCAAGCGAAAATGTTTCGCCTGAAAAGGTGCATCAGATCGGATTGGAATTTGCCGCCGAAGCGTGGAAAGGATATGAGGTTCTTGTTGCAACACACTGTGACGCAGAGCATATTCACAATCATTTTGTAATCAATTCTGTCGGCTATCAGGACGGATATAAGCTGAGACAGGATCGGCAGACTTTGAAAAAACTGAGAAAAATGAGTGACGATATCTGCGAGCGCAACGGTCTTTCTGTTTTGAAACCTTACGGAAGTGACAGCACAAAGCTTTCGTCAAGAGAATACCGTGCGGCTGAAAAAGGTCAGAGCTGGAAGTTCAGACTGATGGCAGATGTCAATAAGGTTATGGATCAAAGTGGAAACCGCGAGGATTTTATCAGCAAGATGAAGAAGCTCGGTTATGAGATCACATGGACGGATGAGCGTAAGTATATCACATTTATCTGTCCAAACAAAATGAAGTGCAGAGATATTAAACTGCACGATGAAAAATATTTAAAGGAGAACATTGAATATGAATTACAACTCAGAGAACGCATCGCAGAAAAACAGCGTGCTGAATTTCTTGATACAGAAGAACTCCGACTCCATAGAGAAGCTGGAACTGAAACCGTATCAGCCGATCGTATATGCTATACCCGTGGAACAGCGGAGCGAGGAAATGAATCTCTTGAAGCAGGCGGCGGAATTTCAGCCGACTCTTTACAGTATGATCGAGAAATTAACGACATGGGAGGAGATAGACAATCGCTTTCAGGAAATACAGAATATCGAAGCGGAGTATATGGACGAGACTGTTTCAAGTCTGAAACAGGAGAATCAAAAGACAGTAATAAGACTGACATCGGAGAACAGCGAGACGGTTCGTCTTTTGCAGGAGAACATACAACTGGTTGGGAAGATTCAAGAAGAATTTATTTCGCAGCTATCGAAAATAATGGACAGCAAAACCGAGAAGCTGGAACAGGTGATTTCCCATATGCGCCATCGGATATTGCAAATCGTTATCGGCACATCGGCGGCATCGGTTCTGCTGTCGGTCTTGGTATCCGCGGTATTTTGGAAACTGGTTCAGTAATTGAAGATTCCACGGAAGATCCCGAAGATCGCAGAAAACGGATCGAAGCACAGGAAACTGCATCAAACATCGGCGCCGTGCTTGGACTTGCTATCGGTGCGGTATCGGCAATAGCAGAACACAATGAACATTATGAAGAACAGTCCGCTGAAAATAAATTTGATTTAAAAATGTAAAGGAGAGCCTATGACCAAAAAAGAATATGAAAGATCGCTTTGCAAATATCCTGCGGCGCTGACTGCCGCAGAGGTATCTGAGATATTGAGAGTCAGTATCAAAACCGTATATAAGCTCATAAAGGAAAAAGCTCTGCCGGCGGTTAAGGTCGGCAGAGAAAACCGTATTGCAAAATCGC
>CAZAWC010000187.1:0-2876 GCA_964488595.1 uncultured Staphylococcus sp. | reverse complement strand
TCTTATCATTTTTTGACTCTTTTATGAGTCAACTTTTTTCAGTGCGTGACAGATAGTGCTGTGTGGTATACTCGGATTGTGGTCTCATTTATTAGTTATGTTCGAGATATTGCGCTTCCAGAGATTGTAAAAATCTATGAAAGGATTGACATATATGGTGTGACAAAATAATTTGTGAATGTGGGAAAATATCCTTAGCTTTGTGATGTAAATATTCTGATAGCCATGATCAAACAACTTGCTACGAACCTCCTCATATCGACAGCGATCGCCATTTCCTGGCAGAATGTTCTTGCTGCGGAAGAAAATTCAATAGTTGTCACAGGACGTGTAGTCAATATTCCTGAGAATGGGAGCCGCACGATTATCATAAACGAATGTGACATCTCCGACAAGAGTGAGCGTCGGATTGTTGAACTCGATTCGGCCGGGGGATTCGATGAACGTATCCCTCTGGCCTACGGACATACTTTTACAGTCAATTACAATCGATCTATCTTCATCACCATGTATGCCGAACCTGGCGATTCAATTGATTTGTTTCTCGATGCTTCCGAATCTCCTGTCGCATTTCATGTTGCAGGCGATCGTGCACAATTGAATGAGGAGCTTGCACATGTCAATCGTGATCTTGTGCCGCTGCTCTATGATGTAAAACTTCTTCCTGACACTGTCGGGCTGCCGACATATATGGCGCAATTCCGGCAGGAGCTTGACAGGGTCAATGCCGGGGCCAAGGAATACTTTGAACAGAATAATGTGAGCGGAGAAGTGGCCGCCCTGATGAATAGGGAACTGCTTTACGGCATGGCAAATATGGCCATTGGATATATGGGCCGGGGAGTTGAGGACAGACGGAAATTTTTTACGGACAGCATATTTGATCTGACTGATACGGATAACACTAAGGTGATGATATTTCCCTATCATCTCGGCGCGCTGATGCTGGCATATCCGGAATATATCGATAGTGTGCCAAGAGGGCTGGTGAGAGATCTGATGTATGTGACAGGAGTGAACAACGGTAGCCTCTCGGAGCGTCCGGAGCGGAGTGACTTCACAATCAAAAGTTATTACGACCGAATATTCGGGAATCAAACCGCTTCGACTGATATTATAGAGGGTCCAATGCCAACCGGAGATCTCCTTGTGTACCGTGGTGACTCCCTCCAGGCTATCGAGAATGTAGATCTTATGGCATGGCTTACGGAAGAATATCCTCAACAGCCTATTTATCTTGATGTGAGTGCCACCTGGTGCGGACCATGCCGAGCTTCACTCGCTCATAGCGAAGGATTGAGAGAACACTTCAAAGACTCGGATGTGCGTTTCGTCATCCTTTGGCTCAGATCGGACAAGGACTCCTGGCGCAAACTCATCCCGACGATCCATAACGCAGTCCATATTTTTGTTGAGAATGAGGATCTGGGAAATCTGCTGATTGATAAACTTAAGGTGAGCTTTTTCCCCTCATATCGCTTCCGGAAGCCGGATGGGAGTTTGATCTACGAGAGTGTCCCAGGATTCGGCTCGGGAGATCTCCCCGAATTTCTCAAAAAATACACTCCATCACACCGCCAGTGATGAAAAACAACAGCGGCCCGGATATCAAGTTCAGGGCCGCTGTGTTTTTAAGTGTGGATAGTTGCTTATTGCTTGCTTACGGGGCAGCCGGCGCAACGCTTTGAAATCTCGGTAAAGAAGTCGTTGCCCTTATCATCGACGAGAATGAATGCGGGGAAGTCCTCGACCTCGATCTTCCAGATTGCCTCCATGCCGAGCTCGGGATATTCGAGAAGCTCAACTTTCTTGATGCTGTTCTGGGCAAGGATGGCAGCGGGACCACCGATGGAGCCGAGATAGAAGCCACCGTGCTTGTGGCAGGCATCTGTTACCTGCTGCGAACGGTTGCCTTTAGCGATCATCACCATCGAGCCTCCTGCAGCCTGGAACTGGTCGACGTATGAGTCCATACGGCCAGCTGTTGTGGGGCCAAACGAGCCTGAGGGCATTCCTTCGGGGGTTTTGGCCGGACCGGCGTAGTAGATGGGGTGATTCTTGAGATATTCGGGCATGGGCTCGCCTTTGTCCAGACGCTCCTTGATCTTGGCATGTGCAATGTCGCGTCCCACGATGATCGTGCCGTTGAGGCTCAGACGGGTCGACACAGGATATTTAGTGAGCTCCGCAAGGATCTCGCTCATGGGACGGTTCAGGTCGATCGAAACGGTATTGGTCTCGGATGCATTGCGCATCTCCTCGGGGATGAGGCTGCCGGGATTGGTGTCGAGCTTCTCGATCCAGAGACCGTCGCGATTGATCTTGGCTTTGACATTGCGGTCGGCTGAGCAGCTTACGCCGATGCCGATGGGGCACGAGGCGCCGTGGCGGGGCAGACGGATCACGCGGATATCATGAGCAAAATATTTGCCACCGAACTGAGCGCCAAGACCGATTTCCTGTGCTTTCTTCTGGAGCTCAGCTTCGAGCTGTTTGTCGCGGAAAGCATGGCCGAGCTCGTTGCCATGGTCGGGAAGATTGTCGTAATACTTCACGGAAGCCTTCTTGACAGTAGCGAGATTCATCTCGGCAGATGTGCCACCGACAACGATCGCGATGTGGTAGGGGGGACAGGCAGCTGTGCCGAGGCTCTTCATCTTCTCAACGAGGAAGGGGATGAGCTTGTCGGGATTGATGATGGCCTTGGTCTCCTGATAGAGGTAGGTCTTGTTGGCCGAGCCGCCGCCCTTGGCCACGAAGAGGAACTTATACTCGTCGCCGTCAACGGCATAAAGGTCGACCTGCGCCGGGAGGTTGCAGCCGGTGTTCACCTCATCGTACATATTCAGCGGAGCGTTCTGCGAATAGCGCAGGTT
>CAZAWC010000186.1:0-2877 GCA_964488595.1 uncultured Staphylococcus sp. | reverse complement strand
ACCAACACCGGGGATCAGAGCGCGGCCACCAACACCGGGGATCGGAGCGCGGCCAGCGTTGAAGGTAAAGATTCCATAGCCATCGTAACAGGTAGAAACAGTAAGGCTAAAGGCGCATTAGGCTGTTGGCTTGTGCTGACAGAGCGCAACAGCGATTACGAGATAGTTGAAGTCAAGGCCGCCAAGGTCGATGGCAAGCAGATCAAGCCCGACACCTGGTATCGTCTCCACGATGGCCAGTTTGTAGAAGTTGAGGAATGAAAGCCATGCAAAAACGAATTGGACTTATAGACGTAGACGGACACAACTTCCCTAATTTGGCATTGATGCGACTTGCGGCGTGGCACAAGATTCATGGCGATAAGGTAGAGTGGGTAGAGCCTATGTATTGGGATTATGACCGTGTATATCAGTCAAAGATATTCACGTTCTCGCCCGATGTAAACCGAACTTTCCCTTGCGAGGTGATTAAGGGCGGAACCGGATATGACGTGCGTTTACGTCTGCCGGAAGAAGTGGAGCTGTCAACCGCGATGGATTACTCCATCTATCCCCAGTATGAATTTTCGATTCAATTCTTTTCGCGCGGTTGCATCCGGCACTGTCCGTTCTGCCTTGTGCATGACAAAGAGGGTTTAATTCACCCAGTAGAGCCGTTGCAACTCAATCCCAACGGCAAGCACATAGAGGTACTTGACAACAACTTCTTTGCAAATCCTGAATGGAAGTCTGCCGTGGATTATCTACTCGCCACGAAGCAGAAAGTTAATCTGCATGGCGTTGACATCCGCATTATGGACGAGGAACAGGCTTATTGGCTCAATAAGTTACCGTTACATAAGAATGTTCATATCGCATGGGATTTACCTCAGATAGACCTCACCGACAAGCTGCGCGAGGTTATCCGCTACATCAAGCCGTGGAAACTCATGTGCTATGTACTTGTCGGCTTCAACTCCACGATTGAGCAGGATATGTACCGCATTGAGCGTCTGCGAGAACTCGGCATTAAGCCATACGTTATGCCTTACCGAGACTTTGAGAATAAGACCCAGCCGAGCCAGTATGCAAAGGACTTGGCGCAATACGTCAACAAGCCGATGATTTTCAATTCTTGCAGGTTTGAGGACTTCTCGCCACGAAAGGGATTTACATGTAAACAATATTTATCAACATAGAATAGTAACCATGACCGGATTAGAAGCAATACAGGAATTAGGCAAAGAGTATCAGACGACGTATAGCGGCGCGTTTGAAAGAGCCCGCATCATCGTTCCGGTGCCGATCGGCTATCTTCGGCATGAACCCACAAAAGTCTATATACACGTCTACCAACCAATCGGCCGATTCAAGCGCCTCATGCTCAGGTGGTGCTTCGGCCTGAGATATGTCAAACGTAACACTACAAAGCAATGACAACAGATGAAGACACAATATACCGCTCCCTCGGGGCAAACTTATGACTTATCTAAAGGCGAAAAGATAGATCCGGCGGAGGCCGGGATCGGCTATGCTGGCCAATTCGCAAGTCCGAACGCAACTGTTCAGGGGCGAGAAGTTTACAAAAGAATATTCATCAGATTGCGCACTCCATACGAAACATTGACCTGCGCACCGATCAGAGATGGAAAAGATTTTGCGCAACGCGCCTCCATTATCGAGAACTGGTTTAACTCAGTAATACGCGGCGGCAATTATGTGCTGACTTTCGAGGCCGTGCAAGTGACCGATGAGGAGGCTGACCTTATCATAAATCAAGAGCAAGGAGAATAACGATGGAATCAATCGAAGAAAAAGCAAGCGCTCACGCAGAGGTGGTATTTGAGAAGGCTCTGAAAGCACCGTGGCCGGAGGCAAAACAGATGTTTGCGGATACCTATATCGCGGGAGCCGCCGAGGCACTCAGCGGCCAGTGGCATGATGCTGATAAAGAAAAGCCCAAAATCGGCCAGAATGTTCTCTGGCATTATCGAACCAAAATGCCTATCGGCGGAACGTGGATCGACTGCTTCATGGATGACAGCTATGACGGCGAGTATCAGCCCAAAAATGCCTGCCACTGGATGGCCATCCCGGATCTACCTAACCGAAATCAGAAATAGAAGATATGAGGAAGGAGAAGAATATGGCCTGTAGGTCACCTAATTTTTGGATTGAGGAGCGCTGCGCGATCCTGCGCCGATTATACTGGCGTATGCCAGCTGCTAAATTGTGTAAGAAATTAGGATGCACCCCCAGTGCCATATATCACCAAGCAAACAGATTAGGACTAAATAAAATCGCCCGTAAGCATGATAAGCGTAAAACATGACCCCGAACTGGATATAGCGACCGCCCACAGCCGCCTGTCTAAGAAGTGGCGCAATAAATCTTGGAGGTGGAGCGAGATCCTAACTCGGTGCGCCGAAACGAAACGCACCGGCGAAACCATGCGCGAATATCTGCGCATGAGCCGCGAGGAACAAAGCAGCGTTAAGGACGTGGGCGGTTTCGTTGGCGGCTATCTATCAAATGGGACACGAAAGACCGCAAACGTGCTATATCGCACGCTGGTAACACTCGATATAGATTTTGGCACGTCCGAGGTATGGGACGACTTTACCCTAAATTTCGACTGTGCTGCGATGCTATACAGCACCCACAAGCATACGCCGGAAAAACCACGTCTGCGGCTGGTGCTTCCGGCTAACCGGCAAATAACACCTGCTGAATATGAGCCGGTGTGCCGGTACTGGACGGCCAAAATAGGTATCGAACTTTTCGACCATACCACCTACCAATTACCGCGCCTTTTCTACTGGCCGAGTACCAGCAGGGACGGTGAATATATCTTTGAATACCAAGACGGCCCGGCCTTTGACGTTGACGCTGTGCTGG
>CAZAWC010000185.1:0-2928 GCA_964488595.1 uncultured Staphylococcus sp. | reverse complement strand
AGCTCATCAACTGGGGGCGGTCCAACTCCATCTGGCCCCTCACCTTCGCCACCAGTTGCTGCGGCATTGAATTCGTGTCGCTCGGAGCCGCGCGCTATGACATGGCGCGTTTCGGATGGGAAGTGGCCCGTGCCTCGCCCCGTCAGGCCGACTTCATGATGGTGGCCGGCACCATCGTCCACCGCATGGTGCCTGTGTTCCGTCGCCTCTATGACCAGCTGGCCGAGCCTAAGTATGTGATAGCCTGCGGCAGCTGCGCCATTTCTGGCGGTCCGTTCAAGAAGAGCTATTGCGTGGCTATGGGCATCGAGGACATAGTGCCTGTGGACGTGTTCGTGCCCGGCTGTCCTCCCCGTCCCGAGGCCATGATATATGGCATCATGCAGCTCTCGCGCAAGATCAAGGTGGAGCGATTCTTCGGCGGCGTCAACCGCAAGCTCAAGCAGGAGGATTTTCTGGCCTCGCACCCCATTCAGGAGTACACCCACGAGTGATCCGCCCGCCTCTCCCCTCATCAATATCAACCGATCAACCATCACATCTACCACATTATTAATATAGATAATGGCCACCACACAGGAAAAGATTGCACAGCTGTTTCCCGAAGTCACCTTCGCACAGGGCAACGCCGGCCTCGAGCTCACGGTGCCCTCGGCCAAGTGGCACGACGTAGCCTCGGCCCTGCGCCACGAACTGGGGTTTGACTTTCTCGTCACCATCGTGGGCATGGACTGGCTCGAAAACGGGATGGGCTGCGTCTACTATATGATAGCCACCGACCGCAACGAGCTCATCTCTGCCAAGGTAATGGCTACCGGCGACCGCGAGAAGCCGTTCATACAGTCGGTGTTTGACCTCTGGGCCATCGCTACCATCTATGAGCGCGAGGTCTATGACTACTTTGGCATCATCTTTGTCAACAATCCCGACATGCGCCGCCTCTTCCTCAACATCGACTGGAAGGGCTATCCCCTGCGCAAGGACTATGACGAGGACCCCGCCACCAATCCCATCTCGATCGAAAACGAGCGCCAGACGGACTTCACCGAGTCGTGGGTGGAGAAGGACGGCAAGATCGTCAAGGAGGTGCGCCGCATATTCCAGCCGGACGACTTCGTGGTCAACATAGGCCCGCAGCACCCGGCCACCCACGGTGTGCTCCGTTTCCGCACGGCCGTCGACGGCGAGACCATCAAGAAGATCGACGTCTATCTGGGCTATATACACCGCGGAGTGGAGAAGATATGCGAGAAGGACACCTATCCGCAGACACTCCACTTCATGGACCGACTCGACTATTTCTCGGGCCAGAACTATCACCACTGCCTCTGCATGCTCTATGAGGAGGCTGCCGGCATCAAGGTCAACAAGCGCATCGAGACCATCCGCGTGCTCATGGACGAGCTGTCGCGCATCGCCTCACACTGCCTCTTCATCGGCACCTATTGCATGGACCTCGGCGCCACCACCATGCTGTTCTACGCGCTGCGAGTGCGCGAGCAGATACTCGACATCTTCGAGAAGACCTGCGGCGCCCGCATGACGTTCAACTACTCGTGCATCGGCGGCGTGATGCAGGACCTCCACCCCGACTTCGTGAGCGATGTGCACAAGCTCCTCGATGTGCTCCCCGGCAATATCAAGGAGTATAACACCCTGTTCACGGGCAATGTCATAGCCTGCGACCGCATGGAGGGCATAGGCGTGCTGACGCGCGACGACGCCATCTCGTGGGCCGTCTCCGGCCCCAACGGCCGTGCATCGGGCTGGGCCTGCGACGTGCGCAAGAACTTCCCCTATGCCGTCTATGACGAGGTGGAGTTTGACGAGGTGGTGCTCCAAGAGGGTGATGCCATGGCCCGCTTCAAGCTCCGTGTCCTCGAGATGACCCAGAGCGCACGCATCATCGAGCAGCTCATCGACAACATCCCCGAAGGGGAATATCTGGTGAAGGTGCCAAAGGTGCTCAAGATCCCTGCCGGCCATTGGTTCAAGCAGGTGGAGGGATGCCGCGGCACATTCGGCATCCACCTCGAGAGCGATGGCGGCACCAAGCCCTATCGCCTCAAGCTGGCGCCCCCCTGTCTGCCCGCCGCAGCTGTGGTGGACCACATCACCGAGGGCGAGAAGATAGCCGACCTCATCACCATCGGCGGCTCGATGGACTACATTGTCCCCGACATAGACCGATAAAGCCGATCACAACACAGTCACTTACAATATACCATTCAATCCGCAAGCGATTATGCAAGACTTATCAGTAGCGACAGCGTGGTTTCATTCCTTCCTGCTGGGATATATCCCCGAGTGGGCGGCAGTCACTCTGGAGTGCCTCATCGTAGGGGTGGCCCTGTTGCTCCTCTATGCTCTCCTCGCTCTGTTCTACATCCTGTTCGAGCGCAAGGTGTGTGCCGCCTTCCAGTGTCGTCTCGGCCCCAACCGCGTGGGCCCGTGGGGCCTGCTGCAGAGCGTGGCCGATATGTTCAAGATACTCATCAAGGAGCTCATCTCGCTCAATCATATCGACAAGTTCCTCTTTGAGCTGGCACCGTTTCTGGTGATCATCGCCTCGATGATGGCGTTTGCCGTGCTGCCGTGGGGCAACGGGCTCGAGATCATCGACTTCAACGTGGGCATCTTCTTCCTGCTGGCCGTGTCGAGCATAGGTGTGCTCGGCATAATGCTGGCCGGATGGTCGTCCAACAACAAGTTTACCCTCATCGGTGCCCTCCGCTCGGGCGCCCAGATGGTGAGCTATGAGCTCTCCATGGGCCTCTGTGTGGTGACGATGGTGGTCATCGCCGGCACCATGAATGTCCACGAGTTCTGCATGCAGCAGGAGCATCTGTGGTTCATCTTCTCGGGCCACATCCCCGCCATCATCGCCTTTGTGATCTTCATGATAGCAGGCACGGCCGAGACCAACCG
>CAZAWC010000184.1:0-2946 GCA_964488595.1 uncultured Staphylococcus sp. | reverse complement strand
CGGAGCCACCTTCGTATCCAACAATCCACACATATTCAACTCCAGGCTGCCATCGCTTTTTGTTACTTTACTCTTCTATCATTATTCAACCGCCATGGACTTCATACCTCTCGATCCCGAAGACGCCCAGTCTTTACTCGGTGCTCTCCAAAATGACTTTCCTTTCTCATTCGTAGAAATCAACAATCCCGGCGACTACGAAAACGAGAATATCGTCTTCAAAGCCAACAAAAAGATAAGTTGCCTCTACGACTACATCCTCGTCTATTCAATTGAAGACACCGAGACTGGTCTACCAGAGTACAGCAAATGCCGACTCCTTACTTTCGACAGCAATATCGAATTGAAGAAGGGTGCCCTCCTCCAAGTATATACCCGCAAAGGAGAAGATATGACAACCATAGGATTTGAAACCAGCTCCCTCAATTCCATAGTTTACTGGGGTCTCCCAGAATCCATATGGGACAAGCCCCATTCCTCCTACGAGCTAATCGAACGCGCAGATTCCATCGGAGGAGGTCTTATTCACTGAAAGAAGGGTAAGAATAACTCGATTGTAAAAAAGCAATCCAACAATTACACAAGATATTCCAAATGAAAAGACCAGTACAAATTTTCTCTGATGCTCCCAATTTAAATTGTGACTATTGCGGAAAGAATCTCCTTGAGGAAGACGATCATGGAAATTTTATAGTCTTTTATGCAGCCGACAGCAACCAAAAAGAGCTGAAATGTATAAAATTTGCCTGTAAGGAACATGATCATTTGGTGACAGCAAAAGCCAGAGCACAAAATTTAATAGACGCTGGATGGGATGACGTGGAGGATCTTTTGATACCCACGATATGGATAAAGAAACTCATGGCTTTTGTCAACGAGCTGTTCACTGACAGAAATAGAATTTCTGAGGAATATTTCAATGATGTCAAGCATATGTTCCTTAACACCTTCCCCTATGTCGCCCGTAAGATGGACAAACATGAATTAGAAAGGGTTAGCATTCTATTACAGTTTGATTTGTAATCCAAAAGACCAGCAAAATTATTATGCGCAAGCTTCATCTGACTGCAGAGCAGATCAAAGAAATCAAAGAGCAGTATAATTTGCTGCAGAACCCCCTGCTCAAGGAAAGGGAGTTCGGGAATGAGGGTTATTCCGATCGGGACCCTTTCGCCAGAGATTATTCCAGAATCCTGTATTCCTCTGCTTTCAGACGGTTGCAGGGCAAAATGCAGATTTTAGGAATAAATTCCACTGCCTTTTATCGAAATCGATTGACCCACAGTCTGGAAGTAGAGCAAATAGCGCGTTCAATTGCCAAGTTATTGGCTGTCTCCATAGGAATGGAAGACAGCATGTATAATGATGACATTCTGGTGATACAAGCGGCCGCGCTCGCCCACGATATCGGCCATCCTGCATTCGGGCATAAGGGTGAAAGGGTATTGAATGAACTCGCCCACATGAATGAATTGAATTTTGAGGGCAATGCCCAAAATTTCAAGATACTCAGAAACATAGAAAAGAAAGATGCCACCAACAAGGGACTCAACATAACCTGGCGTACACTGTTGGCCATCAATAAATATAACATTAAGGAAGACAAGACAAAGAAAAAGTTTTTATATTCGGACGATTTTGAAAAGTTGAGCCTCATTCGCGACAAAGCCAAACTTAAAAATGTACGTACACTGGATGTCCAGATAATAGAGCTTGCCGATGACATAGCCTACGCCGTTCATGATCTTGAGGACGCTCTATCATTGGCCCTATTCACAATAGACGATATCTTATTTGAGTATAGCAGAAACAATAAAGAGGATTATAGATTGTTCCTTGATATTGTTGAGGAAGCAAAACAATATGCACTTGGCTCAAATTCTTATGACACTCAGGAAGAATATTCTAAAGTATTCAGATGTAAACTTACAAGCTTGTTGACCGACAAGTTTGTGAACGACATAACGCTGAGCAAGGTTTCAGAAGAGGACGCTTACAAAAATGGAGTTTCTGAGGATAATTTCGAACTTACCCTTGATAAATACAAGAACCTTTGCCATTCACTCAAATCCACCATTTTCAATGGCGTTATGAGATCTCCGGAGGTGGCTTTGTATGAATTGAAAGGAGAAGCAATAATAAAGTCGTTGTTCTATCTCTTTGCAATAGATGAGAGAAACGCAAACTGCATCCTTCTTCCCATGGAATATAGGCCAAAGACTGCCATTAAAGGGAACAATGCAGATGCATTAAGATATGAAAAAGAAAGAATCATGAATGCAATCGACTATATTGCAGGCATGATGGACACCTTTGCCATTCATGAGTACGAGAAATATTTTTCAATTCCCTTTGACTCTATTTCTCTCGAGGAAGTCAAAAAAATCAATAAAAGCATTCGGGAGGAAGATCTCAATCTTCAAAATATGACTTTAAGCATGATTAAGTCTGGACAAACCTCTATGACGGTAATCTCTCACTCTCAAATAAAGCTTAATCAAAAAAAATCAGAAAGTTGAAATCTGTACGTAAATAAATTTTATCCAATTAGATTCTTTCATGTATGGCCGCCACCACTGATTTTGACACTTGGATTAGCGACAATGTAAACAACATTGAAGATGCGTATTGCCTAAGACAATGCATCCTTAATGATGAGAATATTGGTTCCTTTGAAATATCGGAGAAAGACGGTAAGAAATTCGTCAAGGCATTTGGAGAAACCTTGATGCTTGCAAGTATCAAAGCCGAAGAAACTTTCCTAAGTATGCTGGAAAACCGCTATTCTGAGGATGGATTGGATATCGAGACACTATATGATTTTAATCGCCTAATGGAAAAAGACGATTAATCAATTTCAGGTATAATCGTCCACTTATCTCGTATAGCAGGTAACTGTCCAATTACCTTTTTTTGCACTCTGACCGAGACACAGTAATTTTGCAG
>CAZAWC010000183.1:0-2995 GCA_964488595.1 uncultured Staphylococcus sp. | reverse complement strand
ACGATTGGCTTCTTGACACAAGTACCCTTGATATAATCAAAGATGAAGCCACGGATTTCGACCGGCGTGGTGCGGTCGATAATTCCGTCGTCTATGCGGATAAACTCATAATCGGCGAGGCCATTACTCACAGTTCTAAGTCTGAAAAAGCCATTGGCCTTTAAGAACTCTAACGCCTCAATCATATTGAACACAACTTTATCTTGGTCTTTGCTGTCCTTCTCAATGCTCCAGATGTCGACATCCGAGGAATAGCGGTTGAGCTGAACGAGCCTATCGTTCTCAACCTTGTATCGGATTCTGCGGATTTTGAAAGATTCGACATTGCGGAGCCGTTCTTTGTGGAAATCATAGAACGCTTGGCTGTCGTTGAGCAGCCAAAAGTCTTCTATCTTCTTGTCGGAGATAGCCGAGACTTTGTGAATGTTGACGTAGGACCCTCGCCCATCGTGGGCGTGCATGGCGAGGTCGATGTCGGTGCTAAGAGCGTTTTCAGAGCCTTTGAGAGTATTGCACAACAGGTCATCTATACCTTTGTCGTGGCCCGTGTTCTCATTGACATGGCCCCACCATGCATCGACCGAGATGCCGGCGTTATGCAGAGAGCCTATATAAGTCTTGAACTTGATGACAGCTTTGCTGAAAGAGTTAGGCCGCTTGTCGGCGTCATCCCCTGTGGTGATATTGCGGTGGAGGTCATTCCAGTCGCTATCCATTATCAGAACAATGTTCGTAATGGAGCATTTCTTGGCCAAAAGTTGAATCTCAGTCAGCAGGCCATCACGCTCAGAACCGAAATTGTTGATGCCTTGTATGCCTATCGATGGGATTCCGTGTTTACAGGCTTTCTCCGCTTTCTTCTCCCCCTCTTGTATAAAGAGAGTCTCGATATGTTCCCCGCGCTTATATAGTTCGCGGATGAATTGAGGAATATACGCCTTTGATGTGGCACCTGCCAGTGTCTCATATTTCTTGGGCTTTCCGGTCCTATCCTTGTGTGCCTCCGGGTTAGAATTACGGACGCGAAAATAGGGGCGCGGTCGGCCGGCATGAGCTCTGGTTGAATATGTCATTGCTCGGCCTTCCAGATCATAGTAGAAGATGAGCATATCATCGCCGTATGAGTTAGGTCGGCCATTATCATCGATACTTCCACGTTGGAAAGGCACTACTTGACCTTCCTTACCATAGGAGTCAATGATTGTGGCCACGACATCTGCTTCGGTAAGGCCACTGCTCTCAAGTTGTTGTGAAGCGAAAGACTTTGCATTTTTAGTCTTGGCCTCACTGATGGCATCGGCGCGGCGACGTTCGTTGGGAATAAGGAATATTCCGGCTTCCGAGGCACAGACCTCAAGTGCGGGCAAGAACTCTAACCCTTGATAGTGCATGACGGCACTAATCGGGTTAAGTGTCTGTTCGCACTCGAAGCACCGGGCAAAATTCTTGCCTGCCTTATGTACAACGCTGAAATTCTTACCACCACAAAACGGGCATACGACTTTTTGCTCTGCCTTTGTCTTGCAGTCTGGGATGAACTTGCGAATATCAGCGTCGTTCTTGACCCGTTCTACTTGGTCATGACTATATTTATGATCGCAATTCATCTGAACAGATTGTGATTCACCGCATACTTGACAAACTCACTTCTGGAGTGAACGCCAAGTCGAGCATAGGCATTACGGATATGATTATGAACTGTGAAGATGCTTAAGCAAAGACAGTCGGCTATTTCATCTTCATTTAATCCCTCGAACCATTTGGCCATTACTCTCATTTCGGATGGTCGGAGCGATGGTTTGTACTTGGGGTTGCACACGATACCTTCCAATCTACATTCTCCACGGAGAGGACACTGCACATACTCGATGTTGGCAAAGGTGCCGTTGTAGAAGTCCGGCTTATTGTCAGAAGGACTATAGTTACATTTCAAAAATCTCTGAACTATGCGTTGAAGAAAGATTGGCCTGTTGCGACTACTCTCTGCATATAGGTTAGCTAACGCTTGGTAAGCGTCGGGATAACAAGAAGCTATCTCGTCAGCCAAATATTCAAAAGCACCAACAACACTTCGCAAACAAACAGCTTCGCCATTTGGGGAAACAATTATCACATCACGATCGACGGTGCAAAATTCACATTTTATTAATAGCCTCTCCATGTCATTTTTTACAAATTACGACATCATTAAAGATGTCACGACCCACAATTTCGGTAATTTTGTCGCAGTAAATCGGCTTTAGAGGTGTTATCCCAACGGTCCAATGATACAGGACTTGTCGTGAAACCCCACATCCATTGCGGATGTTACGCGACATTGTCCGTCTATTTTTGGCGTCGAGACTATGTAAAAACATAGATAATGCTTCTCCGGCTGTCATTTACTTGTTTATTTGAGATTATTGTATTATCTTTATGACGCAAAAGTAATACATTAATTTCACATATTGATTAACTTCTCCGCAATTAAATTAACATTTAACCATATTTAACATTAACGAATTATGAAACATATAGGCAGTATACTCAAAAAGCATATCGAAGACAACAGACTTATCAAGAAGAATATTGCTGAAAGTGTGGGCATTACATACAACTACCTTTCTACGATATTTAAGAAGGACAACATCGATTGTGAACTTCTTGAACGATTCTGCCGTGTCTTACATATCTCCCCCATGATGTTTTTCGAACTGGAGGAAACCAGTGAGTATAATTACAAATCGAATAATACGATTCGGGTTCAGAAAGGCAATGCCGAACTTCACATTGACAGTCATAACGGCGACCGCGAAGCTCTGCTTGCGGAGAAAGAAAGAGTAATCCAGACTCAGGCAGAAACAATAAGTGTCTTAAGGCAGATGGTTGCTATGAACAAGCCTGAAGAAAAAGGGACAAAAACGGGACAAGTACCTTAATTTATTCACCGCTAAGTTATGTCATATCAGCAAGCTGGCCGTAAACGAGTAAACGTCCTTTATCTTCTCACCCCGAC
>CAZAWC010000182.1:0-3047 GCA_964488595.1 uncultured Staphylococcus sp. | reverse complement strand
TATAATTCTTTGAAAAGATCCCGTTCCCCCTCAAAAAAATATTGGAGAGTCGACAGGAACAAGCTTTTACCAAACCTACGAGGCCTTGCAAGGAAAAAATACTTACCAGATGTCTTTAGTATTTTTTCTATATACTGAGTTTTATCCACATAGATAAATCCCCCTCTCCTAAGAGATCGGAAATCTTGCTCCCCAATAGGATATACCACACTTCTCTCCATTTTTCTTCTTTTTCTTTAAGTTTGCAAATTTAGTGTATTTTAGGGAGTTTTCCAAAAACTCCTTATAAAACTTGATAATCTTATCAAAGAAAACACTCTCGAAGACACTTTATCAATGGGGCAAAAAGTTAAAATGAATTAAATTTTAACATCTTTAATCATAATATATTTTAGATATTTAGCGAGATAATCTTAATATCTTGACTATATAAATATAGAAGCGACATTAATCATAAAGACCTATGCCCGAGCCCCACAGATAACAAGAGTATATATCTTTGCTCATATTTTCCTAAAAAATTTAAAATATTGTTTCTAATAATTTAATAAAGTTTGCACATTAAAAATTTTGTTTGTAACTTTGCAACCGCAGATCGAATTGCAGAAGCCAAATTTAGGCATGTGAGGAGTATCTGTAAACAGTTTTGAAAGCGTTTACTTGACGCTCTTTCTTGACAAACGGAAATCTGGTAAATTTTCAATCTCTGTCAAGAATGCAGCAAACAGTAGATGCCGGGTAGATCGGTATATTTTCTATTTAGCAGATGCGTGAGCATATGCTAAGGTAATATACTATATTCTGCGTGAGGCTTCTGCAGTTTGCTCGTTCTACAGAGATGGGCATTACCAGAGCCTCCGTTTGTGAGAACGAGCAAACAAGTACAGACTCTCACGCTTTTTTTATGAGGTCCAAATCTGGGAGCCTATAGGACACTAAAACCTAATATAATAGATTAAAGAAAAAAGCCAAAATTAACACAACCCGAGACCTCTCACCCCAAAATGAACTAAAACATTTATCGTTTTCCAAATTTTATTAATCATTATGAAAAAGTTAATCACCATTATAGTATCAACGATACTATATGCTGCCTTTTCCATAAACACAATGGCAGAATGTACTCTTCACTTATTCCTCTCTTCTGATTGGTATTTACCCAAAATGCCAATATCTATAAATGGCAAAAAAGCGTTTGATATGAGTGGAGACCATATAAAAAAAACTATGACAGGAGATATGTATCAGAAGTCGTATATCAAATGTGATTTTCCGGACGAAGAAAAATTACTCATATCCTATGACATAACGTGGGCCGGAGTACCCTATCATGAGGAGATCTCCATAAATCTTGAGGAAGATGAAGATGTCTATCTAAAACTATATATGCCAGGTATGATGGAAGCAATTTCGAAAGGAAGAAATTGTTTTCAATTTAAACTACTAACAGAAAAAGAAGGTAAAAAAGAAATCAAGAAGGTCGAAAAAGGTAAATACACAGTAAATCCTCCTTATAAAGCACCTCAATTATGAGAACACATATTATTAGACAGGTTGCAACTCTACTCGCTTCTGTAATATTTGCTGTGTCGTCAAATGCACAAATAAACACTCTTATATTTGGTGCGTCTAATAAATCTGGAGATTATTGGGGACAACGAGCAGAAAATGGAGAGAAAGCAGGTATAGGAATTGTAAAACTGGACAATGACAAGCTTTATGTAGGAGATTTCAATAGAGGTAAGCCTGAAGGGAAAGGAATGATCATATGCGAAAGTGATAATGGAATTTCCAATTGTAAGGGTTCTTATATTTATTATGGATCATGGATAAAAGGAAAGAAAGAAGGAAAAGGAAAATGCTATGATCAAAATGGTCATATCATTTATGAGGGTCCTTTTTCAAATGATAAACCACTTGAAAAGTATCCTATGAACTCATCTTTAGATTCAGAATCTTTTGGTAGGTATGAGAGTCAGGATGGTACGATAATATTAAGCCAGATAAAAGATTCTTATCCGAATGGTTTTGGTATCGGTTGTCTTTCCAATGGAGCACATTGGATTGGGAAATTTAAAAACGGCCAATGTATCGGCACTGGATTAATGATAACTTCAGAAAATGATTGGGTAGTAGTTAAAATAAATAAAGATGAAATTACTGAAATAACTTCGTCCAAAGAATACTATGCTCATAAGGCCTCACACGATAGTTCTTGGAAACAATTACAACAAGCCACTCAAGAACTACTCGTAAATAATGTAAGTAAAGTATTGACATCGCAATCAACACTTCAACAGACACCATTATATTCTAAGTCTGATAACACAAATAACGTAACATCTATAAATCCAGACAAGTATGTTTCAGATACATCCATAGACACCAACCAAGAGAGCGAGAAGTATAATCAAGTAAAGCATCCCATTAATAAAGATGATTTGAATAAAAACAAAGAAAAAGAAAAACAAGCCAAATACGCCTCTCTACATCGCAAAGAGTCTCAACGAGCTTTAGATGCAGTAATGGATGAAATTCTTGATAGAAAGAATAATCCCGAAAAGTATAGTTATGAATCGACAAGCCAATTTACTTCTAAAATAAAAAGACTCCAGAAAGAAGCTAAAGATATGATTCGCAAATTCCAAGAAAATTCTGGTGGCCAAAAACTTGCTTATGTTGAAAGTTTGTTAAATTGGAAGCCTTGACTTACTACGAGTTTTGAATTCCTATCAAATAAAACACTCATTTTAAATAGAAGACTTTAAAGTGAGATATCTATTACATTAAACATCAGTAATAATCCCTTGAATAGACATCTTTCATCACTAAAAGATTCAATGCTTGAAAAGAAAGAGTTAGTGTGGATTTAAATAGTGAGAAGTGCTTATGATTGATTCTCATAGTCACTTCTCCATATTTGAGCAATTTCTGTTAGTTTTCGGAGAAAACCTCCTCTATCTTTTTTACGGCGTGGTGATAGCTGGCTTTGAGGGCTCCGACGGAAGTGCCGAGGATTTCGGAAATGTCTTCATACTTCATCTCAT
>CAZAWC010000181.1:0-3057 GCA_964488595.1 uncultured Staphylococcus sp. | reverse complement strand
GGCAGCGTCCGTCGGGAGAAATACCACTTCAATAAATCCTTGAATGATTTCATATATTTGAGTTGTCAGTTATCAGTTATCAGTTGTAAGTTGGCAGCTTTCAGTTGTCAGTACATTATATCTTCTTGTTGGAGAGGGGTATAGGGACCATCCTTAATCTCAAAGATTGCTGACGGTTCAATTACCTCAACTCCATGCCATTGCCCCTTTGGTATCTGCACCCCGTAATTTCCGATTGTCGGATCAAGCAGATATCGCTCTGTTTGCGTTCCAAGACTGTCGTAGAACACCACGAACATTTTTCCACGGAGCAGCACATAAGTCTCTGCAGTATGCTGATGACGATGCACGGGTATGAGAGTGCCGGGTAAGAGAACATTTATCAGACGCTGAGCCTTAGAATCAAGACTCTCATGAAAATTATAGTTCATCCGCAAACGAGGGCTTTCCTCAGCCTTGGTTGTTACCTCGTCAAGAAGCTTGTCGTTGATTATCATGGGTCAAATTTTTAGATTTCAAATATTCTTCATGGAGATTGTAATATTTCTTCATGAATATAAGATATGCAGCAGCAAGCAACACAATTATTATACCTAAATACAGATAATGGTTGATAGGAATATAAATCAATCCTGCAGAAATTAGCAGCTGCAAAGCCATGTAGAAAGAAGACACCGTTATATGAGGTATCTTCAGTTCATTAGCCATGATCTGGAAAGCATGCTTCCGGTGAGCCTCTCCAAGATTTTCATGCAGTTTGATACGATGACAAATCGTAAGGATAGTATCTGCTCCGTATACTGCTAAAAATACGATATAGGCGAAATCTCCTGTCTGGAGAATAAGTTTTCCTAATGCGAAGAGCACGATGAAAGCCATCGTAATTGAGCCTACGTCCCCTGCAAAGCACTTTGCCTTCTTACGGAAATTGAAAAAACAGAATACAAGCAAACTAAGACCTACCACAAAGAGGTAAGACATATCAATGAATCCAATTCGGCTGTTAAGATAAATCAATGGCACAATAACCGCAATGGAGTACCCGCCAGTAATGCCATTGATGCCATCCATAAAATTATAGGCATTCACAATACCCACGCATACAATCAAAGCAATCAACACAATCCACCAATCTTGCAAGCTCAAGATGCCGAATTGATAAAACATCAGAAACATGGCAGTGAACTGAGCCACCAGTCTCCAGCTATCCGGTAAAGAATGCACATCATCAACAAAGCTAACAATCCCGATTATGGACAATCCGAGGATAAACCAAGAATACTGCAATCCGCACAGAGCCCAGAAAAGCCATGCACCGAATAAAAAAATTATACCTCCGCCACGCAAAGTGATGGAAGTATGCGACGACCGCTTGTTCGGTTTGTCAATTATATTGAAATGGTCAGCGACACGGAAATATGCTAATTCCAAAAAAATCAGCACAACAAATACAATTACAAAAATCATTCTAACTCTAAGATTTTCCTAATCAATCTAATAATAAAATCCAATTAGGATTGTATGTGACTACCTCTATGACGTTGTCTTTGGGAATTGTAAATCCTTTATTCCTTAGGAAATCTGCAACTTCTAAGGGAATTTCCACATGATGATATCCATCATGGGCTGTTCCATCGATATTCATTGCAAGAATTTGTCCATTCCTGCTATATATGTGAGCATGCTTAAGATTCCCTGGACCCGGTACTCCTCTCGGTTTATCGAACCTATAAGTATAGTTAGTACCTGGAATAGGTCTATAACTCATTTTGGCCTCTACTACAAATCCGTGATTTAAGGCCTCATCTTCATTCAATGGTCTCTTTAAATGAAGATGCACGACATCCATATAAGGTATTAAGTCATACTCTTCCAATATACTATCGATAGTCTTTCTAATAATCGACGATAACAGAGATTCTGGGATAGAAATTAAATGTTTCCTATGTTTCATATTTCTTGAAAACTTTTGATTGTTTTAGTAAGGCCGGTTCGAGCATCTACTGGCATGGTGATAATACCAAGAGCTCTTTTTATTTTATCGTTTGATACGACATAGTTTTCTGTTAGTTTATCAAGTCTGAAAGAATTAAGTGGCAAATGCAGAATATCTCCTGTTTTTGCGAAGAATTTTACCAATGATTTATTGACTTTCCAAATGTGAGGTGTCTTTCCCATCGCATCACACATTACCTCAATAAGCTCATTTGTAGAAAGAGAGGTGTCATCACCCATATTATATATTCCGCTTTCCACAGATTTATCCAATAATTCTCTAATTACAAATGACAAGTTGTCAATAGAGGTGAAAGTCCGTTTATTTTCAAAAGCACCCAATGGCCAGGGAATACCTTTTGAAATCACTCCGTAAAGAAGGTTGAGGTTTCCCTTGTTACCTGGTCCATGAATCATACAAGGGCGCAGGATGATCACATCGCGTCCTTCATAAAGCTCCGGATTAGTTCTTAGATTGTTGAGAATATATTGTTCCGCCTTTACTTTGCTTTCTCCATAAGGCCCCACTGGACAAGGAGTCACATTTTCAGTCAAGACCTCTCCTGGCACCTTGTCGACGGCAGCCTTTACTGAACTGAAAAAGATAAATTTCTTTATTTCTGGATGATTAGTGAAATAATCGAATATCTTTATAGTGAGATCAGTATTGACTTTGAAATAGATATCCGCTCCTGATTTATTTTTTGTATCATGAGCTTTGCCTGCAAGATGGATAATCGCATCAACCGAAGGAATATTCTTATTCTCCAGATCTGACCAGAAAAAAGTTTTTTCTACACCATCTTTATCAGGGGCGATAATGTCAAGTCCATAGAAAGAAAACTTATCTTTGAGCGAAGCTACCAAGTTGGATCCAACAAATCCATGGATACCAGTAATTAAGACATTCTTTTGCACTTGAAAAATGAATTGAATTTCCTTACTCTTAATATTATCTTTCCGCGCGCATTGGATTTGAAAGGAAATCTTCGTAGGAGAGGCGGATGCCGTCAGGGAGTTCGGTCTTGTAAGTCCAACCGAGTTTAGTGGCTTTGCTTACGT
>CAZAWC010000180.1:0-3094 GCA_964488595.1 uncultured Staphylococcus sp. | reverse complement strand
GCGGTAACCGTCTAAGTATTCCGCTTTCATTATCTCTAAAAACATATATGTGTATTCATTGCCTTTTTCTATGCCTCCATGTAAAGATATAAAATTTTTGTAACCCAACCCTTTACCGCGCATTCTCCCGATGCCGTTCCATCTTCCGCTTTTCGTTAAAGGAGTAGAGCTATGAGAGACAGGGGAAAGCCCGCATGAGAGGGTGGAAGAGCGTAAAGAGGCGGGAAGGATAGACCTTGTTTCTGTTTTTCCGCAGGCCGCGGAATGTTGCCGCGTATTGAAAAATGTATTATTTTATATATTTGCCGCGATTTATCGGACAGGTTTTTGACTATATAGTTGATGAACCTGAACGGTATCAAAAAACGAAACCGAACACAAACACAAATAAATGCTGCGCGATTCCTTGTGGCAAGAAACCGTACGGCAAGAACCAAAGCACCCGATTACGAAGCAGAGTAAAAAAAGAAATCATTAATAACAACAATCAAAATTTATTAAACATGAAGAAATTACTTTATTCGGGCCTCACGGCCCTGATGATGCTCTTTGCCGTTGGCACGGCCAAGGCAGATCTTCCTAAGGGAACGGAAGAAGATGCATCGGTCTTTACCTTTTCTCCAGCAAACGGAAGCACGGTAGCCTCTGGTGCCCTGCTTACCATTACCGCAGTGGACGCTACGGAGATTGCGTATTATGCGTTTGCCACCGAGGCAGAAGCAGATGCGAAACTTGAATCGCAGTATTGGAATTGGATGCAGGGCAATGATTACGCCGATGGCAAACCGGCTATTACGGAAGATGCGCGTGTATTCATGGTGGCTGCTTATGTTGATGGTGTATGGAAATATACCCGTGTTTCCTATACGATTGAGACGGGTGACATCGCCAATCCGAAGATTTACGTAAACGGCCAGGACATCACCAAAAGGCGGATTACGGAAGCGGACACGATTACGATGGATGTTCCGGGAAACAGCTCGGAGGATATCGACATTTGGTACACCACCGACGGTTCTACTCCTGAGAAAGACGGTACTGCTTCCACCAAATACACGGGCAAGTTTACGCTGACCGCAGGTGAGGTTGAGCTGAAGGCTATCGCGGTCAACAGTTCCAACCAGACTTCCTCCGTGGTGACCGTTCAGTTTACCGTGGTGACCGTGGCCTCCACGACCGCCCAATTGTATCTGATGACGACAGACAATGTTGAGATAACAGACAACACCTACGGAAGATACGTTTCTTTCTTGGCGATGCCGATGGTGCAAGGTGAAGACGGACTGGAACCTGCCGGTGACCACGCCTATGTCTATTATACGGTTGATGGTGAGACCGAGCCGAGTGAGGAAGGGTTCTTCACTTCGGACGAAGACGAAGGCCCGGTGTTCCGCGCCGCCTATGGTATCAATCCCTACGACGGGGCAATGGAAAAGCCGTATATCACGCTTACGGAAAACTCCACGATACTCAAAGTCTTCGCGGTTGCAGAAGACGAATCCGGTAATGAGCGTACTACGGAAGTAAAGACCTACGATATGACCGCCATCGCGGTGCCGACCCCTTCGTTCGATACTCCGGAAGGAGAAGTAGAGGCAAAGGCGGTTGTAAAGGTGGAAAACACCGGCAATTACGCAAGGATTTACTATACCACGGACGGTTCGGTTCCCGCATATAGCAGAACGCGTGATTGGTGGGAGACCGCAGTCAGACTCTACGATGACGAAACGGGTATTGTGATTAAGAAAACCACAACCATCAACCTTATCGCTTATACCGCCGATGACAACGGCAATGTAAAGGCCGGTTCCGATATGATTACCGCCACCTACACGGTAGAAGAACAAGGGGGCGGCGATGAAGCCGTTTACGGACTTGTAGCCGTAGGTGCCACCGAAACAACCGATGAAGAAGCCAACACGTTCATGCAGTTCACCACCCCCGAACCGCAGTTCACCATTACGGTTCCCGAAAACGCGCCCGAAGGCTGGTACGCTACGGTGGTAGCCTACTCCATTGATCCTTTTGGCGCTGTGGAAGGCCAGACCGATACCCTCCGTGCCGGTAACGCCACCAAGACTTTCTCTACCTTGGAAGAAGGTGCGATGTATCTCTGCCGTGCCTTTGTCCGCGACGCCGACAATAAGAAATTGTGGAACAACCCCGGTGCAGACGAAGATGGCGGACTGCTCTTCAAGATTGGTTCCAAAGTGGTAGAGGAAAAAGACACGCTCCCTATGCCTAAATTCAGCGTGGAGGCGGGTGAGGTAACCAAAGGCACCACGGTGACGCTGAGCTGCGATACGGCTGCCGCCAAGATCTACTACTCCATCAACGCCGACACGGTGACGGTGAACAGTCTTGAATACACGGCCGCCATCGCCATCGACTCGAACATGACCATCCGTGCCATTGCGGTGCTGGAGGATTTCGTGAACTCGCCGGTGGCCGAGGCCGCCTATACGGTTAAGGAAGATCCTGTGGTAGAGGAAAAAGACACGCTCTCCATGCCTAAATTCAGCGTGGAGGCGGGTGAAGTTGTCAAGGGTACCACGGTGGCCCTGAGCTGCGACACGGCTGCCGCCAAGATCTACTACTCCATCAATGCCGACACGGTGACGGAAAACAGCCTCGAATACACCACCCCCATCGTTATCGACTCGAATATGACCATCCGCGCGATTGCGGTGCTGGAGGATTTCGTGAACTCACCGGTGGCCGAGGCCGCATATACGGTTAAAGAAACGGCCAACGAAGGGGTCGAACTGGCCGGTGTGAATATCTACCCGAACCCGACCGACGGCGAATTCAATGTAGTGGCTCCGGCCAACGCGAATGTTGAGATCTTCAACGCCGCGGGCGTGCTGGTAAAACGCATGGCAGTGGCCGAAAGCAAGGTTCAGGTTCGTCTGGACAACAGCGGCATCTATTTTGTAAGAGTGCGCGCCAACGGACAGGCGGCCATCAGGAAAGTGGTCGTACGCTAATCCAAGCGCAAGGATAAGCCTCGTTTAAGCGGGGCTTTGAAAAGGAAGGCTGTGCCTTTACAGTAAAACCCGAAAGTTTTGTCTAACTTTCGGGTTTTACTGTATTA
>CAZAWC010000179.1:0-3136 GCA_964488595.1 uncultured Staphylococcus sp. | reverse complement strand
GGTTCATCCTCCCACGTCAGTTCTCGGCCTATGAGTTTGGCGATTGAGCCGGAGGGGAGTTCGATAGATGAATAAGATTCGCCATGCTTATCGTAATTAGGATACCAATAATCACACACACGATAAGGCATACATTGGTCAAATATAGTTTCCGTTCCGTCTTTATCAACTGCTAACCATGCCATATCATTCTCCTTTCCTTAACTCAGCAATAAGTGCATCGGCATATTCTACTGCACGTTCTGCCGCTTGTTTAATTACTACTCGTTCAGTGATTGTTAGCGCGGCCATCACATCTTTTGCAATCTCATACCTGCGCTTTTCCCAGAGGACTTCGGGAATTAATTTGGCACGAGTCCGTGCTATCTCTATTTCGATTTCCTCTTGTTGTCGGGATTGTTTCTGTCTGCACTCATCGCAGATAGTCCAACTTTTGAGGATTGGCTTTCCGCAGATAGCGCACTTGTTTGTTAGTTTTGGCATTTTATTCTCCTTTCTTTTGTTGTAACCTTTTAAGGAATATTTTGCGTTCCTTTTGCTCTTTCTCCAATCGTATTACATATTCCTTAAAATCATTATACTTTCTTGTTAGTTCGGAAATTTCTATTTCAAGGAGTTCTTCTTCGTCCGACCTTAAATCATAGTACAATTTGCGAGTGTATAAGCAATACAACTTATTTTTATAAGTATGTAATTGAAGGTATAATGAATACAGGTACTTTGCGTTATGACGGATAGAGTTTTGAATATTTTGAATTTGTTCCTTATTCATCAATTAGGGTTATTTCGATTTTTACGCGTTTGGGGGCGTCTTCGGGAGTCATGTCAGGGAATAAGTTGCGGTCTAACAAATAGCATTTGCCATTGCTTTTCCACTCTATTTCGTATTCTCCTGTGTCGCAAAATTCGACACTTTCATCATGAGGTTTCTCAATATGGAGATACGCCTGGCCACTAAATGCTTCATCAATCGCTATCCACCCCTCTATCACCGCCTTTTCGGGAGCGGAGATGTTGAAGTCAAGTAGGCTCTTTTTGTAGATTACTACCGGGCCATCAATACGGCCATACGCGCCATTACCGAAGTCCTCTACCTCTATTATTTCGCCTGTTGTTTTTAATTTAGCTTTCATTGTCATTCTCCTTTTTGTTACCAATCTCCACCATCGTCAATAATACCGCATGGGAGATAATCGTTAATACCATCACACTCTACATTATCTCTCATTTCCTTAGGAACGCAATAGATATTGCCTGTCGCACAGTGCCATATCAAATAAAGCCCACTTTCTGAGAGTTCATTCAAGGCTTTGGTTGCACGCTTGGCGGCTCTTACTTGCTCTTTGGTATATTCAATTTCCATTTTTATTCTCCTTTCTGTTCAAAAAGTTCTTTACCGAAGATATATTTGAGTATAGACCGTGTTTGCTTACCACTCAACCCTGTGAAGCCACAATCATAAAGCTCTGTGACTTTTTCTTTCGGCACAATGCAATAGTTATTTTGGAGTAGACGTAATGCTGATACTACGGATTTATAATCCTCCATATCTTCTATGCTTGGAACATTCTCTTCAAGACCCTCCCAAAACATTACGCATTGTTTCGCGAATTTCTTTATCTCTTCTTCATTCATTACTTTTTTGTTTATTGGTTAAACTTGGGTCTGCCTCAAAGAAAGGGCAGTTGAATCGGTATGTGCATGGAGGCACACTTTTATGGCTCTTTACAAGCCTTCCACACATTCCGTCAATGCTGAAATAGTAGACGCAGTTACGGTAGTAGTTCTGAGGCTCACTCATTGTTTTCTCCTTTTATTTTACGTTTAAAAATACATTTGTATATAGATGGAAATTCATCTGTGACTTTTATACAGGTAATTAATTCCCATCCTTGGGCGCCATATCTATTTAAGCTCTTTTCTAAAGAAATTCTTTCAAAAGAGCAAACTTCATATTCAAACTTATCCATTGTATTTCTTAAAAAATTCTGCTCCAAATAACAATATTAACTCTTCATTTCGTCCTTTGAAATGTTCCAGAGATTCCGCACCTGAGGGGCTATTCAGTCCTGAGAATAAAGAAATAAAGCTGACATTGGAGTCATATTCTGCTCGGATTAATTCTTGCTGCTTTTGGGTAAGTTTTGAGGGGTTAATAATCGGATTAGCCATAGTTATTCTCCTTTCATGATTTTGATTTCTTCTTCAGTGTACCATGATTCTAATTTGAGGGGCTTGAATGAGTTGAGCATAGCGTCATAAGAGTACTTGTTTAGATACGAATACAACTCTTCCCAGTCGCTACGTCCTGCCTTAATTCTTTTCTGAGCCGTAGCTGAGAGTAAGTCGATTATTTCTTGTCTAAACCGACCGACTTCTTCGTTTCTACGTAGCTGTCTCGTGCAGAATAATATGCCACATACGCACGACAGCATGAGTATAATAAATAGGATTTTCATTGTTTATAGGGTTAATCAAAAAAGTCTTTGCCGAAAAGCCACTCGAATATTATACAAGCATTTCTACCTATCATTCTATCCGAAGGTTGCCATCCGTGGATTTCAAGTTCTTCTTGTTCAGAAAATACTTCCCTTATCGCTTCTCTCTGTTCCTCTGTCAGAGAAGTGGGGTCGATGATTGGTGTTTGCATATGATTCAATCTTCTAATAATAAATCAACCAAATCCCTCCAATGAGGTCTTAAATCATCATCAGCATAGTCATCAATTTCTTGATATATTTCGTACTTTATCATTTCTCGTCTACATTATAAAGTTAACAAACGACATACTAATGATATGTAAATTACATTAAAGACAAAATTCCCAATAATGAATCCTAAGAAGATATTATCATCATCAGATTTCTTATAGAGCATAATCATACTGCCAATCTCTAAAATGAGATACATTAAGGTGGCTATTATAAATATAGCTATTTGTACATCAGTCATTTCTCTCACCCTCCTTTCGCTTATGGAATGATTCAAGGCATTTGCAGACTTCCTCACTGGCTTGCTTACATTCTTCTTTACTACGGAAGTAATTTCCTTTTTTATAAGCTTCGTTACTATAATAATCACCTTTATCTTCGGCAGTTGTAGCTTCTAACGCCATATTAAGGACCCAATATTTTTC
>CAZAWC010000178.1:0-3161 GCA_964488595.1 uncultured Staphylococcus sp. | reverse complement strand
GATTATTGTAGGGGCGACGCGTGCGTCGCCCGCCCTACAATCATTACACGTTTCTCTCCTTAATCAGGTCAACGAGAGCCTCAATGTGGGTGCTCTCATTTTTCCCCTGGGGATGCTCGGACACGTAATAGTACACGTTGTCCTTCTCATAGACGTTTATTTCATAATCGTGCGCACCGCCGAATTCAGCACTCCCAACAGCCTTTGGCTCCTCTTCGCCAAAGATCTGCTTCAGAAACGGCATAGCCCAGCTTTCACCGGTCAGCAACACCACGTGGCGAGGCGAGAAAAAGTCAATTTCAGTCTTCATTATCTCGACTGCCGCAGGCAACTGGCTATCATAAAGTGCGCCCGAAGGGTTGTCGCCATCGGGAGCCACTTTGCAAAGATTGCTCCACACAATGTGCTGCAACTCGTCTTCCGGATAGAACTCTCTTGCCACACCGCGGATTACTCGCCATAAAGCTGATAAGTTTGAATTGTAACCTTTGGTATCTCCGGCACTTTCTTCCACCCATGTCATCTGGTCATCTCTGGCAAAAGCTCTTTCGGCGTTGTTGAGGTCAAATACGTCTTCTGCGGTCGTATCAAAGCACATCCAACCGTTATTTGCTCTACCGTAGAACATTATGCCCGTATTCTTCTCAGTGGGAAAATCCTTGCCCCACTGAACACAGAACTTTATATATTCCTCACTTTTAGCCTCTTCTACCTCCTCAAACATCTTACGATAAAGAGGCAGAAGCTTTTCAGACAACTCTTTTGAATTAAATTTTTCCATAAAAAGTTTGTTTTACACTGCTGCTTTCGGCGAGCCGTTTTGCCGGTTGTGCATACGAAAAGAGGACACAACGCTCTTTTGGATCTCTTTAAGTAAAGTTGGGTTCTAAGGCTGCACGATATCACTCAACAAAGTAGTCTTCCTTTTCAGCAAAGTCAATGAGTCGCTGGCCTATCTCTGCGATTTTTTTCACGATGCCCTCTATTCCCTTTTCTGAGATTGAATAGGCTGTCTTATCCTCATTGTAGACAATCAGGTTCTCAGCCACATCAAGTAAAAAAAGGTCCTTGTTTCTAGGGATAAAGATGGTTTCCTTACATCCCATATTCTTGCCATCAGGTACTACCACATCTACGTTGATTTGGTATGAAAGTCGTTCAACAAATGTTGCCTCCTCGGGAAACTGCAAATGGAGATAGCACCTGATTTCATTGCCTATCACACAGACTTCTATCTTTACGGTTTCATACGTTTCAAATGAAGGATCTTCATCGTTATTCTCTTCCTCGTATATCACTTTCGCAGCACAGAAACCGAGATTCGGACAATACTGTGTGGGAATATCCTGAAATGCATATCCATAGTCGGCATCAACTAAGAATTCTTCATAGTCATTCCCTCGGAATATCAGAGACCTCTCCCTATACATATATATTTCAGGCCTAATCATTTGATAGAACAGGTAATAGAAATCGGCAGGAGGGGTGAAAGGCTTCTTTTTGAAGAGCCCTACAGCCATATTCTTAAGTTTGTTAATCATATAGTTCTTACGTATAACAGGTGAATTCATGCGGCAACCTCATCTTGATTACCGCATGAATTTTTAGGCTTGTTTTAGTTTTGTTTTTCGAGCGAGAAAGAAAGTAACACATATGCATCATCTTTCCTTCTCATCTCGACCTTGATTGAGAAAGGTTAGTGCCGACTCCATCGTCTTCCACCGTCGTTAGAGTGATAGAGTCCTTGTGTTGTGACGGCAAAAAGAGTGGATCCATCTGAGCTGAGTGACTGAAAATCACCTCTATGAGCTGTAAAATTAGGGCAACGGGTACTCCATCGCCGTCCACCGTCGCTAGAACTATAAATCCCCAGGGTTGTTACCGCCAAAAGCTCTGAGCCAAATGGTAATAAATCGATAAAGTCACCCCTATTAGCTGTAAAATTAGGGCAACGGGTACTCCAAATTCTTCCGCCGTTGGTTGAATACTCCAATCCCTTAGGAGTTACTCTCAGCATTTCTCCTCCAACATTTACTATTTGTGGCATAAAATGTATGTTTTAGTGTTCAGCTGCTTTCGGCGAGCCGTTTTGCCGGTTGTGCATACGAAAAGAGGACACAACGCTCTTTTGGATCTCTCTTTCGGTAAGGCTCTGGTAAGCCCGGAATCAAGATTGAAGCAAAAGCAACCTGCGTCCTCGCTGGAGGATACACGGCTCGCTGAGACTTCCATCAAATGATTCCTTGTATAAAATTTACCAGATTTTACCGAATCGGATGGCGGTCATTGCAAGATATGCAATATGTTTTGTCGTTCTAAACTGTCTGTTTCGTAGTTTTGCGAATTAGGGGTTTCTATTTCGCAAATGTATAAAAAGATTTTTAGATTTACAAAAATATTTCGCAGGGTGCTTTTTTCTGCTTTTCGATTCTTTCTTTATCCGCTGCAAAGTTAAGACCGGCCACTGCCAAAACCTGTCAGTGAGCCCGGTTTATTGCGAATTATTCCATCAAATTGAGCCGCGCGCAGAGTTTTTCTACCACGGAGCGTATCTTAGCCATGTCAGGTTGCGACGAGTAGCGCATCCTCCTCAGAGCCTCATCGCGGGGAGCAAACCAACGGAAATTTCCGTCAAGCAGCTCCGGCGGCAGCAAATCGAGCTCTTCCATCAGGCGCTCGTGAGTCTTCTCGCTGTCAGTCTCATTCACTATGTAGAATCTCACTATTCCATATCCATCCTCCCCATTGCGCTCTATCCCCACGCCCACCCAAGAATCGGTGCGCTGATAAGTTTCCTCGAGCCACACACATATATGATACCTTATGTCGGCCCACTGCGCCCTGTCGGCCCCGGCAATCTTCCCGCTACTGGCCTCAGCTATCAGGTCGCGTAGCGTTTCGTAGGCAAGCCGGTTGAGCTTGAAAGCCAGCTCGCCTATGATGTGGCGCTCCTCGGGAGTGATATCCCGGCCCTGCCCCACGAGCATCTTGAGGTCATGAAGGCTCGGCGAATGGCCCGAATTCTCGCATACCATCCGGCAAAACATCCCCAAGAACTCCGAGTACTCCGGATTTTCCACCATGTAGCGGCAGTCGCCATGACCGCACGACACGATATTTACGCCGAAAAGATCTTGCAGGTCGTTGCGCAGACGGTAGAA
>CAZAWC010000177.1:0-3250 GCA_964488595.1 uncultured Staphylococcus sp. | reverse complement strand
GGTTAACCATTATCCGATTATAGAAAGAGTTCGGTATTGCACCGGACTCTTTCCTTTTAACCGGGATTTGATTCTTTTATTGTTATAATAGTCTATATATTCATCCAAAGCCTTTATAAAGGCTTGCGGTGACTCAAATTTCTCGGCGTATAGGAGTTCCGATTTCATAATACCGAAGAAGTTTTCCATCATTGAGTTGTCAAGGCAGTTGCCCTTCCTTGACATACTTTGGATTTTATGAAGATCTTCTTCCGGTGTATGCACCCGACACGCACAATATCAACAGCCCTTTCAACTTTCCTCTTTTTAAGATGGATCTCTATGAAGGAAGACCTGATGATTTTATGAAGAGATTAGCTACTCTTTTTAAGAACTTGCCATATGAGGATCACTGTGAGCTTGTATATAGAGCAATTACATATCTCCTGACTGTCCTTTGCGGAGCTGAGACAGTTGCTGAGTGTCACAGCTATAAGGGAAGAAGCGACATTGAGGTCACTGTAGGCGATTACGTCTATTTATTCGAGTTTAAATATAATAGGAGTGTCGAAGAGGCCATGGAGCAGATCCATTCACGCGATTATGCCGGTCGCTATGACATTGATTCCCACACAATATATCTAATCGGAGCCAACTTTAATGAGGAGAAAGACCATAGAGGCCTTGAATACAAGATAGAAAAGAAATAAGGATAAATTAATCTGTATATACGGGAGTTACTCCTGACTGAGCTGCATGCTTCATATTGGCCTTCCAGAAGCCTATGGCATCGTTTATCCAACCTTCGGCTACTGTTGCACTACCAAGTCCAAATCCGTGTCCTAAGCCGTCGTAAACGTAAAATTTAGTTGGAATGCCTAATTCTGAAAGTCGCATCAATCGGTTTTCCATAGTTCGCCATGAGGCTATACCGTCGTTTCTACCAACACATTCATAAGTTGGAGCCTCGTATGGTGAAACTTCACTATATCCAGTGTACTGCATTACAACAGCTGAAGCCTGAGGGATATCACGTCTTTCTGTCAATTGAAAAAGGTAAGCATAATTTCCGAGTGTTGCCGCCATTCTTGCTCCCGCTGATCCACCCCACAATGAGTAATCATCGGCTTTTACTCCTAATTGGTCGGCGTGATCATGGATATAAGTGATGGCTCGAGCTAAATCATTGTAAGGGTCATCGGGACGGTAGATAAGAGCAAACGAATTAAGTCCAGATTTACTAATTTCCAAAGAGTGAGGGAAGCTATCGTGCATAGCTCCTACATACATAAATCCACCGCCTGCATTGGTAATGGCGAATGGTTCTCCAGTAGCTCCACGGAAAAAGAAAAGTCCAGTATAGGCTTTAGAAGGATTGTGTTTTATTTCTTCATCAGTGTAAATGGGATAGAAAATTCTTTTCCCGTTCAAAGATTGATCGCGAAGATAGTTCAGTATTTCCACCGTTTTCTCTGGAGAAATATGGCTATACCATACATATACACTCGAAGTACTAAGCTGAGCAAGAGTCATATCCGTAGATATGGGCCTATCTACAGGGAAGAGTAAATGACCAAAATCACCGAATGCAGGATCAGAGATAACTTCCCCCACTGTAGAATCAAGGGTAAAATCGCCTTCCCCATTGTTTAAATTATTATCTGTCCTTTCTGCATCTAAAGAAGATGAGTCAGTAATCTGAGGAATATTAATTGGATCGTCTTTCATATCAATTATGTTATGTTTGCTGCAAGCAGCAAACAAGAATAGGGGTAGAATCAAAGAAAGGCAATTTTTCATCAATAAAAAATATAAGATAGAAGTTAAAATCAATATTACGGCCAAAATACGATTGACTCGTACTCTGGACGTAACCAAGGTAATTACTATGAAAAGTCACTTGCCTATATTTGCCTGGTTGTTGGCATTATATCTTTCACCCTGAATTTGTATGCTGTTTAGGAATGAATTAATTCGTTCCATTTCTTTAGATGTATATTCTACATTGGAAGCTGCTATATTATCCTCAAGATGTTTCAAGCTTCTGCTTCCTGGAATTGGAACAATCCAAGGACGCTGATAGAGAAGCCATGAAATGGCTACCTGTGCCGGTGTAATCTGTTTTTCCTCAGCAATCTCCTTGACAAAATCCACAAGCTTCATGTTTGCTTCGATGTTCTCTTTCTCAAAACGTGGTACGGAGGAGCGGAAATCGTGTTTGCCGAATTTAGTGTCTTTGGTGATGCCTCCTGTAAGGAATCCTTTGCCAAGAGGGCTGAACGGCACAAGACCAATTCCTAATTCTTCCAACACAGGAAGGAGTGTATTATATCGCCTGGCTCGCCGTAACCATGGCTCATGCCCATACATCCAAGTCCGACAGAAGAAACTGTGAGTGGCGAAGCTACGCCTAATATTCTTGATTTCATATTGAAAGTATTTTTAATGTTTTCATCATTTAAACAATCCCGGAAAGGGAAAAGCCAGTACAAGAAATCGCTATCTCATTCACTTTTTCCCTTAAAATAGCCGCCAGTTCTCAAAATTATAAATAACACAGAATTTTTGAATCTTACCACATGTACAGAATAAGCTAACTTTGCAATAAAATAGTGGCTTAGCATGCATATTGTGCGGCAATGGACGACATTTACATACCTACAAAGCCAGGATATCCTCAGAAACTTCAAGAATAGTCAGATTGGCATCAACCTTAATCCGTGAAAACACAAGCGTTAATCAATGAAAACACAGGCCTTAATCGTTGAAAGCACTTTTTTATCCGTGAAAGAGGGACGTCGGAATGGACGCCCCTCTTCTTTTCTTAGTTCCTGAAATTTTGTGATCAGGTGTATTATGTATTAGGTTTAATATTATTGATTGATTCATTCTTGAGTTTTCCCTGAACTTGCAGGAAAGCGAAGACCTGGGTATTATTTCCAACCCATAAACATCTTGACTGTTTCAGGGGCATTGTGATCGAAGAAAAGGCTCTTCTTTGTGTCGAGTTCTGTAATGGCAGCCATGTCTTCAGGGGTAAGCTCAAAGTCAAATATATCGAGGTTCTGCTGCATTCGCTCCACATGAACCGACTTAGGGATGATAATCACATCGCGTTGGATCAGCCAGTGGAGAGCAACCTGAGCCACACTTTTTCCATATTTGGCTCCAATTGCTTCAAGAACAGGATTAGTGAAGAAATTGTTACGACCCTCCGCCAAAGGTCCCCAAGACATAAGATATGTTCCAAACTCCTTCATGTAACGCTGCG
>CAZAWC010000176.1:0-3382 GCA_964488595.1 uncultured Staphylococcus sp. | reverse complement strand
CAGTTTGCCCTCGTCGCGCATAGCGCGGAGCACCTCGCCCAGCACACCCTTGAGGTCGTCGGTCGACCGCGCCGGGGTCTCGGACCCGGCTATGAAGACGGCATACGAGATGTCGAACGTAGTGCCGAGCTGATGGACCGACGAGTCGATGGCGTTGCGGTTGCGCCGGCGCAGACGTTTCACGGTCTGCGGCGTGCGCAGCAGGCTCGTCACCTTGATGCGGTAGTCGCCCCCGCCGCGGGCCGCGATGGTGTCGCGGAAACGGCGTCCTATCTCGCGCAGCCTCCCTGCGGCCTCGGGCACGAGGTAGGGGCGCGAGTAGACGAGCGAGTCTATGAAATAATCCTCGCACGAGGTCACCTTCACTATGGGGCGGCGCAGCTGCCAGTGCGAGCGGGTGTCCGTGAGTGGGGTGAGGCCATACTGCAGGGCCTCGGCCATGTGGATGTGGTTGGAGTCGTTGAAGGCCTTGCGCATGTCGCCGAAGTAGTTGACGTGCATGCGCTGGGTGGGTTCGGGCATGTTCTCGAGGTGACACTTGAAGTATGTCACCGTGTCCACCGCCTCGAGATCGTTGACGGTGCGCCCCTCCAAGAGCCTCTCCACCACCGGCTCTGGGGTGTCGCCGGGGGCCGGGGCGGTGCGTCGGCTGGGCACACACATCACCACGCACAGCACGATGAAGAACACTATCGGGGTGAAAAACCTCAGTGCCTTCAGCGGGCTGAACTTGCCGCGCGGTTTGCGTCTCGGGGTGCGGGGGTCAGTCGTCATACTGCCCCTCGCTTTCCTCCGGGAGTGTGATGCCCGCATATCTGAGAGCCTCGGCGCGCTCCACGCATGTGCCGCATTTGCCGCAGTGGACGGGGCCACCCTTGTAGCATGAGTAGGTGAGCGAGTAGTCCACCCCCAGCTCCTTGCCGCGGGCGGCGATCTCACCCTTGGTCATTTCCGTATAGGGGGCGAAGATCTCGAGCCCGTCGAATGTGCCCTCGCGCACGGCGGCGCCCATCGCTTCGATAAAGCCGGGGCGGCAGTCGGGATAGATGGTGTGGTCGCCGGAGTGGTTGGCTATCATCACCCCGCGCAGGCCGCGGCTCTCAGCCAGACCCGCGGCCACGGCCAGCATGATGCCGTTGCGGAACGGCACCACCGTCGAGCGCATATTCTCGTCGGCATATCCCCCCTCGGGGATGGCCTCGGGACCCTCGAGCAGCGAGCTGCGGAAGTGTCTGCCCATGAACGACAGGTCTATTTCTATCCACTCGATGCCGGCCATCTCACAGTTGATGCGTGCGCAGCGGGCCTCGCGGCGGTTGTGGTTTGAGCCATACTGGAAGGTCACGGCCGCAGCAATGCGGTCACGGTATTCCCACAGCATAGTGGTGGAGTCCATCCCACCTGAAAGGACGAGGAGCATGTCGGCAGCCATATCTCTTGTCAAAAGCGGTCAGAATGAGTCGGGAAACGAGGCCGCCATCCTCTCGGCGGCCAGACGGGTGTGCTCGGCGTCGCCATGACAGGCAAAGGGGTGTATGGCTATGCCTCCGCGGGGGGTGAAGATCCCCTTCACCTCGATATAACGGGGGTCCATCAGGGCGATGAGATCGTTGAGGATGATGTTGATGCAGTCCTCGTGGAAGTCGCCGTGGTTGCGAAACGAGAATAGGTAGAGCTTGAGGCTCTTGCTCTCCACCATCCGCTCGCGCGGGATGTAGGAGATGATGATTTTGGCAAAGTCGGGCTGCCCGGTCTTGGGGCAGAGAGAGGTGAACTCCGGGCAGAGGAATGTCACCAGATATTCGCGCTCGGGATGCTTGTTGACAAATGTCTCGAGCACCTCGGGGGCATACTGTGTGGGGTAGGCGGTGCCGGTATTGCCCAGCAGGCTCACACCGTCGAGTTCTTGGTCGGTACGCATGGCGGTAACTTTTCTGCAAAGATAGTCATTTTGGTCCGTATTTCCCTGTCTGTGCGTGCTGAAAATCTCAGCCCTGCCGACGGGGAAGGATGCTCCTGACGAGGCGACGCAGCCGCGAGGCCAGCGGGAGCAGGGGCGAGGTGAGCAGGGGGAGCTGCAGCCGCGTGCGTGGCGGCAGAGGCAGTGGCCACTGTCTGATCTCGGCGGCCACCTCGGCACACAGGCGCCGGTCGCCGCTGTAGAGAGCATGGGCCACCGTATAGTCGGCCTTGGCGCGGAAGAAGCGGCTCATGGCCTCGGGGGCCACCGAGTAGATGCGCCCCAGATCGCGGTGGCAGCGCAACACACGCAGATAGAAGCGCGCCTGACGCTCGCTGTCGGTGTCGACGCTCACACTCCCCTGTGTCACATTATAGGTGTAGGTCGACTCAGGACACCCCACGGCGCCACCGTGGGCGGCCAGCAGGGCCATCACAGGCAGGTCCTCGCATCCCCATGCGGGGTTGCACACATGGCCGGGGCATGTCTCCAGCATCCGCGCCACAGGCTCGCGGCGCAGCAGCGAGGCGGTGAGGTTGTAGGGTAGGCCCGCCGTGTGGTCCATCAGCCGGGCCATCACCTCGGGCCCGGGGGCCACCCTCCCGTCGAGCGGCAGGGTGGAGGGGCGCGACGAGCCTCTGTGAGTGGTGCCGAGGGCTGTGTCCCTGACTGTCCAGTCAGAGTATGCCACGGTCGCCTCGGGGTGGGCGTCGAGCAGGGCGGTGAGGCGGTCTATCTTGAGCGGGTCGGTCCAGTAGTCGTCGCCGGCACAGTCGGTGACATACTCGCCGCGACACCGGCGCATGGCGTCAAAGTAGTTGCGCACCATCCCCTTGTTAGGTGCCGGCGGCAGCAGCCGGATTATGTACGGGTGAGCGGCGGCATACTCCTCGCACACGGCGCGTGTGCCGTCGGTCGAGGCATCGTCGGCGAGGATGATCTCAAACGGCGTCTCGCCCTCCTGAGCGAGCACCGACTCGATGGCGCGCCCGATGGTGTCCTTCTGATTGAAGGTGATGATGATGACCGATACGCGGGGATGTGGCATGGCTGCGGGGGTGTGATGATAAAAAAATGAGCGGTCCCCTCCGCGAGGGAGGAGACCGCCGTTCGTTTAAATCGCTTGTATCAGAGGGTCTTTCCCTTGAGGGGATCAGCCGTTATACTTCTTCATGCAGGCGATGAGGTCGAGCACCTTGTTGGAGTAGCCGATCTCGTTGTCATACCACGAAACGACCTTGACGAAGGTGGGGGTCAGCTGGATACCGGCCTTCTTGTCGAAGATCGAAGTGCGGGGATCGCCGAGGAAGTCGCTCGAAACGACGTCGTCCTCAGTGTAGCCGAGGATGCCCTTGAGCTCGCCCTCGGAAGCCTCCTTCATGGCGGCGCAGATCTCCTCGTAGGTAGCGGGCTTGGCGAGGT
>CAZAWC010000175.1:0-3425 GCA_964488595.1 uncultured Staphylococcus sp. | reverse complement strand
TTCGAGGGGCGCGACCGCTTCTGCCGGTGCCGTAAGTCCGAATAATGCCAGGATCTGAACCTATGGAACGAAAACCGCGACAGTTAACCCCCGAAAACGCGCTCATACGACTCGAAGCGCTATGCGCCCGCAGCGAACACTGCACCTACGAGATGCGTACGAAACTGCGCACATGGGGCATAGCACCCGACCGTGCCGAAAAAATCGTAGAATCGCTCGTCGAGGGTCGTTTTGTCGACGACGCGAGGTTCGCCCGCTCGTTTGTCAACGACAAATTCAGGTTCGCTGGCCACGGACGCATGAAAATACGGCTCGCGCTTGCCGCAAAACGAATCGACCGCGACATAATAGCCGAGGCGCTATCGGAAATCGACCCCGAGGAATATGCCTCGCGGCTGCGCGAAATCCTTTCGGCCAAAGCGAGGCGCATCGACGACATAGACACCTACGAAGGGCGCACGCGGCTCTTCCGCTTCGGAGTTTCGCGCGGATTCGAGTCCGACGCCGTGGCGACAGCCATCCGCGAAATGTTCCGCAAAAAGCAATAATATTTAGATTTAACGTATGGAACAGACAATCACAATCTCCAAAGAAAACTCCAACGCAGCGTTGGAGTTTTACAATGACCTCATATATAAATCATTTAAAAAGGAGATTCAGCAAACTGAAGATTGATTTAGGCAGAACTGTTCTTACGTGAAAAAGGAGAGAGAAATGGCAAACGGAATCGTCGGGCTCGCGGGGGCACTGATAAGGGGCTGTTTCGGCTCGCTGGCCGACGCGCTGTTTCCGGCATGCTGCGAGGTGTGCGGACGCGAGCTTGTCGACGGCGAGAGCCTGCTCTGTCTCCACTGCCGCCACGAGATGCCACGCACGCTCTATCACCGCTGCACCGACAGTCCGCTGCACCAGCGCCTCGCCCTGCCGGGAGTGCCATTCGAACGCGCCGCCTCATATTTCCACTATGTGCGCGGCAACCCCTACGCCCGGCTCATCCAGCAGTCGAAATACAATTCACGCCCGTCGATCGACCTACGGCTCGCCGCCGACTTCGCCCGGGAACTCGCTGCCGACGGTTTTTTCGACGGCATCGACCTCCTCCAGCCCATTCCGCTCCACTGGCTGCGGCGTCTGCGCCGGGGCTACAATCAGGCCGAAATAATCTGCCGCGGAATTTCCGAAACAACCGGCATACCCATCGCCGACAATCTCCGGGCCCGGCGCCATTCGACACAGACGCGCAAAAGCATCGCCCAGCGCCAGGCCAATCTCCGGGGTGTGATGCAGCTTACCGCCGGCCACGAAATCGGGGGCAAGCATATCCTGCTTGTCGACGACGTTGTGACAACCGGCGCCACGATGCTCTCGGCTGCAAGCGCCCTCTTGTCGGCCGACCCGAAACCCCGCGTCAGCATGCTCGCGTTGGCGAGCACCGTCAATTAGATTGTTGCTTTTGTTCTCCCGGAAAAGAAAAATACGCTCATTCTCATACAAAAAGCAACGGCGCCGCTCCTACTTTTATTTAATTTGTTTCAAATTTTATCGTAATTCAGAAACAAGGCAAACTTTTCCACTATTTTACATTCCGTTTTTCAAAATAATATGTAATTTTGCGATGAGAAAAACACCGTTTCAACTGAATAAAACATCAAGTTTAACCCCAAACAAACCATGAATAAAAATTATTTTGCAGTAGACTTGGGCGCGACAAGCGGGCGCACAATTCTTGGAAAAGTAACTGAAAGCGGCGTGGTCATCGAGGAAATCAATCGTTTCCCGAACCGTCTTATCCAGGCCAACGGACATTTCTATTGGGATCTCCTTGCTCTTTATCAAGACATTATTGATGGCTTAAAAATCGTGGCACGCCGTGGCGAGAAAATCTCGTCGATCGGCATCGATACCTGGGGGGTCGATTTCGTTTGCGTAGGTGCCGACGGCAATCTGCTCCGTCAGCCGTTCTCCTACCGCGACCCGCACACCGAAGGCGCTCCCGAAGCCTATTTCGCCCGCGTCGACCGCAAAAAGGTGTATGAAAAGACCGGTATCCAGGTGATGAACTTCAACTCCCTCTTCCAGCTCGACACAATGCGCCGCAACTCCGACGCAGCCCTGGCCGTTGCCGAAAAGATTCTTTTCATTCCCGACGCCCTCATCTATATGCTGACCGGCGAAATGGTTTGCGAATACACAATCGCCTCGACAGCTCAGATTGTAAATGCATACACGCGTAAGCTCGACGCCGAGCTGCTCGCAACGGTCGACCTCACCGTCGACCAGTTCGGCCGCTTCGTCGACCCCGGCGAAACCGTAGGCACGCTCTCGGCCGAAGTGCAGAAGATGACCGGCCTCGACGCAGTTCCCGTAATCGCCGTCGCAGGCCACGACACAGGCTCGGCCGTAGCCGCCGTTCCCGCCGCCACCGAGAACTTCGCATATCTCAGCAGCGGCACATGGTCGCTCATGGGCGTTGAAACCAAAGCTCCCGTAATCAACGAAGAAACCGAACGCCTCAACTTCACCAACGAAGGCGGCGTCGACGGAACCATCCGTCTGCTCAAGAACATCTGCGGAATGTGGCTGCTCGAACGCTGCCGCGCAAACTGGGGCGAGACATCCTACCCCGAACTCATCGCCGAAGCCAACGCTTCCGAACCCTTCCGCAGCCTCATATTCCCCGACGCGCAGTGCTTCGCCAACCCCGCGCACATGGAAAACGCAATCAAGGAATATTGCGCAGCAACCAAACAGCCGGTGCCCGAAACCCGCGGCCAGATCGTACGCTGCATCTTCGAAAGCCTCGCGCTCCGCTACCGTCAGGTTCTCGACAACCTCCGCGAGCTGACCGACCATCCGATCGAAGCGCTCCACGTAATCGGCGGTGGCAGCCGCAACGACCTGCTCAACCAGCTGACGGCCAACGCAATCGGCCTCAAAGTGGTAGCCGGCCCGTCGGAAGCCACAGCAATCGGCAACATCATGATCCAGGCCATCGCCTCGGGCGAAGCCGCTTCGGTTGCCGACATACGCCGCCAGCTCAGCAGCTCTCCCGACCTGAAAACCTTCCTCCCCGCCGACAAGGAAGTATGGGAAGCAGCCTACGCCAAATTCCTCGAAGTCACCAAGTGATGCAGAGAATTCAAGAATCCAATCATTAATTACTTTATAAAAGATAAACCCCATGAAAGAAGAACTGATCAAAAAAGCCTACGAAGTAGCAAAAGAACGCTATGCAGCAATCGGCATCGACACAGACGCAGTGCTCGAAAAAATGAATAACTTCCACCTCTCGCTCCACTGCTGGCAGGCCGACGACGTTGTCGGTTTCGAACCCAAGGCAGGCGCTCTTTCGGGCGGTATCCAGACCACAGGCAACTATCCCGGCCGCGCACGCAACATCGAGGAACTCCGCGCCGACATCCTCA
>CAZAWC010000174.1:0-3485 GCA_964488595.1 uncultured Staphylococcus sp. | reverse complement strand
TATGAGCAAACTTCGACCCATTATAATAAGCATCTCCGGCCTTCTCAAACCCCGACTCAACCAAAATCTTATTGACATCAGCCGGTTTTTTATTAGTGATAATCTGTACCACAGGAAACGAAAGCTCCCCAGACACATCCTTCTTAAACCGTATCTTCGTACCGTCAGAATAAGTGAACACCGTGAAATCACCCTCCTCAGGCTGCTCCACAAGATTATAATAGGCACAGGTACTCTTCATCGTCGGCACATCCTTCTGCTCAATAAGCACCATCCCCAAATAAGTCGGATTCTTAACCTCCACCTTATGTATCTGACCAAAAGCTCCTAAACTTGAAAAAATACCGACCAACAAAATTAATAACAATCGTCTCATGATACCCATCAACTTTTAAATAACTTAATTTATTACGTATATATGCCTATGGGAGAGTAAAGAGTAATTAAACATAGAAAACAAAGGATGGAGTATAAGATAAAAGTGTATTTCATTAAAGATTTCATTTTTTATCAGAAAAGTTTGTTTCATCACATTAAAAAAGAAAAAGCAAATGAGGTATTGCTATACATGCAACTACCTCAGAAATAAGGAAACACACAAAAATTTAGAGCTACCCATTGTCACTATCAACTAAAAAACGCCACTAATATTTAGAGTATGAGGCTGAGAGTGAATTGCTACAACCGCCACTATAAGCGGGAAACGCAAAAATGAAATTACTTGAGATTGTAAATTAGCCACTTCTTTATCAGGCACCATCTCTATATTTTAACTGATAAGAAATTTATAGTATTATTAAAATAATTAAATCCTGTAAACATACTTACCCTTCCTTGCATCTTTACATACGACATATCAATCAACTTTTACTCCGCCAGACCTTATAAAACTCCAAAATTGTTGAGAAATAATTTCTGAAGAAAGATTATTTTTTATGTAATCCCTAGCTTTTACACCCATATCAATTCGTAATTGACGATTTTGCAGTAACTCTGATAACACTGTTATCCATTCTACGGTTGAATCAATTACTGCAATTTCATTGTTATTAATCGTAAGACCTTCAGCTCCAATGGTAGAAGTGACTACACAACATCCATACGACATAGCTTGTATTATCTTATTTTGTATTCCAGCACCTGTGAGCATAGGTGCAACTATAATAGTGGAATTCTGATAATATGGCTCCAAAGAATCAACATATCCAGTAACTTCAATATTGGTGTTATCAGCCAAAGATTGAATTCTCTCAGGGTGAGAACCTACAATTTGAAATTTCAATTTTGGGTATTTTTTCTTTAAGGTTGGAAAAATATCTTTTACAAAATAATTTACCGCTATAACATTCGGTTCAGTATTCATTTTTCCAATAAAAGAAATAATATTATCTTCGTCATGTTTTGATACGCATCGCGCATTCGGGATATGTACCATATTACCTACTGTATAAATTCTTCTTGACATTTTGTAATATAATTATTATCAACTTCAGAAATAATTGAACAACTGGAGAAAGTTTTCAAACACTCTAACTCGTAAAATCTACATCTCTTGAAATCAATCGAGTAAATGATTTTTTTTATTCCTTTTGCATATTTACGCGCTTTATCATAATTCATAGAGATAGCATCAACGAAATCAATATATTTTATCACTCTATCATATCGCAGCACATATTCAGCTGTTCTAATATTATTACAAAAAACTATATCGTATTCATCTATTATGCTATCGATAAATTCTGCAACTTTACGGTTATAATAATAATTGACTTGAATTGGTAAATTATTGAACAGAAACATTAGGCTATTCAAATATGATTTATACTTCGGCACATAGAATCTATATTCATTTCTAACCTTTGGCACATAATCCTTTATACTCACATTTTTGGTATGAGGAGTTAGATAGATTACATCAACATCAAACTTTTGAATCAGCAATTCAAGTTGTTGAGCAGTACGTATTTGATCACCACCGATTATAGGATAAATTGGTCTTGAAGAAATAAATAATACCTTTTGCATATATTAAATTTATTTTGATTTATCAACTTTATGTAGACCCAATATTAAAGCCTGTGGCTCTGTTGAAGCTAACAAAATACTTCCCGCCCCAATTTTTGTATGATGTTGAATGACGATACCACCTAAACAAGCTGTTTTACACCCAATATAGACATAATCTTCTATTATTGGAGCCTTGAAACTTGAGGTTTCTATACAACCGATAGTCACTTCATGGAAAATTGTGACATTCGTCATTATTTGAGAATTATCATGTATTATTATATTATAAGGATGGGGTAACCGAAGTGATAATAAGGATTCTCTACTGAATGGTTTTGGACTGAGTTGTACATTGAGTATCGGTTGCAAAAAAGCTACTCGTATAAACTTGAAAAAGTGTTTACACCATAATGTCATCTCAAGAAAAACAGTATAGATTAGAATTGTGGCTAAAACACCATTTCGTTGTTTTATATTCTTTAAATTTGAAAACATGATTCCAATAATTGATTAGCAGAAGAAGCCCAGTTATCAAAACGAATTAAGCATATTTTATAGTCAAAATCATATTTTTCATAATTAAATAAGAAATCTTTAATTCCCCTTTCAATTCCTTCCTCAGTCGGTTCAACTTGAATTCCTTTATCACCTAATATTTCCGGCAATGAACAAACATTCGTTGAAATAATTGGTTTTCCACAAACCATTGCCTCAATTATAGGAATTCCAAAACCTTCATATATAGATGGAAAAATAAAACATTTACAATTCAAATAATATTGAATGAGGACTTCTGTAGCAATACCAGAATCAAGAAAAAATATATTGTTATACTTTTTCCGTATGGCTGCCCCTTTCTTTACTCCAGCAATGTACAATATTTCATCTGGATATTTTTTTTGAAAAACATTAATTAGTGTTTGCAAATTCTTACTTGGGGCATCTCCTGATACAGTAAAAAAGAAATTGTTATTAGGTAAGCGTGTCTCTCTACCTTTCACATAAGATACATTTTTTATAAAATCGTCCATACAGTTGTATGTTAACACAACCTTGGTAATTTGAGGGAGGTATTTTCTTATTTCCATTCGTGAAAAGTTAGAAACAGTCGTCGCTACCGATATCTTTTTACTGAATCCTTTTAAATTGTATTTTCTATATAGTGCGCCAATCTTTTGATAAAAAGAGGATTTACTAATCGGTTTATAAAAATATATTAAATCATGAATTGTCACTATAAGTTTAATCCTCTTTGGTAAAAAAATTGGAAAAGTATTGTTAGGACACCATAGCACATCACATTTATCTTTTATTACAGCCCAAGGTAAAAAAAACTGTTCTGAGATAATATAATTGCTTTTAGGAAGCTCTCGATATTCATATTTAGCTATAGTGTTATCATAATTAATATTAATCTTACCATCGATATAAAGGATATATGTATTATTGTTATCCATCGCAAGTAATTGACGAAC
>CAZAWC010000173.1:0-3637 GCA_964488595.1 uncultured Staphylococcus sp. | reverse complement strand
GGCTCCGCCGGCGATCGACTGGAGGATAGGGGTCTCCACCTCCATATATCCGTGAGCGTTGAAGAACTCGCGCATCGAGTTGAGGATGCGTGTGCGCTTGATGAATATTTCTTTCACGCCGTCGTTGACGATGAGGTCCACATAGCGGCGGCGGTAGCGAAGCTCGGGGTCGTCGAAGGCGTCATATTTCACGCCGTCCTTGATCTTGACTATAGGCAGCGGGCGCAGCGACTTGCTGAGCACCGTGAGCTCCTTGGCGTGGACGGAGATCTCGCCCGTCTTGGTGCGGAACACAAAGCCCTTCACACCCACGAAGTCGCCTATGTCGAGCAGCTTCTTGAACACGGTGTTATACAGCTCCTTGTCCTCGCCGGGGCAGATCTCGTCGCGGTTCACATACACCTGTATGCGCCCTGTTGAGTCCTGAAGTTCCATGAACGAGGCTTTGCCCATGATGCGCCTGCCCATCACACGTCCGGCCACACACACCTCGCGCTGAGGGGCGTCGTCGGCAAATGTTTCTTTAATCTCTACGGCATATCCGTCTACGGGATACTCGGCTGCGGGATAGGGATCTATCCCCATACGGCGCATTTCATCGAGGCTTCGTCGCCTTATCACTTCCTGTTCACTGAGTGAGGGTACGTTCATGATCGTTACTTGTGTATATTTTTGCTTACCGCAAAGTTACGATATATATCCCGTGCAATCAACCCGCCCCATGTTAGGGAATGTTAAAAAGTCGGGACCCTTCTCAGCGTGTACGTGGGCTCGGGGGTCAGCTGCGTGTGACGGTGAGGCCCTGCCGCGACAGCGCCATGTCCACCATCCGCGCGTTGGCCGACAGGCCGGGAGTGGTGGAGAGGATGTGCTTAATCCTGTTGGCTGCCTCGGGGTCTTTTGCTATCATGTAGAGATAACCGCCGCCACCGGCGCCGGGCAGCTTGTAGCCCAGACAGAGGTCGTCTATGAGGCGCGTCACAGCCTCGATCGCCGGCGGGTTGGTGCCGCGGTCTATCAGCTGATTCTGCCGCCATGTCTCGCGCACCAGTCTGCCCATGCGGCCGAAGTCGTCGCGCTGTATGGCCTCATACATCTCCGCCGTGTGTGCCTTCATGCGGCGAAGCAGCTCCAGCTGACCTCCGTGGTTGAGGAACATGCGCCTTACTATCTCGGCAAGTATATCCTTGGCCGTGCGAGTGATGCCGGTGTAATAGAGCAGGTGGCAGGGGGCATACTCGGGTGCAGTAAAGAGGTCGGAGGGTAGGCGTCGCATCAGCGGGGTCTGGTCAAATCCCTTCTGAGTCTGCAACAGTTTGACCCCTCCCATCACACCGCCATACTGGTCCTGCCATCCGCCGCCGGTGGTGAGGAGCTGTTCGAGCACCAGTGTGCGCCGGCAGATCTCTACCTTGTCCCAAGCCAGCGAGCAGAAGTCGCTCACGGCACCGAGCACCGTTGCTGCGAGTATCGAGCTGGTGCCCAGTCCGCTCCCGGCGGGGATGGCCGAGAACAGGGTTATCTCGAGACCGCCTCCCATCTCCTCGAGCTGCGCGCGCAGCGACGGGTAGGGAGTCAAGGCAAACTGCGGATGGAAGCCGGCGAGGGCAAGGGCGGCCTTGGGGATGGAGAATGGCGAGCCCACCTTGTCAAACTCTATGAGCTGCTCGAACGTCTCTACCTTTTCGGATGCCCCGAGGTCTATGGAGCGGCACACTATGTGCGGCTCGCGGCAGGGACGGATATAGGTCTGCAGCGGAGGTTGGCCGTTGAGCTCTATGGCGAGGTTGATCACCGAGCCACCCTCGGCGAGACAGTAGGGGGGCGTGTCGGTCCATCCGCCAGCTATGTCGATGCGCACGGGCGAGCGGCTCCACACTATCTGGTCCGAGTAGACGGCGCGGCGCGGCGTGAAGCGTGCGGTGCCCACGGTCTCGATGAGTCCCTGACGCAGCAGAGCGAACGCCTCGTCGTGGAGCCCGCGGGTGTCGGAGCCTGAGCGGCGATACACCTCGGCGCGCCACATCTTGTCGCTCATGCGTTTGAGCAACGGGTCGGTGTCTGGCAGAGGTGAGGGGAGTTTTATGTCTTCCTTGACATAAATGTCGGCCGTGTCGTCGAGGTCGAGCTGATAGAACACGCTATGGTTGTGATTGGCTGCCATGGCCTCGAGATTGAGCGCGCGGAATCGGCGTCGCTGGGCCACGAGGCGCGGCAGGGAGGCCACGTCAGAGATCTGCTCGGCGCTCATCAGCCTCAATCCATCGGGCAGCGGCGTGCCTGCGAGCATCATGGCCGCCAGCCGTCCGGCCTCCTCGATGCTGTCCGTGACGGGAAACCGGGGGGTCTGCTGCTCCTTGCCGGCAAAACGGTCGTCGATGCCATAGACACGCACCATCATATCCTTTTCGCCCGTCGGCACGATGTCGAGACACTGCCCCGGGGCGAGGGTTATCTCCCAGTCGTTCTCGGGGACACCGGTCACGATATTGTCGCGTGTGAGGGTCCACCGCCCGCCAATGTATGAGTTTTCCACCCAGATATTGGCATTGGCGGCTGTGAATGGGGCGCGGGTCACAGAATTTTGCACGAAGATCGACGGATGGGGCTTGCGGTCGCGGTGCATTATCTCGCGCTGGTCGTTGATGCGGTTCTGAATGGCGAGGGTAGAGGAGATCATCTCGCGCCCCGTCCCGAAATGATAGAACTCTCCGCCGGGGAGCGGGAGCACAGCCACGCTCAGCGAGGCCAGCTCGTCGTCGTGGACTGAGGGATTGGTGCCCAGAGCACACCCGAACTCGCCATAGAGGTCATACTCCCTGAGCTCGCCGTCGGCGCCGCGCGAACGGCGGCGGAGCACCTCCACAGCTCTGTCGCTCAGCAGCCACACGCCTATGTCGGTCAGGTAATACCCTTCCTGCAGCAGCGAGGCGAGGGTCTCGACCGAGGGCTTCTGCAGCATGCGGTCGAGGACGTTGGGGGTGGAGTGGCGGCTGAAGAACACCCCATGGTGGGAGGCTATCGACGAGTCGAGCCACAGTCCGTAGCACACCACATCGGCCTGAGGGATGGTGCCGAGCTGTTCGGCGGCTCGGATGTATACGTCGCCGCTCACCACCATGGTGTTGAGCCCCTCGGGCGCGCGGGCCATGATGCGCTCATACAGAGGGAGCTGGAGGTCGAGCAGCGACTGGCTCACCTTCTGTCCCCTCTCCCAGCGGAATATGGGGACCGGGGTGAGAATCTTGCCCGACGGAGCATAGGCGGGCAGGCGGCGGCTCTGACCGCCGGCGTGGAGCAGGATGCGGCGGTCAGAGGCGAGCCAGTCGGCAAAACTCATGCCGGGGGCCTGCGAGCGGTGACACTCCTCGAGCAGCCACGTCGTGCCTCCGCCGCTCCCGAGTCGGCTCCCGACAGGGTCGGCGGTGCAGAAGTATTCATCGGCGGGGAGGCCGGTGACGGAGTGGAAGGCACCCACCAGATTTGGGGGCACGGAGAGGAGTTTGCGTGTCATTATGCGGACTATGCTCTGTTACTGTGATATAGCGGATCGTGGATTATTCCTTATCGGACGCGGGTTTGAGCCATTTGTCAAACCAGCGGAAGAAGAGGCGCTGCCACATGATGGCGTTCTGGG
>CAZAWC010000172.1:0-3657 GCA_964488595.1 uncultured Staphylococcus sp. | reverse complement strand
TTTCCGGTAGAATACTTTTCAGATCGTCAGACGGAACCGTTAAGGACGTCAGCGAGCTGGAGGGCAAAACGGCCGAGATTGAAGACTATATTAACGGCACCCTTAAAGGCGTCCTGGACGGCCTCCAGGGACAGCTCGACGGCGTGATAGAACAATGGTTTTACGACGTCGATCCCACCCCGACAGCAGACGCCCCGACGGCAGCCCCCAACGAGCCGGCGAAGTCATGGGCAGAGGCCGACACGGCCGCCGGCGATACCACCCAGATGGAGAAGCACCTGGGCGACCTTTACTATAACACAGACTCCGGCAAAGTATGGCGCTACGTTAAAGGCAAAGTTAGACCGAAGCCCGGCGCCGCTTTGTCTACCTTCGATTATTACTACTGGCGCGAGCTTGAAGATACCGAGCTGTCGAAGGCCTTACAGTTAGCCCAGGACGCCCTCGACGCCGCCGACGATAAAGCCCGCATTTTCTACGTTACCCCCTACGCCCCCTACGATCCGGGAGACTTATGGGTACAAGGAGCGGCCGGAGACATCAAGGTATGCACGAAGGCCAGAGCCGCCGGCGCCGTGCCTTCCTTCGCTTCAAGCGAATGGACGAAGGCCAGCAAGTACACCGACGACAGCTCCCTCCACGACTTTATAAATAACCAATACGCCGGCGACATGGCCGACGTATTAAACCAGATAGACGGCAAAATAGAATGCTTCTACCAGACTACCAACCCGACCAACCTATGGCCGGCCAGCGAATACGCGCGACACGTCGGCGATCAGTGGTATAACACCAGCACAAAAACGCTTTACCGCTTCGGCAAGACGGCCTGGAGCCAGACATCAGCCGGGCTCTGGATAAGGCCGATGTTTGCCGCTAACGCCAACTATACCGGCATCATCGAGGACAGCACCAACCACGTAACCTGGTACTGGCAGAAAGTAGAGAACGCAGACGCCATAGCAGCGGCGGCAGCGGCGGCGGCAGCCCAGAGCACCGCCGACGGCAAGCGCACGGTATTTGTATCAGAACCCCGCGCGCCTTACTACGTCGGCGACCTTTGGCTCAAAGGCATAGACAGCGCCGGACGTGCCACCGGCGGCATCTGGCGCTGCATAAAAGAGAACCTAACTAAAAACGCCTTCAACATTAACGAATGGGTAGAAGCCACCTACTACGACTGCACCCAGACCGTTATCGACGGCGGGATAGTTACGGCCGGCACCGTCCAGCTCGCCAACGAGCACACCGGCTCAATAGTCGCAGGCATAACCGGCGGCTACGGCAAGACATGGAAGGAGACGGACACGACCCCGGAGGCTGAAAAAGTTAGGATATGGGCAGGAGCCAGCGAGGGCAACCGTAAAAATGCACCCTTTAGAGTGCTTCAGAACGGTAAAGTAGTAGCTACGGACGCAGAAATATCTGGCACTATACACGCAACGCAGGGCGAATTTGCCGGATCTATTAGAACGCCGTTCGTAGAGACAGAGAACTCCGATGCAATTAAATTGAGTGATGGCGCCTTTCGGTTAAATAAAAACTTAAATATTTTAAGTTATGGCTATACCGAAACCATCGAGCTCCCCACCCATACCAGCTACATAGGCGCCCGCGTCTTAATTTATAATTGTATTTGCTACTATTCGCGCACAGACCAGACGACGCATTTAAGGATCCAGGGTAATGGCTGCTTTTACGGTGCCTGGGATACGCAGGCGCAAAGCCTTAACACGACAAACCCCACGCAAATTAACGTGCAAAACTTCATATTAGAATTAGTAGGAGTACCAGACCCGCAAAAGCAAAATTCATGCGGCTGGATGGTGCTAAACTACAATCCACGAACCTGCTACTAACACCCCGGCAACACGGCGCCGGGGCTCCTTCCTTCCCTTCATAGCTTCAGCCCAGACACGGCCAGGGCAAAAAGTTATGAGCGAGTTTTTAACTTAACGTACTATCATAGTACGTTTATAACTAAATTTGCAAAAATTTTCGACCATGCTCAACAGACAAGGCGACACAGTAAGCGCGCAGATCAGCGAGATGGGCGCCGTAACCTTCGAGGACGGCCAACCCTTCAACCTGGGGCGCCCCTTCAACTTAAAGAACGACGGCGAGGCCGCCTGCTTCTTAGAAGTGAACCTCTGGGGGATGCCCCCAGGGCAGTACGTTACCACCCGCTTCGAGACCGGATGGAACCCCGAGATCATTAACGAGATTAAACCCACGAGCGCCCCCGGGCTGCTCTGGGGCAACTAATAAACCCCCGACCAATAAACATGGGACTTATTATCGCCGCCGGCAATACTAAGCCGGTATTTCCTTACGATTACTACTACGGCGTCAAGATTAACCTCGCCGTAGGAGACCCGACCGTAGAGCGCGTAGGCCGCCCCGAACTTCATACGAGCCTACCGATCCAGAGCAAAATGCGCCGCTGCCTTCTTAAAGACGACGGCACCGTAAACTATTACCTGCACCCGACCGACAGCACCAAGAAGGACACCGGAGCGGCCGCCAACCTCACCGGCGCCGACGGCATGGTAATGGTAGAACTTCCGGAGCACTACGCTAAATTCGAGTTTGACGGCAACAACTACACCCCGCTAATTAGCGAGTATCCGCTGCCCGGCTTCCATAAGGTACGGAAGTGTTACCGAAGCGCCTACGAAGCCACCGTAGACAGAACCGTAGCAGCCACCCCCAAGCTGGCCAGCGTCGTAAACACTACGGCCAACTTCCGAGGCGGCAACAACAACGCGGCCTGGGACGGCACTTATAGAACCCTCCTGGGGCGCCCGGCTACGCAAATTTCTCTTACTAACTTCCGAGCCTACGCCCGCAACCGAGGCGCCGCAGGGCTTAACGGCGCCGGCTGGAATTGCGATCTTTACGAAGCCCAGCGCACGACCTACTGGCTCTTTGTCATAGAATACGCCACCCGCAACTGTCAAGCCGAATTTAACCCCCAGCCCGACGCCAACGGCTACAAGCAGGGAGGCCTCAGCGCCGGCGTTACTACTTTGGCTTCGGCGGCCTGGAACACCTTTAACAGCTACTACCCCTTCATCCCCTGCGGCATAACCAACAGCCTGGGCAACGCTACCGGCGTCGTCGAGTTTACCATGCCCACGGAGTACAGCGCTACGCCGTTAGTCGTGAAGGTGCCAAGCTACCGAGGTATAGAAAACCCCTTCGGCCACATTTGGAGCTGGACGGACGGCTGCCTCTGCCTTATTCAGAGCAACGACGCCGGCGGCCGTTCGATCTTCTACACCTGCGACAACCCGGCCAACTTCGGAAGCGCCACCACCAGCCTGACCAACTACCAGGAACGCGGCGACCTTCCCAGAGGTGAAGGCTACGTTAAGACGATGATGGTAGGAGAGTACGGCGAAAATATGCCGATAGCCATAGGAGGCGGCGCCAGTGCTACGGCGTACTTCTGCGACTACTTCTATACCAACATCCCGGCCAGCGGGGAAGCCCTTAGGGGCGTGCTCTTCGGCGGGCGTGCGAATTTCGGCGCGCATGCCGGCCTCGCGTCTGCGAATACGAATTACGCCCTCACGTATACGTCTGCGTACCTCGGCTCCCGGCTTTGCTTTATCCCCGCAGCAGCGTAAACCGCCCCGACACATTTAACGCCTC
>CAZAWC010000171.1:0-3671 GCA_964488595.1 uncultured Staphylococcus sp. | reverse complement strand
ATTTGGCGCAAAGGTACGCTTTTTTCCCGACACAGGCAACTTTTGTGTCCCCCACGAGGGGCAGGAGAGAAACCGGCGGGTTAAAAAAAGTTAATTATTGTCGGGCGCATCATGAGAGGTTTGGCCGCGGAGGGAATTTTGAGTAATTTTGCGCCCGAATTCTATACAAAACACAATTAATGGCAACAAAAATCAGACTGCAACGTCATGGTCGCAAGAACTATGCGTTCTATCCTATTGTTATCGCCGATAGCAGGGCACCACGAGATGGTAGATTTATTGAAAGGATAGGTTCCTATAATCCGAACACTAATCCTGCTACAGTAACACTCAATTTCGAGCGTGCTTTGTATTGGGTCAATTGCGGTGCACAGCCCACTGACACCGTGCGCACTATCCTCTCCAACGAGGGTGTACTTCTGATGAAGCACCTGCAGGGTGGTGTGAAGAAAGGTGCTTTTGACGAGGCCGAGGCTCAGCGTCGTTTCGACGCTTGGAAGGCCCGCAAGCAGCAGACCATCGACGCATTCCGCGCATCCATGGCCGACAAGAAAGAGCTCGCCGCCAAGGCCCGTCTCGAGGCCGAGCAGGCACAGAACAAGGCTAAGGCCGAGGCCGTAGCCAAGAAGAAGGCTGAGGCTGCCGCCGCTGCCGCAGAGGCTGAGGCCGCTGCCAATGCTGAGGCTGAAGCTCCCGCCGAAGAGGCTGCCGCAGAGTAAATATATCTCTGGGTTGACACTTCTGCCGCTTTTTCTTGCAGCGTAAGCGCAACACGATCTATCGCCACGGGGTTGAAACGCATGTTCAGCCCCGTGGCTTTATATTGACGCAGTTCCAACACTAAAATTTAGCACAAGATGATAGAATATATCAAAGGCAATCTCACCGAGGTGACTCCCACATATGCCGTGGCCGAGACGAGCGGCGGCGTGGGATATATGCTGCTGATCTCGCTGGCTACATTCGAGGCCATACAGAACATGAAGGGCGAGGTGACGCTGAGGGTGCACGAGGTGGTGCGCGACGACGCGTGGACGCTCTACGGATTTGCCGACGCCCGCGAGCGTGAGATGTTTCGTCTGCTCATAGGGGTGTCAGGCGTGGGGCCGGGCACCGCCATGCTCATCCTCTCGTCCATCACCGTGGCTGACCTCGAGGGGGTTATCCACTCGGGCGACCATGCCCGGCTCAAGACCGTCAAGGGGATCGGCGCCAAGACCGCTCAGCGCATAATTGTTGACCTCAAGGATAAAATAAAACCCTCGGCGGAATCGTTATTAAGTATGCCGTTGTCTGCGGCTCCCTCGGGGGCCGTCTATGAGGAGGCCCTCGCTGCCATGATGGCTCTCGGATTTCAGCGTGCGCAGTCGCAGAAGGTGCTCCTGCGTGTGTTTGATGCTGAGCCTGACGTCAAGGTCGAGGCTGCCATCAAGAAGGCTCTCGGCATGATGTAACTAATCCTATCCGCACCTCACGACCCCTGAAACACAGTCGTCACATATACACATCCGTCTCTCTGCTCCTGCTGCTCGCTGTGGCTGCCGTGTGGGGTGGGGCGGTGTCGGCGCGTCCGGTGCCCGACGGCGAACTGCCGCCGCCACCTCCGGCCATGACGGAGGTGACACTGCCCGGCGGCGACTCGATCGACCTGCCCTTTGCCGTGAGCCCCACCATCCCCCGCAGCTGCGAGGACCTGATGAGGGGGCCCGGTCCGGCCGACCTCAACGCTCCGTCCAATCTCACCACCACGGCCGAGTATGACCCTGCGCTGGGATTTTATGTGGTGCGCACCCGTCTGGGCGAGCAGGAGATAGTGACCCCCTTCTACCTCACCCCACAGCAATACAGCGCGTGGCAGAATCGCGAGACGATGCTCGACTACTTCCGCATGCGCAATTCCGAGGCCCTGACTACACCGGACAAGGAGCCGTTTAACATCCTCGACATGAATTTCGCCCTCGGGCCGCTCGAGAAGATATTCGGCCCCGGAGGCGTGAGTCTCAAGACTCAGGGCTCGGTCAACATCTCGATGGGCGTGAAGTCTAACAAGACGGACAATCCCGCCCTGTCGCTCAACTCACGCCGCAAGACATATTTTGACTTCGACTCCAAGATTCAGGCCACGATACAGGCGTCGGTGGGCGACCGCATGAAGTTTAACATGACCTACAACACCGACGCAACCTTTGACTTCGACTCAAAGAACCTCAAACTGGCCTACGAGGGCAAGGAGGACGACATAGTGAAGTCTATCGAAGCGGGCAATGTGTCGATGACCACCGGCTCGTCGCTCATAAGGGGAAGCACCGCCCTGTTCGGCGTCAAGACCCAGCTGCAGTTTGGCAAGCTCACCGCCACGGCCCTCGTGTCGCAGCAAAACTCGCAGTCCACCTCCGTGAGCTCGAAAGGCGGGTCGCAGACCACCGACTTCAAGGTGCGTGCCGATGAGTATGACCAGAACCGCCACTTCTTCCTCGCCCACTACTTCCGTGACAATTACGACCAGTTCGCCTCCAAGCTCCCCTTCGTGTCGTCGGGCATCAAGATCACCCGTATAGAGGTGTGGGTCACCAACAAGAACTCGCGCTTTGACCAGAGCCGCAACTTTGTCGGCTTCATGGACCTTGGCGAGCACGACCGTCTCGGGGCATCGTTCTGGCATCCCGAGGGCTCGCTCCCCATCCCATACAACGGCGCCAACAACCTCCTCTCGGTCATCAAGGCCGACTATCCCGGCGCACGCAGCATCAACACCGTCACACAGGCCCTCGCCCCTCTCGCCGCCTATGGCATCGACGGAGGGTCTGACTATGAGAAGGTGGAGTCGGCCCGGCTCCTCACATCGTCGGAATACACTCTCAACAGCACCCTCGGCTACATCTCGCTCAAGAGCGCGCTGAGCGCCGACGAGGTGCTGGCCGTGGCATATGAATATACCTACAACGGCAAGGTCTATCAGGTGGGCGAGTTCTCGGCCGACGTCACCACCACCGACCAGTCGCTCTATCTCAAGATGCTCAAGTCGACCACCGTCGATCCCCGCGCTCCTATGTGGCATCTTATGATGAAGAATGTCTATCCGCTCGGGGCCTATCAGGTGCAGAAACAGAATTTCCGCCTCAATATCAAGTATCTGTCAGACACTACAGGCACGGAGATCAACTATCTCCCCGTCCCCTCCATATCCGACAAGCCGCTGCTTCAGGTGATGAACCTCGACCGCATCGACTCTAACGAGGCATCCAATCCCGACGGCTTCTTCGACTTCATCGAGGGCTACACCATCCTCGCATCTCAGGGCAAGGTGATATTTCCCGTGGTGGAGCCTTTCGGCAAGCATCTCGCGCAGAAGATAGGTGACCCCGAACTGGCCCGGCAATATGTCTATCAGGAGCTGTATGACTCCACGCTCGTCGTGGCGCGCCAGTTTGCCGACAAGAACAAATTTGCCCTCGAGGGCAAGTATCAGGCATCGTCAGGGTCGCAGATCCGCCTCAATGCCATGAACGTGCCCCGCGGGTCGGTGATAGTCACGGCCGGCGGTGTGGTGCTCACCGAAAACTCCGACTATACCGTGGACTATGCCATGGGCATCGTCACCATCACCAATCAGAGCATCATCGACTCGGGGCAGAGCATCAACGTGACTCTGGAAAACCAGTCGCTCTTCT
>CAZAWC010000170.1:0-3808 GCA_964488595.1 uncultured Staphylococcus sp. | reverse complement strand
ATGATGATCTGCTTCTCCTTAGCCTGACGTTTGCCCGGATCGTCGGGGAAGTTTTCGGCGCGGGCCACGAGTATGTTTGTGCCGCAGCCCAGAACGATCAGCTTGCCATCCTTATAATCTATGATCGGATCCTTGCCCTCTTCCGGAATTACAGAATATTTAACCTCATCGGTGGGAGTAGAAGGAGTGATCCTCGAGCGCAGAACTGGAACCTCATCGCTCTCCTTAAATTTCAATTCACTTATCGAGCTGTTTCTGCCGTCGAGCCAGTCAAGCGATGCCACCGGGCGTCGGACAACGAAATCCTTTGACCAAGTGAATGTCTTCTCAACTTTAGGATGTTTTGCTTCAAGCATTACGGTCACATCCTCCACGTTTTTCGCATCATTGACAAACGATACCGTGCCGTCCGAGCTGACCTTTACTATGCCGGAGGGCTTGCAAGTCCAGGTCTTGGTCACTTCGCCATCCAGCTCCTTACCGTCGACTGAGGGGGTAAAGTCAACCTTTATATCAAACGGCTTAGTCTCGCCCAGATAGATATGTGTCGGGATATCGGTTTCGTTCTCAACCTTCATGGCCGTGGGCACAATATATGGCTCCACCGTGACGGTGATTGACTTGCTTACACCGGGGTGCGCCTCATCCCAGTATTTAGATTTGGCGGTCAGAGTTGCGGTACTCGTGCCGATGGGGGTCAGGATGCCATTCTCATATTTGATCACGTTCGGCGTGTCAATAGTGTAGCTCAGGGTCTTGTCTGTAGCCGATTCGGGAGCCACTACTGCGGCGAGCGCAGCTGTCTCATCTATCTTCAATGTGAGGGCACGGTCAGAGAAAGGTTTCCCGTCCCTCTGCCAGGTGATTCCGGTAGCGGGCTGCACAACAGCAAATGTCCAGGTCTCGGGATCAAGAGTCGGCTTGCCATCGGTGAAGGAAGCAGTCAGGGTCACGACAAGAGTATTTTGGTTCTCCGGATCAAATGTGGCAGGAGTCTTGATCGACACTGTGCCATCGACGACCGACGCAATAGCCTCGTCGCTGACTTCCCACTTCTCCTGATCGGGAAAAACGGTAGCCGGCTTACCATTGTCACCATAATATTTTGGCTTGATCAAGAAAGACTTAAGGGGTTCGTTTGCACCAAGGTAAATCGTCGTAGGAAGAGTCTCTTCGATCTTAATCACGGCGGGATATATCACCTCTTTCGACACCACAACAGAAATGACGTGCTCTACCAGATTGCCGTCCTTATCTTCGACGTCATTACCTTCAGAGTCCTTCAACCGGGCCGTGAGCGTGCTTTCACCTATACTTAGGGCCTTCAACTTACCATCTTCATAACTTATCACATCTTCATTCGAGATGCTATAATCTATCTTGGGATTCGCGCCGTAGAAATTGCTCGCCTTTGCCGTGAGGTAAAGCTCTTTGTCGGGCACCATGCCAATATTTAGAGGAGAGAGTAGCTTATTCGCGGTATCATACCAGCGGACTATCGGTCGATTTTCCACGCTGATCTCCTTTTGCCAGGTTCGGCTTGCATCTTCACCTTTGGCATCTTTGTACTCCACAGCTGCAGTTAGAGTCACAATAACAGGTTCCTTTACCGTTGCTCCATCTTTCAGAGCCACAGTCCACTTGCTGGTCTCACCCTCTTTAGGAGTGACGGTCAGAAGTTCGGGATCTGATGATGTCAGGATTACACCTGTTGTCGGTGCTTTGGCAGGCTCATAGCCAACCTCGACGTCAAACGCATTAGCTTTGTCCGTATAAATATAGTCGGGGATGGCATCCTCGTTAACAGTAATCGCTGTGGGAACAGCGTTTACCGTAATGGTAGCCTCAGCCTCCAATTTGGAGTTATGTCCTGAAGTGGCATTAATTTTCAAGGTTCCGTCACTCGTAGGAGTGATGGTAACGGTCTGCTTATCATCGCTGATCTCAACGCCCTCCTTAGCTTTTGTGCTGAACGTAAAGTCGGGGTGAGCACCTTCGGGACTGAAAGTCAGATCGTCTTCTGTCAGCGTGAGAGTCTGACCCACAACAATGGTTCGCTGCGGCTGCTCGAACTCGATGCTCGTGGCAGGTACCCAGCAGTTGATTGTGTAGGTATGCGACGATGCGTCGTCGGTATCCGTCAAGCCTTTGGCGTTTTCGTCATCTGGTTTAACTTCGATTACCAATTGATTATCCTTTCTATCGAAGTGGGCATGAATCTCAGTGCATTCAACCACAAACTCGGCAGTCGTAGAATTGCCGTTGAGATCAATGTCTTTCGAATAGCCATCATATACTGCTTCAATTATTCTATTCCCATCGACATCTATCAATGGAATCTTGGTGTCGGCTCCAGTGCTTAAATTATGAATCGTCACACTGTTTAGGGTGGAGCAGTGTTTCCCGGTGACGGTGTAAGTTTCGCTAACGCCATCATCCGTCACTGTGAAGTATAAAACGCCATTTTTCTTATCGGCGGTAACAGTAGCACCATAACCGGTATTGGTCAACTCGTATGTCCATGTCCTCTCATCACCTTTCAGCTCCTTTTCCGAGATTCGACCAATGTAATAACCAAACACTGCTTCCTTCTTGTCATTAAACTCTACGGTTACGTCCTGTGGAAGATTGTCACTTTTCGGGAATGTTACCTCAGTCAGCTGCGGGAAGACATAGGGCTTGCAGTTGATGATGTAGGTGTGAGAGTTTCTACCGTCCTCATCAGTGTCAATGTCGTTTTTCACGACAATCTTTACCTGATTAGCTTCTGAGTTTTTTTCTATTTTTTCAATTTTGGCGGTTTTACCACCACCGAGAAAAACACACGAATTAGCATTGATATTCTCTAAATCCCTATAATATCCATCATACTCGTATGTGTACACTCCATCATCGTCGAAATCATAGTCAATAGAAACATCTTCAAACGAAATCGACTTATCCTCTCCAAGATCTATGCTTGCGAGGCGGGAATAGTAGAGGAGCTTGACATCAGTAACATCAAGAGTCGTTCCGCTTTTTAAGGAATCTCTTCCCCAATATGCACCTGCAGAAATGATGACATTCATCATCTCCGGATTCCCGGTATTTGGCTCATATTTAATTGGAGCAACTATTTTTTCCCAATCTCCGTCTTTTGTTGACTTAAATGTATAGTCTACACTTCCAACTAATTTGCCGGATTGCGTCGGAGTTTTCGTTCCTAAGATCGCGCGATCAACATTACTTAATGAAACTGATTTATTTTCGGTTACCTTAGTAGACGACCATCCTGACCACTCTCTCCAAGAAAACTCCTTTTCAAGTATTATAGATTCATACGATCCGCTCCACGAGTAAAATATTATATGAGAATCTTCAATATTTGAGTCGGTTCGCTTGGCCTTGATGGAAATTGCATCTGGACGATAAGTAAAATCTATGCCTCCATAAGTTCCTCCATCACAACTATTAACATCAGTAACGACATAAACCCATGGAGTCCCTAATGTCAGGAAACCAGGTGCATTGGAAGTTATACCAATTGCTCCAACCTCCGCATTTGAAAGTTCAGCATAATGTAGCGTTCCATCAACTTCATGCGTAATTAACTCCTTTTCAACAGTAATTACTAACTTTTGACGTACCGAAGATCCATTCCAACAACTCGGTTCGACACCAGGTCGTTTATTCTCATTTCTGGAAAAATCTTTCTCCCCAATTCCATAAGCAACTGTTGGGTCACACTTATCTTTCCATTGTGTGAAGCCGGAATTCGGGAGCTGCTGGGCGGCCAGGGGGAGGGAGGCCGCGATCGTGAGCAAGAGGG
>CAZAWC010000169.1:0-3868 GCA_964488595.1 uncultured Staphylococcus sp. | reverse complement strand
TCATGGTGATCTTGTCCATGCCGTTGGCGCTTGCCAGCGTGTTGCAGCCGGCATATGGGATGCCTATGGTCTCGAGCACACCCTCGAAGATGCCATCCTCGACATTAGAGCCGTGGAGCACGGGGATCACGACATCGAGCCGGGTGAGGACATTGGAGCCAAACATGCTCTTCTTCACCTTGTAGAGGTTGTAGTCGCCATAGGAAGGCTCCATATAGACCTGCGTGCACTTCTCGAGCAGGGCGGGGATATCCTTATAGTTCTTGATGTCGAGCAGGGCATCGCCCGTGTAGTAACGCCCCTGTTTGGAAATATATATCGGTGTCACGTCATACTTCTCACGGTCGATAGCGGCCATCGCCTGCGAGGCGGAGATGACGGAGATCTCATGCTCGGTGGAGCGTCCGCCAAAGAACACTCCGATATTCGTTTTCATCTGTTCGTGAATTATTGTTTTATAGTTGTCGTAATTTATCGTTTCCTGTATTGAGTGGCCGGGAGAATGCGGGGATCATTCTGCGGTATGAAATTGTCGGGCCACGCATAGTCTATGGCGAAAAAACATGGCTTGAGGTCGGTTTTTTCCACGAGATAAAGTTTTATCGCGGCGTCCTTTATCTCTACGGGATATTCAAAACCGTCAAGAAAATCAGGCCTGATGGTGGCTGACGCATCAAGGCGCAAGTCGATCCTGTACATATCCCGATTTTTCAGCCGTCTCACTGCCGTCACTTCCATGCTCCCTGTCACATCGGTGGTAGAGAGAATGACGCGCTTGTCAGTGTCGGCCGGGGGGATATGGCCGGAGGGGAGTGCGTCACTGCTGAGGGGGAAACATGTGATCTGCACCGCCGCCATCTCGCCTGAGGCTCGCGACCATACAACGATAGGATCGGTGGGATCTAACGTCAACGGCGTGACGGGATAACGCTTGCCGACCACAGGCAGACTGTCCGTGACGAGAAATGCCGAGACGCCTGTCGGGAGCCCTGTGGTCTGGAATTTCGGACTCAGCTCAAACGTGAGATAGAAGCACGAATCCGTATAGCTGTACTGCGAGGTCTTGGGAGTGGCCTCCGGCAATTCCTGTTTGAGATATTTGCAGCGGACGCCGTTGAGATTGAAGTCAGCAGCATAGCTGTTGACCATCTCTCTGTAAGCATCCCTATGCTCTCCCGGGCCTTTGAGCGTCACACGTATTGTGTCGTCGGTGGTGATGATCCCCTTGATGAACTGGCTATTGATGTTTCTATACTCCTCGGCCGTAATCTCCCTGCCTGAGTTGGTGCATATATAGACTTTCTCCTCGGACTGTGCATGAGCCGACACAGGGACCGACACAGGGACCATGACGGAGAGAAGTGTCAGCATCAGGAGTTTTCTGTTCATCATCAACGGGAGTGTGCTAATATGGATTACTTGAACGTGTCGGGGAGATCGTTTTCATAAAGCACTGTGTCACCCGGCTTGAGCATGGTAGCCAATAGCTTCTGCGACTCGGCAAACGAAGCTACCTCATGAATGACTGCCGAGCGGGGCTCCACACTCTCTATGCCCTCAACAATAGCAACGCGGTTAAACTCGCCGACCACAACGGCGATATCGGCACAGACGGCGATTTTCTTGCCAAACTCACGGTTGAGCTCCTCCTGCCTATCGCCCAGTTCTATCATGCCGGGGGTCACCACGATGCGTCGGCCCGGCTTCATCATGGCCAGCACGTCGAGAGCCATGCCTGAGCCTGTGGGATTGGAGTTGAAGGCATCGTCTATAATGGTGACTCCGCCGGGTGTGCGCTTCATGTTGAGGCGATGCTCCACCTGTTCGATCTGCCCCACGGCATATCTGATCTTGCTCTCGGGCACCCCGAGACGCAGGGCCACTATGACGGCGGCCAGCAGATTGCTCACATTGCACTCCCCTACCAGCCGGGTCTGCAGCTCCATGCTGTAGCCGTCCGGACCCGAGATGACGAACGTGGTGCCGTGAGGAGTGTATCTGATGTCGGTGGCGGTATAGGCCGCAGCTCCGGTGGCTGTCACGGCATAACGCACACACTCCACATTGTCTACAGCGCGCGAAGCTATAAACGGAAAATCATCATTGACCACCGCGAGGCCGTCGGCGGGCAGCGAGTCGATGAGCTCAAACTTGGTCTGCTGCACACGCTCTATGGTCTTGAACGACTCGAGATGCTGGGGTCCCACGGCGGTGACAATGCCTATGGAGGGGTGGACGAGGTCGCAGATCTCCCGAATGTCGCCCGGCTGCTTAGCCCCCATCTCTACGATAAACACTTCGTTGTAAGGCTTGAGATACTCACGCACGGTGCGGATGACGCCCATCGTGGTGTTATAGCTGCCGGGAGTCATCATCACGTCGAAATGCTCGGACAGGATGCGGTTGAGGTAATGCTTGGTCGACGTCTTGCCATAGCTGCCTGTAATGCCTATTATCTTGAGCTGAGGCATGGAGCGAAGTATCCGCGCGGCATCATCGTAGTAGCCTCGGTTGATTCTCTTCTCCACCGGTGCGAGCAGCCACACGGCCGCGATGACAAACAGGTGGGAGAAGCAGTAGATGGCCAGCATGGTGACGCAGGCCAACCGGGCATAGGTGCCATAGGGCTCGGCGAGCAATATCACCACTCCACACACGATGATGACGAGCCCCACCATCACCCCCTCGATGCGCTTGGCGCGGGCAGTCCAGACGAGGGGTTTCTTGTAGACCGCCGTGCGGAGCGACACATAGTTGAGCACACTCACCAGCCCGACAAGGCTCATCGACACCACAGGGATGGAAAGCGTGGACAGCGAGGCAAGCACCACGGCACCGCTCACGAGGCGGCGCACAGACGTGGAGTCTTGGGATTGGTCGAGCCAACGGCGGTAGCGGTCGATGCGATATGAGTTTTGCTGCATCATCATCAGGCAGCGTTTCAGTTCCTCAGATGTGGCCAGTGTCGCTATAACGAGAACTATCAGTGTGAACCAGAGCATAATCTTGTAGTTGGATTCTTATTTCAGAAAACTTGTCAGCACAGCCTTGAATCCCGCGGGGTTGTCGAGAAAACTATAATGGCCGCATCCTTCGAAGGCCACGAGGCCGGCGTCGGGAATCATGCGTTCCATCTTCTCCGCGTCGGCCAAGGGGGTCGCCGTGTCGTTTTTGCCCCAGATGAGCAGGGTCGGTGCCTTGATGAGCGGGAGGCGGTCGGTGAGATCCTCATTGACCGTGCGCGAGAGTATGCGGCGCATCATGGGCGAGGCTGCGGCATAGTCGGCAGACCCGGCTTTGGCCCTCCGGGCGTCGAGACGGCGCTCAGCCTCCTTGCGGCCAAGCGAGAGATACATCAGCCACTTGAGGGCCTTGAATGTGTAGACCTTGCGATAATAAGTGAATGTGCGCCGGGGCTTGATGCCGGCGGCGTCGACGAGGATCAGCTTCTCTACCTCGGGGTGGCGCGATGAATAGAGGATACCGATGCGACCGCCGAACGAATGGCCCAAAAGCAGAGGACGCTCTATGCCGAGACGCTCCATCAACTCCTCGACGAGGCGTGTGTATTGCTCCACACCCCACACCTCAGGTGGCTCCTGCGAGCGGCCGTGACCGGGCAAATCAAGGTTTACCACCCTCAGGCCGGCCTCGAGAGCCACGCGCTCTATGGAGGCTACGGTGGTGTGGTCGCAACCCCAGCCGTGCATCAGCACCAGTGTCCTCGGCCCGTCGCCGGTGTCCGTGTAGTGCAACCTTACTCCGCAGAGTTCAATATCCTTGTCCATTCTCTTGGTTTTGTACAGCGATTTGACCTACAAAATTAGCAATTCTCCGCCGTCTGACCAAATCCCCGCCACATTTCCAA
>CAZAWC010000168.1:0-4040 GCA_964488595.1 uncultured Staphylococcus sp. | reverse complement strand
GTCCACAATTCCTACAAGTCGCCCGACTCGATCAACGCCATCGACTGGAATCTCAAGCACACCAACGCCGAGCAGATGGACTATTATCGTGAGCTCATCAACCTGCGCAAGGCTCACCCCGCCTTCCGCATGACGACGGCCGAGGATGTGGCCCGTCACCTCAAGTTTGACAAAACGGAGCCGGGCCTCATCTCCTACACCCTCACTGACCACGCCAACGGCGACGAGTGGAAGGAGATCAAGGTGATATTCAACGGCTCGGACGAAGCCCGTCAGGTGACAGTGCCCAAGGGTGAATGGACCGTGATAGCAGAGGATGGCCGCATAGCCGCCGATGGCCTCGGCAAGGTGAAAGGTGGCAAGCTCATCGCCGCACCCCGAGCCGCCTACATACTGGCACGCTGATCAAAATCGGTCTGCAGCCTCTTAATACAATAATTAACCTCACCACCCGACCGAAGTGTTACTGTTTCCCAACGCCAAAATAAACCTCGGGCTCGACATACTGCGCCGCCGCCCGGACGGGTATCACGACATAGAGACCGTGATGATGCCCGTGCCGTGGCGCGACGTGCTCGAGATAGTGCCCGCGCAGGGCCACGACACCACACTGACCGTCACCGGACGCAAGGTGGCCTGTCCACCTGAGAAGAATCTGGTGATGAAGGCCTACCGACTCATGGAGCGGCACTACTCCCTGCCTCCTGTCGACATATACCTGCGCAAGGTGATCCCTGACGGTGCCGGGCTGGGAGGTGGATCGGCCGACGCGGCCTTCACGCTCGTGGCTCTCAACACCATGTTCGGGCTCGGGGCCGACGATGCGACGCTCGCCGGGATGGCCGCCACGCTCGGGGCAGACTGTCCGCTGTTTGTCTACAATATCCCCATGCTCGCCACAGGCACCGGCACCACACTCACCCCCGTGGATGTAGACCTCTCTGGACTACACATAGCCATCGTGAAGCCCCCGGTGTCGGTGCCGACAGCTCAGGCCTACTCGCGGGTGGTGCCCGCCGAGCCGGCACGGCCTATCACCGACATATTGCGGCTGCCTCCGGCCCGCTGGCAGGGGCTGCTCCACAACTCATTCGAGGCGTCGGTGTTTCCGCTCCATCCCGTCGTGGCCGACATCAAGGCCCGGCTCCTCGACGAGGGAGCCACATATGCCTCCATGTCAGGATCGGGCTCGGCAGTCTACGCGCTGTTTGACACTGACATTTTGGCAGAGAGGCTGGCAGAGCTTTTCCCCGGATGCACGGTGTTTGCATCAAAACTCTGATGAAATCTATTTTGGCCCTGACGTTTGAACGTTAGGGCCATTTTTTTGTTAATATTATAGACGCCCCTCAGAGGGTGTGGCTCTATTTTTGCATACAGTAAAGAAATAATACAATCATCATGGCAAACAAAAATAATATCCCCGATAACGAACTCCGCGACGACTCACGCCTGCACCGCGAGGCCGAGGATGTGGAGACTTTTGACGACATTCAGGAAGCCTCTCAGGAGGATGAGTCGCAGCTCGACGAGGCCAACGACATGATCAATGCCCAGCTGGCCGACATAGACACCCTCAACAAGCAGCTCATCGAGGCTCAGGAACAGGTGGAGAAGGAGAAGAAAGAGTATCTCTTCCTCATGGCCGAGTTTGACAACTTCCGCAAACGCACCATGAAGGAGAAGAGCGAACTGATCCGCAACGCAGCCGAAGGTGTGCTCAAGGGGCTCCTGCCCATTGTCGACGACTTCGAGCGCGGCCTCGAGGCGAGCGCCAAGGCCGGCGATGCCGACGACGTGCGCAAGGGCATGGAGCTGATCTATCAGAAACTCGTCAAGTATCTGTCGCAGAACGGCGTGAAGGCGATCGAGTCGACCGGCCAGCCGTTTGACCCCGAGCTCCACGAAGCCATCGCTATGGTGCCCGTGGGGGCCGAGGAGGAGAAGAAAGGATTGGTGATAGATACCCCCGTCAAGGGCTATATGCTCAACGACAAAGTGCTCCGCCACGCCAAGGTGGCAGTGGGCCAGTAAATAAAATCATAATTCAACACACATGGCAGCCAAAAGAGATTATTACGAAGTGCTCGGAGTCGACAAGAATGCCGACGAAAAGACCATAAAGAGCGCGTATAGGAAAAAAGCCATACAATACCACCCGGACAAGAATCCGGGCGACAAGGAGGCCGAAGAGAAATTCAAGGAGGCTGCCGAGGCCTATGATGTCCTCTCCAACCCGGAGAAACGTGCCCAGTATGACCAGTTTGGCCACAATATGGGTCCGCAGGGATTCCCGGGCGGCGGAGCAGGCGGTTTCCATGCCGGCGGCTTCTCGATGGAGGATATTTTCTCGCAGTTCGGCGACATATTCGGCGGTGCGTTCGGCAATATGGGCGGATTCGAGAGCGCGGGCGGCCGCACACGTCGCCGCCAGCGTCGAGGCTCCGACCTCCGCATCAAGATAAAGCTCACCCTCAAGGAGATAGCCGAAGGGGTGACGAAAACCATCAAGGTGCCCACGCTCGTGAAGTGTGAGCATTGCAACGGCACGGGCGCCAAGGACGGCACAGCATTCCAGACCTGTCCCACCTGCGGCGGCTCGGGCACGGTGCTCCGCCAGCAGCAGACCATGTTTGGCGTGCAGCAGTCGGCGGTAGAGTGTCCCCAGTGTCACGGCGAGGGCAAGATCATCACCGAGAAGTGTTCCTACTGTCACGGCGACGGTGTGGTGCGCAAGGAGGAGACGATCACCTTCACCATCCCTGCCGGCGTGCAGGACGGACAGACCCTCACCCTGCGTGGCAGAGGCAACGCTGCCCTCCATGGCGGTGTGAACGGCGACCTGCTGATAGTGATCGAGGAGATCAAGGATCCGCAGCTGATCCGTGACGGTCAGGACGTCATCTACAACCTGATGCTCGATATCCCCACCGCCACGCTCGGCGGACAGGTAGAGGTGCCCACCATCACGGGACGTGCCCGCCTCAAGATCCCCGCCGGCACGCAGCCGGGCAAGGTGCTCCGTCTGCGTGGCAAGGGCCTCCCCTCCACCGAGGGCTATGGCACCGGCGACGAGCTCATCAACGTGATGGTCTACATCCCCGAGAAGCTGACCGACGAGGAGAAACAGGCCATCGAGAGCCTGTCGGGCAAACCCAACCTCACCCCCGACGAGTCGACCAAGACCCGCATATTCAGCAAACTCAAGCACATATTTGAGTAATATCCCCCGCCGGGGATTTACCCTCACCTTTGATTAAGCACCGCGCCCCGCATCGTCACTGAGACGATGCGGGGCGCGGTTTGTGTATCGTGGGTGGACTGTCAGAGGACACCCTGTGCCATCATGGCGCGGGCCACCTTCATGAAGCCGGCCACATTGGCGCCCTTGACATAGTTGATATATCCGTCGGGCTCGGTGCCATATTTGACACACTGCTCGTGGATGTCGCTCATGATGCGCTTGAGCTTGGAGTCGACCTCCTCCTCCGTCCATGAGAGCTTCTGAGAGTTCTGTGCCATCTCGAGCCCGCTCACCGAGACACCGCCGGCATTGGCGGCTTTGCCGGGTGCATATAGGATCTTGGCCTTCTGGAACTCGCGGATAGCCTCGGGAGTGGAGGGCATGTTGGCTCCCTCGCTCACGGCTATACATCCGCCTGCGATGAGGGCGCGGGCATCGTCGCCGTCGATCTCGTTCTGAGTGGCCGACGGCATGGCAATGTCACACTTGACACGCTGCCAAGGACGCTCGCCCTCGAAGTACTGGCAGTCATATTCCTCGGCAAACTCGCGGATGCGGCCGCGGTAGATGTTCTTGAGCTTGAAGATATAGTCGAGCTGTTCGCGGGTGAGGCCTTCGGGCACATAGATAGTGCCGTCCGAGTCACTCATGCTCACCACCTTGGCTCCGAGGGTGAGCAGCTTGTCGGCGGTATATGTAGCCACGTTGCCCGAGCCTGAGATGGCCACGGTCTTGTCCTTGAGATCGATGCCACGGGTCTTGAGCATCTCGAGGAGGAAGTAGACGTTGCCATAGC
>CAZAWC010000167.1:0-4055 GCA_964488595.1 uncultured Staphylococcus sp. | reverse complement strand
TCGGATTACAAATTCCGATTCCATTACTTTATTTTAGAAAGTGTCAAAGACCCGAGCCAAGAGAAAGACAAGTTTAAATGAAAGAGCCGTGCGTCCCTGAAAAGAATTCCTTCCTCAATGATTGGATTCTCAAAATTTTTCACTATCTTTGCAGCATCATCAAGATTCAGGCCTATTCGCTCAGACTCCACGGTATTAGTAGTCCGTTGACTGTCGATTATCGCCTGAATTATTTCTTTCCCATCTATGCGTATCGCCTTGCCCTGCTGAATCCATTTCAGCCATTCCGCATTGTCTTTTGGGAAGAGTCCTGAGACGCTGTTGATCTCAATGTCGCCGGCTTTATAATTCAAAGTCACCCCGACAAGGAAATGCTTGTCACCCTCCTTCAAGTCAATGATGAGGTTTCGCATATTTGGTTTTGAATACTCGAATATTGCCAAAGGCTTTTGGATAGCTTCTACAAGACCTTTCAGATGAGTCGCAGAGAAAGGATGCCGCTCCATAGCAGCCTTTTTCTTCAGAAGAGATTGCCTCATGGAGATCGGAAGGTTAGGGAAGCCCGCGCCGAGAAGATACTTTGACGGCATTCCCAGATCGAATCTGAAATCCTCTGCAAGCTCACCATTCTCAAATCTTTCAAGATTTCGATTAAATCTTTCGTTGAGTTCTTTCGTTGGTTCGCTTTCTGCCACACTCAGGGTTGTCTGTGATTCTTGATCTTGATATTTCTCAGTAGTTTCAGCGAAGTTCCCTACCTTAAGCTCATCCTCCTTAGCGATCCTCTCAGCCATCCCAAGGAAGCTCCTGAATGCCCCCGGCTCCTGAATGTTCTTCCAGCTCATCCATAGCACATACCGGAGCTCATTGTCCGAAATCTTCACATTCGGAGAGAATCCGCATCCGCGGAGGAAGTCCATGAAGAGAGCCTTCAGTTTCTGCCACCATGAGCCTCGTATGTCCGCAAACTGCGCATCCTCAGCCAAACCTGCAAGATATTCCTCAGTAGCGACACGTCTGTTCCATCCGTTCTTTATAGCAAGCACATCGATCTGTTCCTTGATTCTGTCTTCTGCATTCGCATACACTGCATCAAGGAAAGCATCAAACTTTGCTCCGAAGAGGTCTCTCAGACCCTTGTGCGCTACCATCTCATGCAGCAGCGTAGCCTGAATGTCCAGAGAAGAGGAGTGGTTGCCAAGCACGATGCAGATTTTTCCGGTCCGCGGGTCAAACCATCCCTTCGCTGTCCGCTTACGTCCTTCAAGTTCCGAAGAGTCCTCGATGATCTCCACATCCACGCGGGCTTTCATATGCCCTGCGAGCGAGGCAATCTTGTCTCTCATCGCCCGACGCATCCGCTCGGCAAAGCGCGCCTGCTGCTTCTTGCTCCGGCTTGCCTCCCCCCCATGATGCCTTATACCATGGGTCGTTGATGTTCGATAACTCCTCATCAGAGTAAGCTCCATCGCCCTCGCGATAGCGTTCATCTCCTTTTCGCTCGTCAAAACGCTTGGAAAGAGGTATCACCTCCCCATTGTCATCGTATGTGACGGCATCAAGCAGTTTCCGGTTATTGCGGGTATTCTTGTAGCCTGTGTTTGCCCCTCTGTCAAATCCCCATTCATTGATGTCGTTGCCGTCCCACCATAGGTCGTCGAAATCGACACTCTGCTCTATAATCCTATACTTCCTCCCCCAGCCATGCAGGGCAGCATTGTCCTTGGCATAAGAGCGTGAGGGAGTCACCCAATCTCCATCCCGCAGGCTTCCTTCCTTCACTTCTGACGGTACGCTACGGTAGACCGTTATCTTGCGGTCTCCGCGACGTATTGCCTCCCTAATGGCTTGGATTGATTCTCTTCCCATGCTGCTCGAGCTTGCAAATCCGTTGGGATCGTTTATCAGGAAGTCAAGTTGGTCTCCAGCCTCTCCCATGAAGTCAATATGGTCTCCAAGCGTGTAGTCTCCTTCAAACTCCCCTGATTCCCATTTCTCTTTGCGCTCCTGCTTGCTCCAGCCATACGCATTGGAAGGTGCAGCTCCGTTGAAGGCAGAAGTCCCCTGATAAGGGCTCTCATCGAAATATCCAGCCTCCCGCGCTGCTTTTCTTACCATAGCCGAGGCGGTCTCCATGTCTCCGCTTTCTATGGCTTCCAGATAAGCTTTGTCTATGTCTGCTTCTCCATATTCCGTGTATGCCTCCATCACTCCGCTGTCAAGGGCTGATTCCCATCCTCGGCTCAGGCCATTGTCTATCCGCATTGCGTCAAGGATATTGATCCCGCGTGCCGACTTCTTCTCCAGCTCTCCACGCAAGCGGGATAGGGAAGAGCGGTCAAAGCGTGCGTTGCCGTATAGTATCACTCCCGATGCCCCGTGGGCGGTCGCTTGCCGTGCGATCTCATCGCCAAGCCCTCGCGCGTCGCTGTAGTCAGTGTGCGTGCTGTGCATGTTGCCGATGATCTTGTTGGCGCGCGATAGAAGAAGGTAGCCTACTTTCACTCCCTCGCCCAGACGGCGCGAAGCCACGAACGCAGCTATATCATCCGGACCTTTCACTTGTGTCAGGTTCTCAGGATTGTAGTCGGCCGCAAACGCCTGCCGTGAGAATGCAAGCACTCCGTGCTCCCTCTCTTTCCCCTTCACAGAGGTAGGCATCTCACGGCTCTCCACTCTCGTCGCTACGTCGAAGATGGAATATTTCCCGCTCGTCACGTCGATGATGATAGCCCCTCCCATCTTGTCAGTCCCCACCATCTCTACGATCTTTGCATAGAGCTGGCGGTCTTGTGGCGACTCACGTAGGTTCCCGCTCGGATGGTTGTGCACGAAATAGACCTTGGTTGCCTCGTAAGCATCCATTGCCGCGCGTATCGCTGCCGAATCAGCCGTCGAATAGACAGCCGTTCCCATCCCGATATGCACTATCAGTGGCCGCCCATCCTTCCCGACAAGCACCGCGAAGGTATTCTCGATAGCCGAGTTCTCAAGGCAGCGGAAGAGGTAAGCCACATCAGCATCCGTCTTGATCTTCCCAGCCCCTGTCAGGAATGGGAACATCCCATCCTCCGCAAACTGCCGCTCGATATAGGCAAACTCCCCCTCAGCAAGAGATTTCAGCCCGCGCCCCTCGCTCTGCCATTGCAGCACATCCCCGGCCGCCGACCGGTAAGTGGATTTCTTCGGAGTCTTCTTCTTCGCGTCAGCAGGTTTGTCGACAGGTGAAGCCGTCTGTTTCTCTTCGGGCGTAGTCGTCGGTTTCTCGGTGGAGGTTTCAGATGGTTGTTGATTCAATATGTCAGCCAAAAGCCGTGGCTTATTCATGGCAAGCGTAATCTCAGCCCTCACGAGCCCAGCCTTGTCGCGAGCCATCCGCCCTGCATCCTCATCCGAGTTCCCCTCAGAGCGGTAATACTTTGCAAGTTCCCCCTCCAGTATCGCGCCAAGAAGCTGAAGCTCCCCTTCGAGCCGCTCCGCAAGGTCATCGGCCATCTCAGCCCGAGCCTCTATGAAGGCCTCATACTGCCCCCAGATCTCCGCAAACCGCTCCGCATACTCATCGATAGCACGGTTAGCCGCCGAAGCCCCCTCATTCTCTTCTTCTGTCTGTTTGTCTTCGGGTGAAGCCTTCTCTTCTCTCTTACTGGGCGAGGCTTTAGCCGCCGGCTGCGTCTCATCGAATAGCGACTTCTGCACCCACTGCTGACGCTCCCTCGGCTTCTCAGCAGCATCCAGATCAAACAGGTTCATCTCATGCTCCTCAGAATAAGGATTGCTCCGATAGTTGGCATACTCCACTGGATCAAAATTATCCAGTATAGTCTCAATAGCTTTATTCAGAACATCAAACGCTGTGGTTGCTCCCTCGCCGCTGTCAGTCACATCGATTCCAAAGAGCTTCTTGATGCCGTTGACGAGTTGACGCCACAGCCGCTTTCCCTTCAATGCCCTGCGGAATGCCGGATTAGCCATCTCCGCAAGCATCTCATATTCGTCTGTGAGTCCATACATATAAATAATTGAGAATTGAGAATTTAGAATTGAGAATTTTG
>CAZAWC010000166.1:0-4064 GCA_964488595.1 uncultured Staphylococcus sp. | reverse complement strand
TGCCGTATGGCCGGCCGACAGTTATTACAGACTGACCATAAGATGTTCTAACAGCACCACAACCAACCAAGGTTTCATCTTCAAATCGCTGGTATTCTACGAAGACATGGATGAAGACGCAGTCCCCCTGCCGTCTCCGTCTAATCTCTCCGTGTCAGACGTCACGCATAACAGCGCGAAACTCACTTGGAACCCGGTGGAAAAAGCCATCGGCTACAAGGTAAGGATAGGCAGTTCGGAACATGTCGTATCCACGACCACCTTCTTCGCGACAGACATAGAGTCCTCCACCGTCTATACGTGGTCCGTCATGGCTCTGGGTGACGGCACAGCGTATTCGTCGAGCGAATACGCTGCATCGGAAACATTTATGACAACGTCCGTCCCCACCCACACCGTAAAATGGAGTGTGAACGGCCACATAACCACAGAGCAAGTTGCAGAAGGAGCCTCCATCGCCTTCAGTGCACCGACCTCGGACATTCCGGAAGGAAAGACCTTTGTCGGGTGGTATGTCAGTCCATATGAGCATTCAACCATAGCTCCCTCATACGTTCATTCGGCAACGATGGGGACCTCTGATGTCACCTACTACGCAGTGTTTGCCACCAAAGAATCAACAGGAGAAACATACGAGCTCAAAGCCCAGACACTGCAATACGACACATGGAAATACCGAGGGTCTACTCAGGACAAAGACACCTACCGGCTGTTTCATGCCGATGGCTATGTGGAGTCCGAACCATTTGATTTAAGCCTCCTCACCAAAGTCATTGTTTATGGCGGAACATTTAACGGAGCATCATACAACAGCCTCACCATAGGCGACGGCACGAGCATTTGGAAAGAAGTAACGGTGTCTGGTAACGATGCAACAAAGGCACACACATATTCGGGCGGTACACCGCTTTCCGGTATAGGAACATTGCGGGTTACATCCTGTTCCGGCAAAGCCTCTTCCGGCGCAGGCATACGCATTTCCAAAATCGAGATATTCATTGCCTCCGACGCTATCTACTCCGACTTCAGCACATCCCCGCAATCCCCCTCTTACACAGCCGGGACATTAGACTTTTCGGCCCATAACGCAGAGGGTTACTGGGCCACATTCAGCAGCGACCGAGTCACGTTCTTCCCCCGTGGCATCTCCCCGTATATTGTCTCGGTGGAAGGCAGCCGCATGGTGTTGCGTGGCGGTGACGACGTGTTCGGTCAGGCCACGAGAGTGAGTATATCCGAAAACGAACAGACCGGATACTGTGTGCCGGCCAATGTCGGAGTGCTGTTGAACAGTTCCCTTCGTTCCGCCCCATATTATACCGTAACCGGCCGTGGAGTCGCGCCCATAGAAGCATCAGACAATCTCCTTAGGCCGGGTACAGGCGGAGAGACGACAGGCGATGGCTGCAAGTTCTACCGTCTGGCATATGACGACTATGCGGCGCAGACAGGTCTCGGCTTCTATTTCGGTGAAGGGTGTTTCGCCGGTGAGGCCTTCATCTGCAGGGCGGGATTGGCCTATCTGGCCGTTCCGGAAGAAGTCTCCGTCAAGAAGTTTGTTTTTGACACGGAAGAATCAGACGGAATAGATGTTCCCCTTCAAGTCAGGATAAAGGAAGCGCCGTTATTCAATCTTTCCGGTCAGCGCCTGCTTCGCCCTCAGAGAGGAATCAATGTGGTGAACGGAAAGAAGTATGTGGTGGAATGATGAGGAGAGTAGGAAAAAGGAGATGAAGGAGAAGGAAAAAGAAGATGAAAGAGTAGGGAAAGAAGAGATGAAAGATGCAGAAAAGGAGATGAAGAAGAGATACACCCCTCCCCGTATGGAGGTGGGGAGAGTGGATGTTTACGCCCCCATCCTGACGTTGTCGGACGGTATCATCGGGACCACGGTAGATCATGACAATCTGGACAATGTTTTTATCAAAGAGCATAGCTCCCGAAGCCTTTGGGACATTCAGTGGTAAGAGATTGCCTTCGGAGGTATTCCATGTTGCAGAGTAGTATGTGTTGTTCGGAACAATCGCCGTTGTGGAAGTGAGTGTTCATGGGTGAGCGAAGAGTGTGCCATGCGGATAACCCAATCGGCCGGATTGCCCAAGCTGAAGACTAAATCATGATACGCAAAAGTGATGAGAATAATAGACTGAAACGCTCGGCATGCTCCATGACTATATCGTTTCGTCGTATAAAGTGTTCTAATACTGTCAGCAAGCTACATTTTTCTTTTTTGCCTTGTCTGCTTTCACATCTCTTGTTTCGCAGGTTTCTGACTTCCTACTGCCAAACAGCCTGCACCTCTTTCTTATTCAAGGCAAATAATGCTGCATAATAGACGCAAAAACAAGTTAAGTTGATTTATACGCGAGTTCGGGATAAGGGTATGCAGTAAAAAGTTGAATCGGCAGCTTGAAAAAGTTGCCGATTCTTTTGGTTATTTCAATGATATTTAGTCGTCCCTTAATTTTATGTTATCCTCTTATACATAGCGATTTATTATAGAATCCGCTTTGAATAATCTGCAACTTTTCGTATCTTTGCAGTATAGAACTTGTCCAGTTTTATGATTAAGAGTACCAACACTATTCTCTCATTGTTCAGCAGCCTGTCTGATATTCTCTGAACCAATCGCATCCACTTTACAAGTTGGCGGCCAAAATAGACTGAAGCCTGTTTGAGAAGTCCTTTACCCCTCTGTATTGCCAAGCCAATGGCCGTCCATGTAAGCCAATCCGTCTGATGTGCGATCTTTTGATCCTCAAACATCTTCGTAACTTGTCAGATGAATCCGTGGTGGCACAATGGAGCGAGAATGCCTACTTCCAGTACTTTTGCGGTATGCAGGAATTCTCTCCGTGCAGTCCCTGCATCTCTTCCGAACCGGTTCATTTCCGCAAGCGCATAGGCGAGAAAGGTATCGAGCTTATTTTTCAGGAAAGCATCAGCGTGAACAACGAGAATGATAAGAGTCAACATCACGAGACGGCTTTTATTGATTCCACTGTACAGGAAAAGAACGTGACCTTCCCCCATGGACGTGAAGTTGCATAGAAAGATAGTGTGTAAGGTTCTTGACATCGTTCACGACCAGCACCTTCTCCTGCGCCAAAGCTACACGTTCGTATTAAACGCATCTACCGGGACCAACACTTTGTAACCATCCTAGGAATCGCGGCAAGGCTCTCTGGGCAGATAGGAAACTTCGTACAATCGCAGGACGGCTGGTCTGGGAGCTTAGGCGCAATCTTGGCGAGAATCATGCCCATGCCAGGCTGCTTGAAATATTCGAGGCCGTCATTTCACAGAAGCGCGATAGTAAGAAGAATGTCTATTCCATCCATGAGCTTGAAGTCCAGTGTATCAAGCAAGGGTAAGGAACACAAGAAGTACGAGCTCGGCAACAAGGTGTCAATCATACGCTCCTCAACGGGCCTCATACTTGGAGCCATGTCATTCCGTAATGAATACGACGGTCATACTATAGATAGGACATAGCGCGTCTGACAGGAAGTAAAAATAAAAGATATTGCCAGACGACAGGGGCAAGAAAGAAATCAACGGTACAAAAATCATGATATCCGACACACCCAAACGGACGGAGACATGATACCAACGATTGAAGAAGCACAGACTCTTCTGCAAGCGAGCAGGAATAGAACCGACCATAGGACATCTTAAGTCAGACTATCGCTTAGGTCGCAATTTTTACAAAGGTGTGACGGGATACGCTATTAACGTACTTCTTGCAGCAGCATATAATCCACAAAAGAGCGATGAAAGCTCTTTTGTGGATTATTGAAAAAAATGCCCAGACAAAATGACGTATTTGTTAGTGGTTGATACTCAATTTTATGCTGCTTATACGGTAGAAAAGTGGCGGTAGAGATAGATTTACCTTCAAAAAAAGATAATATTTAACTCATATTAACGCCAAACCATGGTAAAATTGGGAAAACAGGGAAAGGAGGAAGATACTACCTCAATAGTCGAGGCCGTATGAGTTGGGGTAAGAATCTCAATATTTGCTCACCTAAACTTTACTTTACCTCAAGTGCATATATGTT
>CAZAWC010000165.1:0-4080 GCA_964488595.1 uncultured Staphylococcus sp. | reverse complement strand
AATTCACGCGCAAGCAGGATCGCAGCATCGGCGAGGTGATGAACCGTATGCCCGGACTCGATGTCGACCGCAGCGGCAAAGTGCAATATCAGGGAACCGACATAAACCGACTCTATGTTGAGGGCAACGACATGGCCGGCGGATCATACGGCGTGATAACCAAAAACCTCCAGGCCGAAGATGTGAGCGCCGTGGAGGTTCTTGAAAATCACCAGCCAATGCAGGTGCTCAGGGGGCTTTCGTTCAGCGATCAGGCTGCGATCAATCTCAGACTGAAGGAGAAGTCGAAGGCAAAGGTGATGGCTCATGGCACTGTGGGAGGAGGCTATGGCGAGCGCGCAGGGGGGCTCTACACAGGCGATATGTTCCTGATGACGGTTAAGGGTCAGATCCAGAACATAACCACTGCCAGACTCGACAATACCGGCGAACGCGCCGGATCGCTCACCGGCTTTTTTTGCAACGATGGCGGCGAAAGCCTGTCGCCCTATGTTTCCATCGGAGGCGTTTCGTATGGATCTCGGTCGCTTTTCAACCGATCGGCCACAGTGTCGACCAACACGTCGTGGAAAAACAAGCGTGGCGGACAATGGCGGCTTAAGGCGGGATATGACTACAACCATCTGTGGAACGACCGCAGCACGATGACCACCTATAATTTACCGGGGGGCGAGAGCACTATTGTTGAGCACCGTCATGCCGACACCAGAGAGCACACCGGATATGCCAATGCCAACTACGAGGTGAACGAAAAGATGTATTATCTCGCCAACACGTTCAACGCCGAGGCAACATGGGACAATACCCGTGTCGGAATTACGGGATCGATGCCAAACGATCAGCGGCTCAGCACGCCCAACTACAATGTCGCCAATCGCCTGAAGATTATCCGTCGCTTTGGTCAGAAGCATATCGTCACTTTCAACAGTATCAATCAGTGGCTATCCCGTCCTGAGACTCTGAGCGTCAATACCGTGCGCTCCGACTCTACTGCAGCTGTCGGCTACGGCAGTCATGTGAGCCAGTATGCTTTTTTCACCGACGAGCGGGCATCCTACGGCTTCATTTTCGGCCGGGTGGTGATGACACTTGAGGGGGGACTATCAGGTTTCTTCCGGCATCTCGGGACATCGGTGACCGATATACCTGACATCGTGTCCGACGATGTTGCCATCAATCAGTCAACCAACTATTTCAAACTGTTTGCCAGTCCTAAGTTCGAGCTCAATCTGCGCCGGGTGTCGCTGAACCTGAATGTTCCTCTAAGCTATTACCGCTACTTCTTCGGGGGCGCCCTCGCCGATCGCAACGAGCTCTTCGCGGCTCCCAACCTCAGTGCCCAGTGGAAGCCTAACTCCCGCCACACGATGAGGATATCGGCTTCGGCGCGCCGAAGTCCGGCCTCGCTCCACCTCATTCACAGCGGCGAGATCATGGCCGACTACCGCACCTTCAATGCCGGTATCGACGACTACTACAGCTCGTCGGGGCAGAGTGTGGGTATGAACTGGGAGTGGCGCAACACGCGTCGCGGTTGGTTTGCCAATATGACGGCCAACCGTTCGTGGTCGCACCGTAAATATGGCGTTGCTCAGAATCTGATAGGCTATTATGTTGTCAATTCATATTACGACTCACCCACATCTTCGGCATCTACCTCTCTTAGCGGCAGGATTCAGAAGAGTATCGACGCACTGGCATCAAGCGTTACTCTGCGTGTTTCGGGCTCTGAATCGTCGGGCAGTTATATGTCGCAGGGCGTGTTGCTCCAGTCCAAGAACCGCAGCTTTACAATAGATCCTTCGGCCGACATGAGGTTTACGCCGTGGCTCAACGGTATCTATAATTTCACGTTCCACACCGCCAGGATGCTCTCGGGCACAGGGCGCTGGAACCGCAACGAGTCATATACCCACTCGTTCAACCTTTCGGCTACTCCGGGCAAGTGGGTTTTCACCATCCGTGGTCAGCATAGCCGTGTGCGTATTCCCGATGCTCCCTACGACAACAGCATGGATCTGTCGGCTTCCGTGCGCTATCGCCTCAGTCGAAAGATAGAGCTGACTCTGAATGGCCTGAATCTGCTCGACAGCCGCCGGTCGGTGTCGCGCTCATTCAACGAGCTCACCACCATCGAGAGCATAACGTTTAAGCGCGGTCGCGAATTTCTGCTTAGTATGCGGATTTCACGTTAACCAGTATTTTCATCATGATAATGAAGAAAATCCTTTTCATGCTGCTTGTGGCATTTGTGGCCTCGCCGACTGTGTTTGCCGGCAAGCCCTTGCCTGTGGCTAAGTTGGAAGTGACATATACTTACCAACGACCAAACCTTGTAACTGAGGAACTGAAATTGAGATCTGAAGAGATGCTGCTTATGATAGCTCCGGAGATGTCGCGCTTCTACAGCGTCAAGACTCAGTTTTTCGATTCCATTATGACCTCCCCGGGCGGGGCTGCGATGATAACCGGTATGGTGCAGGAAGCCGTCAACAGAAGCGGAGCGATGGAGCAGGCTATCAGAGATGCCAAAGATGGTGCAGGAAAGGTGATTAAGATAAGCCTTAGTGACGATGTGTTGGCAAACATCCCTGCACGTGGCGTTGAGACAAATGTGTTCAAATATCCGGAGGAGAGCAGGATCGAGGTGGTCGATATGCTTGGCAACACATATTATTCATACGATGTGCCGATGAATGAGCTTGAGTGGGCTATCGGCGACTCTACTGCTGTGGTGCTCGGCTATGAGTGTCAGAACGCCACGGCCAACTTCCACGGTCGGCGTTGGTCGGTATGGTTTGCTCCGGAGATACCAGTCTCTGATGGACCCTGGCAGTTATTCGGCTTGCCGGGACTCATCCTCAAAGCCGAGAGCGAGGGGGGTGAGTATAGCTTTGAGGCTATCGGAATCCACGAGTATTCTCAACCTATTCCGCAGATACCGGGCGACCCTGTCATCGAAAAGATCGACCGCAGGGAGTTTCTGCGCACATACGCTGACCGCGTTAAAAATCCGCTCAAATATGCGGGTGTTACCATCGGTATATCCTCCCCTCCGGAAACAATGTACCGCGACCTGATCGAAAACGACTATCACAACGACTGATTGTCAGTCAATAACCATAAACAAAATGAAAAAACTCCTTATTCTCCTTGCGGTAGCGCAGGCTCTACCGGTGTTTGCAGCCGACGACTCAACTCCTACGGCCACTATCGCCGTTACCTACAAGTACAGCAAACCGGTTCTCCGCAGTGAAAAGCTGAAACACAACGACGATGAGATGATGCTCATGGTGGCGCCCGAGGCTTCGCGTTTCTATAGCGTCAAAACTCAGTTCTACGACTCTCTTTCTGCAGCTCCAGGTGGTAAAGAAATGATCAGGAATATGTTTACGGATGCCATGAACAACGGCGGTGGCGTAAAACGGGATGCCAGTGGCAACATAACTTCGATTACGATAACACAGGACATGAGGACAAATATTCCTCATCGTGGCGTAACCACCTCCGTGTTCAAATATCCGGAGGAAAGTCGCCTTCAGGTAGTGGATATGCTTCCGGGCTCAAGCGATGTGTACTATACCTACGAGGTGCCGATGGATGAGCTGGTGTGGGAAACGGGCGACTCGACTGCCGTGATCCTCGACTACGAGTGCCAGATGGCCACAGCCGACTATCATGGACGCCAGTGGACGGCATGGTTCACGCCTGACATACCAGTGTCGGAAGGTCCCTGGCAGCTGTGTGGGCTTCCCGGCCTGATCCTTGAGGCAAAGAGCGACGACGGAGAATATATCTTCACCGCTACCGGCATCCATGAAATCAACGAGCCGCTCTCGCAGCTCCCCGGTAATCCCGTTCTGGAGAAGACAACCCGCAAGGATTATCTCAAGACTCTCATGGATCTCGAAAAGAATCCCTCGAAGGCTTTCGGTATTGTGGGCGCTTCCCCATCTGTCTATCACGACGCGATCGAAACCGACTACAACGACTGAACCTGAGAGGACGTTTGTATAAAACTAAAGGAGTCAGGCAGGCTGTGCATCACGCATTACCTGTCTGACTTTACTTTAACAAACA
>CAZAWC010000164.1:0-4166 GCA_964488595.1 uncultured Staphylococcus sp. | reverse complement strand
AGGTTGAAGTCAGCCTCCACTACTATGCCGCCGACACGGACACCGGCGATCTCTATGTCATAGTCCGGAATGTCGCCCCACACGCCTATCTCGACACCGCTGAGCTGATGCTCGAAGCCAACTTGGATGTCAGAGTAGATGTGGGCTGTCTTGTTGCCTTCGCCGATGGCGGTCACGAAGTCGACCTGCCGTGATATGTCAGGCGCAACGCGGAATTTCGTAAGCCGGAAGTCATAGGCAATTCCCGAGTCACCCTTTTTGGTCTGATTGGAGTAGACGAAACACTCCTCTCCGACCCCGACACTATCCATCATCGTGGTGCGCGAAGGGTGGAAAGCGAAGAATTTCAAATGGCCCTCTCTTCCAAAAGCATTATTGGGCCACTTGCAACTGTCCGAGCGGAAGATATTGTCGACGTGGCGGGTGACGGTCTGGTCAATGAAGTGTGTGGGTAGAATGCCGTTGGCATCCGGGGTCCCTTCGGCGCAGATAGCCGACACAGTGAATCCGTCGTAAATAAGATGGCTGGCTACATCATAAGTGGAACGCGAAGACACCACCGGCAGATTGGCCACGAAGGATATATCAACGTCGTCCGTGATGTGGCCGATCTCGTCCGGTTCATCTTGAGAACAGGACCAGAGCAGCAGAGGGAGAGAGAGGATATAAATGATCTGATGAACAGGTTTCATAGTATGGTCGATTATTTAGGAACCGGGGACGGGGACTTCGTCGCCGCCTCCGACTTTCCACTCTTTGATGGTGTAGGTGAGACCGACTCTGTCGCTGATCACAGGGTCGCCCGCACCGGGGGCGCCGGTGGTGACCTCAGGGCCGTGAAGACCGACGCCAAGTGTATAGTCGAGAGTATAGGTATAGATTTTTCCGGGTTGCCAATCACCCTTGACGGGGAGTGCCGCCCAACCAAACTCTCTTATTTCCTCAGCAGCCGGGTGGGTGTAGGCCTCGGTACAGGCTGCGTCGGTGAAATAACCATCACCTTTTTTATAGAGGCGTGACGAGACTTCGCCCGTAGCCTTGTTGACAGCCATATACTCTATAGGGATCTTGAGTGCATCCACCCCCTGCGACAGGTCCCTATAGGGGAATCGCTGTTTCTCCACAGGATTCTGCCCGGCGGTAGGTGTGGCATCGGTCACCCTGAGGAGCACACTGATATACATCAGATTATCATCATTGCGGGGGTCTTTGGCATAGTCCCACTCATCATATTTCGAGGGGATCAGCATGGCACAGTTTTCATCGTTGTCATTACGCTTGCTGCCCATTATCGAGACAGCATTATCAGCTATGACAGGATGATTCTTGCCACAGGAGAAGATCTTGTCACCTTTACGGTAGACATACTCGACTATATCGCGTGTCGGTGTGCCTGTCCACACACCCCCTCCGTCGATGGGCTTGAAATCAAAAGTGCCCTCTACGCCGGTGCCTCCGATGCGCACGCCGGCTATCTCGATGTCACAGCTCTTGTGGGCTCCGTAAGCCTTGATCTCAATGCGGCTGAGCTGGTGGGCAAAGGGGAGTGTGATGCCCGAGAATAGATTGTCTGCCATCGTGCCTGTGGTATAGGCCGTGACGAAGTCAAGCTGATCGGCTATCTCAGACTCCACGCGGAATCCCTTCAGCCGATAGTCGACATTGCCCGCCGTGGATGCGTTGACCAGTTGAGCTCCGGCCATTTCTTCCAACCCGGGATAAAAGCCGAAGAAAGAGACCACATCGCTCTCCTTGGTCGTTTCGGGCCAACAGCAGTAGGGAGAAGAGAATGTATCATTACCTGTGATCACATTTACCTTTTGGCCGGCAAAAAGCGGCTGCATCATGCCTGCAGACATCAACGACAGGTCGTTGAGATCAAAGGCAGTCACATAGAAGTGAGGCAGATTTTCCTTATAGATGACCTCGGCACGGCTGATGACTTCAGGGAGCGATGTGCGGAACAGGACCCTGTTGCCGTCGCCATCGGCAGGGCCTGGGACATCTTCCTGCGAGCAGGAGACCAGCGCGAGGGCCGAGACGAGGAGCATGTATGTAGGTTTAATTGCAAAGTTCATTTCCTAACGGTATTATTTCCTTGGTACTGTGGTGTCTGTTGTTGAGCCATCTTTCCAATCCTCTACGCTTATGCGGAACTGCACCAGCCCGTTGGCGATCTGCAGCGACAGGGTGAGGTTGGTGCCGGGGCTCCAGCCCTTGGGAATGACGGCCGAGATGGTTTCTTTCTCTCCGGTGTTTGTCGTATAATTGAGCTCGAGCTCAGCCGGGGCATCGGGATCCAAGGGATTGGGCAGCATCAGCAGCGCGTCGCTCTCTGAAAACAGCTTGAAATCACCCTTGTTTGACTGGACGACTCTGGGGGCATCGGAGGGGAATACGATTTTCAGACTCCCTCTCTCGCCGACAGTCCACCCGGCTTGCGTGCCCTCGTCATTCTCCCAGTCAGATGTCATCATGCTGCTGCCGATCAGCGGCGCCGGCTTGATGGCATAGGTCGACTTCGTGGGTATGTTTCTGAACGTCAGGTCGTCGACAGTGATGCTGGTCGGGCCCGAGGAGGAGCAGTTGTATGACATCTCCACGTTGACGTTGGTGAGGATGTGGGCAAACCCGAATCGCACGGCCTCAGCCTTGCCGCCGGTGTAATTGCGTCTGTGCGTGGCTATGAGCACATCGCAGGCGTCTTTATAGTCATCGGGCTGGGAGTAGGTGAACTGCAGATGGTTTTTGGAGTAGCGGATACCCGACAGCCAGGGGGCTCCGGCCGGGTGATAAGCGACAAACGAGTATTGATAGCCCGAAAACCAATACTGGGTATTATCATAGGCCCATTTGCGCTCTGAAGGGCTGTAGCTGACTACCGTGGCGTCGTGCACTGTGATAAACGACGACTCGGGGGTGCCGTCCATGCTGACCATATCGCTGTAGACGGCAAAAGGATAATCGGTGAGGTTATCGCCGCTCATCACGGCCGCACGCGACCCTGACTCGACGCTGAATATCATCGACTGCGAGTCGGGCTGCTGAGGCTCGTGAGAATCGCAGGCAGCCATCAGGCATGAGAGAAATAAGGATAAAAGTATATATCGGAATGGAGAGCCTATCATCTTTTCGGTCGAAATCTGTAGCGGAGAGAGATCCATATGCCTTAAGAAATGAAGAAAGCGTAGTTAGATATGCACGTTTTTTAAAATGCAAAGTTATGTAAAGAATTTGTGTTGAGCAACTTTTTTAAAAAAATTTGTTGTTAAAAAGCCCAAACGAAAATATTTAAGTGCTACCTCCTGCCGTTTGATCCACACACCGAGGAGATGTTGAGGAGTCAGTGGTTAGCATTTCTTCAGAAATGGGGCTTTTGTGGTGAAAGGTTTGTAAGTCCGTGGGTTGAAATTTGCCTGATTGATATAAAGTCGCTATCTTTGCAGCCGCAATGAAGACTCCACTTGATAAAAATGTAGTGGAGCTATTGCCACACAGTGAGTACAAAATTCCAATAGGGCCCGGCCCGCGGGCGTCTGAACAAGATCACAACAACAAAGAATACATATACACAAAATGAAAACTGCGTTAATAACCGGTGTCACTGGGCAGGACGGTAGTTATCTGGCCGAGCTGCTGATAGAGAAAGGATATGATGTGCACGGCACTATACGCCGCTCGTCTGTAGACTTCCGCGAGCGCATCGCGCATCTCGAGGGCCACCCCCACTTCCATCTCCATTATGCCGACCTCGGCGACTCGATGTCGATCATTCAGGTGCTCAACAAGGTGAAGCCGGACGAGGTGTATAACCTTGCGGCGCAGAGCCACGTGCAGGTGAGCTTCGACTCGCCCGAGTTCACGGCAGATGTCGATGCCACGGGCGTGCTCCGTCTGCTCGAGGGGATCCGTCAGTGCGGACTGGCCGAGACATGCCGATTCTATCAGGCCTCGACTTCCGAGCTCTACGGCAAGGTGGAGGAAGTGCCTCAGAATGAGAACACCCCCTTCCATCCCTATTCCCCCTATGCCGTGGCCAAACTGTATGGATTCTGGATCGTCAAGGAGTATCGCGAGGCCTACAACATGTTTGCCTGCTCGGGCATCCTGTTCAATCACGAGTCGGAGCGTCGCGGCGAGACGTTCGTCACCCGCAAGATCACCCT
>CAZAWC010000163.1:0-4183 GCA_964488595.1 uncultured Staphylococcus sp. | reverse complement strand
ATATCCGGGGTGGACGTTGCGTCCCTTGAATGTCACCTTGGCCGAGGCTGCGTTGAAGTTCTCATACTCCATCTCGCCGATCTCACCTCCATCCATGGTGTATGCCCAGTCGGCACCAAACAGTTTGACGTCAAACTTGTGTGCACCCTGACCTATCTCCTCGTCGGGGTTGAAGGCTATGCGCAGGCGGCCGTGCTTGATCTCGGGGTGCTTGATCAGATAATCCACGGCTGTTATGATCTCGGCGATACCTGCCTTGTCGTCAGCGCCGAGCAGAGTGGTGCCGTCGGTGACGATGAGGTCCTGACCTTTATAGTCGAGCAGCTCGGGGAAGTCTGCGGGTGAGAGGACGATATTCTCAGCCTGATTGAGGATGATGTCCCCTCCGTCATACTTCTCCACGATACGGGGAGAGACATGACGTCCGCTCATGTCGGGCGACGTGTCGAGGTGAGCGATAAAGCCGATTGTGGGCACGTCATAGTCTACGTTGGAGGGGAGCGTAGCCATGAGATAGCCATTGTCGTCGAGTGTTATCTCGGTGAGGCCCATGGCTCTGAGCTCTTTTTCGAGTTCACGGGCGAAGATCATCTGACCCGGAGTCGAGGGTGTGAGGTTTGTGAGCTCGTCGCTCTGTGTGTCAAACTTCACGTATTGCAGAAAACGGTCTACTACGTTCATGCTTAATAAGATATATTATATGGTATTAGTATTCGTTGAGAGGAGCCCCTCGATGCGGGGCAGCAGAGGCGTGACACCGTCGTTGACGATCACCTCCACCATGGGATGCCGACGCGGAGGCACATAACTGTCCTGAGCGTCGATGCGGGCTTCGACGTCGGCCCTTGTGAGTCCGTTGCGGGCCATCACGCGGTCCACCCTCACCTCGCGCGGTGCCGTCACCTCCCACACCCGGTCTGTCATGACATCGAGACCGCTCTGATATAGGATTGCTGTCTCCACAAAGACCGGACCCGACGTCTGAGCCTCGATCCACCGTGTGAGGTCTTCCTTGACAGCTGAATGAACCAAGGAATTCAGTGCCTCCAGACGCTGTTTGTCGGCAAAGACCACCGAGGCTATCAGACGTCGGTCTATGGTGCCGTCTGTAGCTACGGAGCGGGGGTGAATCAGTTCGCACAGACGGCGCTTGATGCCGGGGTCGCTGTCCATTATCATCTTTGCCCGCGAATCGCAGTCATAGACGGGATAGCCCAGCGTGCTCACAAGTCTGCTCACCACGCTCTTGCCGCTCCCGATGCCCCCGCAGATGGCGATGACCACAGGGGTGGCCTCACTCGTTCTCGATGATATATTCCACATTGTCGATACTCTTGGAGACGTTGTTGAATATGGACGGGAGAGCCGAGAGGCTGACAGGAATCTTGTTGCCGGGGAGGAATGTGTCCTTATAGTCGACGAACGCCTTGATGGGGTATTCGTAGGAATATTTGCTCATCGGCACGAGATATGACACCTCGAGCTGAGAGGGGAATGTGACGAGCGTCGTGCCCTCGGGGAGGTTGATAGGCTCAATCGGCACCGAGACCTTACGGGCTATCAGCGGCTCGACTGGCACAGTGACCGTCACCTTGTCAGGCACAATTCTCACGCCGGCCACAGGCTTCACCCTCACTTCATAGCGGGCAGTGTCTCGCAGACCTGACTTGACGATAGGCTCGGTCGATACGGTCTTGAGCGAGTGTGGCAGGTCGGTGGCCGAATAGAGGGTTACCGAGTCAACGTTTGCCGTCACCGGGCCCGACTGAATATACTGGAACTGAGGACGCACGTCGGCCTGAATGAGCAGCTTGACCCTGACACCGGGACGCGACGTGTAGTCGACCTTGACCGAGTCGGGCCTGAACGACACTATCTGCACTCCGTTGCCGAAGTAGTCCTTGAGCCGGGTGTCAAGGCTGGTGTGCGATATCATCACAGTCTCGTCATCTATCAGCTCGCTCCACTTGAAGCGGATGGGCGAGAGACTGCCCACCATGAATTTGAGCAGCTGTGAATCCTTGGCCTTGACGCTCACCAGCAGCTCCTGCGGAGGAAGGGTGATGAGCGTGATGCTGTCAGGGACGTCCTGAAGCTCAAACGGTATCTCGAAGTTGCGCTGACGCTCGCTGTCGAGAGCCAAGAACACCCAGAACACAAACGCCACAGCCACGAAAAGAAGATAGAGCAACACATCCTTTCCACGGCTGGAACGGAGTGCTGCCCCTATGAGGGCCGGAATGTCTGAAACCTGCACCTTCTTCATGGATCTGACTCGGTCTTCGGGTGTAGTGTCGGGCGGGAGGGGGAGAGGATTACTTCTGCTCGTTCTGAGCGTCGCTTGCTGCCTGCTCGGCCGAGGGATAGACGGAGCCCTTGTCAATGGTGATCTTGACATCCTTGGCGATCTCTACCACGAATGTGGTGTCGTTGACTGTACGCACTTTGCCATAGATGCCTCCGGCTGTCACGATCCTGTCGCCGGCCTTGATACCCTCGCGGAATTTCTTGATTTCGTTCTGTTTCTTCTGCTGGGGACGGATCATGAAGAAGTAGAAGATGGCTATGAGGGCCACGATCATCACGATGTTCATGAGGCCGGCGTTGCCGTCAGCTTGAAGGAGAATGGTGTTGAGCATTGTTACGGATATTGTGTTGGATTTGAATTACTGTCTGACTGTTCAGGCGCGCGGACTCGGGTCAGCTCTTGATGAGGCGACCCTCCTCGCGGAGATGGTTGATGACCGAGAACAGGATGCCGTTGATGAACTGGCCGCTGCGGGGTGTCGAATAGGCGTTGGCTATCTCGATATACTCGTTGAGGCTCACAGCCACCGGGATGGCGGGATAAGCCATGATCTCGGCTATGGCGGTGACCATTATCACTATGTCCATGAAGGCAAGGCGGTCAGCATCCCAGCGCGAAGTGTTGACAAACTTTTCGATCAGCTCCTTGTATTCGTCATAATGGTTGACGGCTGCCATGAAAAGGTCGGGGCCGAAACGGCGGTCTTCGTCGTCCTTATACTCGGGGAGCATATTGATGTCGCGCCCCTCGTCGCGGCTTTGGGCAAACTTGCGGATGGTCTTGAGCACGAATGTGCCCATCACATGGATATCGTCGTTCCAGTAGATTGACTTAGACTCGAGCGTCTCGGCCAGCTCGTCGGAGGGGAGAATGACGTTCTTGAACAGGTTGCGCCACAGGTCGGCGTCCTGCTCGAAAGTCGACTCGCCCTTGAGCTGCATGTATTGCCTGTAGTCTTCGCTCGAGGTGATGGCCGAGCGGAGAGCTTCGATGAGGGCCGGATCCCCTTCCCATGAGATTTTGGAGTCTTCGACATACTTGGCAAACGATTCGTTGTCGCTGAGCGCCTTGACAAACTTGTTGTCGACAAATCGTGTGTCTGGATGAAGATCCTCGTCGGTGGGATAGAATTTCTCCTTGGCGCGCTCGAGACGCTCGTTTTGAGCCGCCGTAATCTCGGGGGCGAGGAGCAGCAGCCTGTTGTAGAGCTCATAAGCCTTGTCGAGCGAGTATGTGAGCGAGTTGCGTGCCTCGAGCAGCAACGTGCGGTTGTCGCCATATTCGGCGAGAGTCTTCTTGAGCAGTTCGATGCCCATATTGAATCCGGCGAGAGTGAACCCCTCATCACGGCGGCAGAGGTCGGCCAAGGCCGCATTTTTCTCTATGAGGTTGGTGATGATAGACTGCCACAGTGTGACATCATCCTTCATCACGGGCTTCTTGATCTTAGCGTAGGTCTTATATGCCGGAAGCTCGGGGATGGCTGCGTAGAGGTCGGGGACTATGTCGCGAAACTGGCCGACGTTGCCTTTACCCAATAATATGAGCTCGCGAATGGCGTCAACACTGTTGAGGGCCTTGGCCAACTGGTTGCGGTTGATGTGCTTGTCGAGAGTCAGACCGTGGAGCATAGACTCGGCACGACCCTGCGTGGTGTCCATGCCCGAGAGTTCGAGCACCAGCAGAAGCAGGTCGAGGTAGAGCCCGTAGCCATACTTGCGGTCGCGCGACGGGTGGTCGGTCTGTGTCGCTATCTTGAACTCGTCTTGCGAAAGTAAATAGGAGTAGAGGAGCTGTACTACCTTGATTCTAATGAGTACACGATTTATCATACTATTAAAAGAGCTTCGTTTTCGGGGACAAAGTTACAAAAAA
>CAZAWC010000162.1:0-4196 GCA_964488595.1 uncultured Staphylococcus sp. | reverse complement strand
GTGACGGCCCATTGAGCAAAAGCCTCTACATACCACCGAGCGTCACGCCCTGGCGGATAGCATACACTTTCCTTCCTGACAATCCACTCTTTTTCTTGTGCATCCCATCGCGGGCCACTCGGCACACGTTTGATGATTTCAACCATTTTGGGATTGTACTCGAAAGAAAGCCGGAATGTATTGGGCGTTTCGGTAATATATAACGGTTTCATGCTACGTTTTCAGCAGGCTCTTCTATGGGTTGTGCTTCATCAGTGGGAGCGGCATCGCCGAAGGGGTCATCAGGATCACCATCGAAATTCAGTTGCGCCTGAACGACTTCCCATTTACGGTTGACGATATATTCCATGACCTCATAGATGAGCCCCTGAACGGCTACATCAAAGTCATCAATATGCGACCACTCGAAAGTTTCCGAGTCCATTTCAACACCAGGGGCGTTGAGGTTGAGGACGCGAGATGTAAATAACGTGCGTTTTCCGGTCAGTGTGACGATACGGTTGTTGTCATCGCCACCAATGCTGATACCCGTAACATCAATCTTCCGGAGCAGGTCAACATTGGCGCCATTTTCTACATCGCTCCAGTCGATACTGTCAGCTTCTTTCTGCTCGGTGAGATCAGCGAAGAACGGAACAAGAGCGGCAAACGCCACTCGCAGGTCATTGTGGCATTTGTTCTTGCCTTTGAGCGTGATTTCGTTGCCGTCTGCGTCAGTGTAGGAGGCTTCGACGGTTCCGCCTTTGCTCAATTTTGCTTTTTTGATTTTGATACTCATTTGTGTGATATTTGAAATGTGAGAAAAAAGCCGGACGGCCACTGCTGACCGTCCGACCTGTTATCTTATACGATACTCTGTAATAAAATCCTGATAGTTTCTGTCATCAGGCAGTGGAAGTGTTATACCAAATTCGGTAGCGGCGTCTGCCTTGACTTTCTCCAGATAATTTGTCATCTGTACAGTGTTTAGGTCAGTTGTGCTTCCGCATACTGTAATCCAGCGTCCACCTATGACCACTTGCCGACTGAGATACTTGGTTTTGTAATAGTCGTGAAAATCCTCTTTGCGTTGCCCGGTGACCTCTTCCATACATTTATACCACATCCACATTAACGAGTTCTGCGATATGGTTCGAGGTTGCGTTTTCCTGACTATCTTGACAGTGTATTCTCCGTTTCGGAGTAGTGATGTCATTAGGTCGAAACTACGATCCATTGTCACTACTCCGTCACGTTTAGAGAGATTTGCTTCCATTAGTGGGGAAACGGTAAGTCAGCTACACCGGGGGTAGGTGACTGATGATAGGGCTGCTGTGTCGGTGGTGTTGGTGCTACCGGTGCCGGCGCAGGTGCATAGGGCTGTTGAGGATAACCGGCAGGTTGTTGAGGATATGAACTACTCGGTGTCGGCGCTGCTTGATATGGCTGTTGTGGATAACTTCCTGGCATCGGTGCCGGCGCAGGTGGAGCATATTGAGTTTGAGTCTGCACTTGATATGGTGATATTGAAAGACCTTTAACAGTGTTGTAAATACGGTTATTGTATTCACGTCCGGTCAACATTCCTTCTACTGTCACACGCTGACCGGGATAAAACTGGTCGAGTTGTGTCATCTTATCGCCTGAAAACTCTACGAGTACATAATTAGGATAGCGCTTGCCGTCCTTTTCCCATGAGTCATCGAGGATAAGTTCTCGCTTCTGAAATTTTTCCGTCACTTGTATCACCGGCGAGATTGAGTGAACGAGGGCGGTTGCTGAAAATTTAATCATTGTCTTTGAGTTTAATGGTTAGTGAGCCTTGCGAAGTGGTTTTGGTAACATACTTTTCATAGAGTTCCGGGTGATCTTCTTTGAACTGCTTAGAGTTGAACCTACTTGTTACTGACGCAGAACTGAGTGAAGCCGTAAATTGGCCGAAGTCATATTTCTTGACTCCATGTTGATTCATGGCAGCACGAAGAGCGGTTTTAGCCTCATTCAGTTTATTTTCGGCATCCTTTACTGTTTTTAGAAGTCCGGCCATATAGTCGACTACATCCGTTGGAATTATGACTTGCGGTCTTTTTTCAGCAGGTAAATTGGAACCGATTCCGAACACGCTCTGATCGTGATGAAAATATATGGGACCATTGCCACCGAATACATATTCAGTTGTCAACAATTCTTTGACTAACTCTGACGGCTTGCGCTCGATTATCCAGAACCGTGCGTCATCTTTACGAAGCCAGTTACAAGCAAGACCCTCAACTTTCAAGTGGGGGTTTTCTGCCTCAAACAGTTCTGCATAAATTGAAAGTTGCCATGATAGATACTCTTTAAGAGCGTCCTCACCGTTGCTGAAATAGTTTGGATTGAAATATCCACACAGCGGATACAGAGCGATGTTGTTCGTCTTGGTGTCTACCAACCAAATACCGCCGGTCTTTTCATATACCCAAACGTTGTCTATCTGTGAGGCGTACTTTTCATTGTCGGAAACGGTGAGTTCGTTGGCAAGAGCCTTAAACCCTTTGAGATGTCTGATATAGCTGTCGAGTTCTACACTCACATCCCATGTTTCATCCTTATACTCGATGTTGTCACGCTCATGGCAACCGTATCGGGTATGAACGATCTGGGTTGTCTGACGGACTCCAAGTTGGTCGTAGGTCTGAATGGCGTGATGAACAGCGGTGCCACGACTGCCGGCGCGAGGTATCACGAAATCTTTTACATGAGTGCTCGCATCGGGATATACACCAAGTCCGAGGATTTGGTGTATAAGACCCGTAATGCCAAGCAATCTCTTTTCTTCGAGTTGATAGCTGTGGCTATCTTCGTCGAAGATGACAGGGGATTGTTTGAGTTCTATCATTTTCCGTTCTTGATTTGATTGATTTTAGTACAAGCGGCTTTATAGAACTCTGTCCCGTTAGAGCAAAGGGCAGGTACACTTTGAGCCCATTTTGCCCAAAGTTGCTGAAACTGCTGTTCTGTGGTGATTTCATTCAGTTCGTTGAGAGCCTGCTGGAGTTGTGCGCCGGTAAATGCTATTGCTTGTGTGCCGGCAGACTGGGACATTTGTTGTCCGTTTTCAGGCTGTTCTTTAGTATATTGTTCATACTTGCTTTCGTTGTGGCCGGTGGCTTTGGGGCCGTACCAGATGTTGGCACCGATTCCGAGAGGTTTCATCGCGATCGACAGTGCGTCAGTTAGAGCCATTTTGTAACCCTCGTCGTTGACGTATGGACCGCTTCGCTCCTTGGAAACAAGTGACGAGCCGCCATTGCCGGGGATAGGTTCACTCCATTCGCCGGTCTGAGGGTCGCGGACATACAGTGACACGTTGCAGAAACACTTGACCTCACCTTCGTGAGCTTCTTGCCACTGACGGTCGATTGTGTATTTCCAACCGATGCCGCAGGGGCCGAATATCTCAGTCATACGTTTCATGCGCCACATCGGGTTCACATCAGACATTCCTTTCAGTCTGCCGGCCTTAATCTCTTTGAGCGCATCGGCCGGTATCTCACATCCTCTGTTATAGAAGCGGAGATTGAAGTCAAGATTGGCCTGCTCTTGGTTAACAGGTTCTTCTTGGTTGTTTGGTTGTTTTTCCTTTGCCATTTTGGTAGGGTTTATTGGTTTGACTTATAATATCATTGTTTCTGATATACAGTAAAGTTAGTCATTATTAGCGATTTACACAAACAGATTGAACTCCATTTTTACACCTTAACGTTTACTGACATTTGTACTGACAGCCTCTCTCCGACACTCCACGAGTAACATCAAAGACGTTGTTCTCAAATTGTCGAGGGTCATATCAACCTGATCGGGGTACTTATTCTGCAATCGTAATCCAAACAGAATCTTTAGCGCATTGGTATAGATCGACATCTGACCCATAATTGACTTTTCTCTTGTACTCATTGGATATTAGATTGTGATACCGAAACGAGGTGCATAAAACTCGAAATTCTTACGTTCAACATCGGCATCTTCCGGATAATAGCGTGCGGTCATCTTCCATTCTTTAAAGCACTCTTCGCAGTACCATTGATTCAGCACTGCGATATAATACCCTTTCGGCTTGGGAGAACCGCAGTAGTCGCATATACCAGGACCACCACATACAGCATAACATTCAGCCGCTGTACATTCAATAATCAGGAACTTGCCGAACTCAATTCGATTAGCCATTTTGATTGATT
>CAZAWC010000161.1:0-4261 GCA_964488595.1 uncultured Staphylococcus sp. | reverse complement strand
GAAAGAATGATAAGATTAAACCATTATCTCCATTAGTTTTCTCTTAGACTGATAGACATTGACAAAACAGAACTTGCGGGAGTTTACGAAAATTTACATGCAATAGTTTTTATATGGAATTTATTTTATAATTTTGCATGCGTGGCCGCCTAACAGAAGCTCGGTCTGGGCTATGTGGGAGGGTCAGCAGACATAATGAAAAGCGTTTACTCGGCGTTCTTTCTTGACAAGCAGAAACCTGGAAAATTTCTAATCACTGTCAAGAATGAGACAACGATAGATGCCTTATGGATATGCAATTTTTTCGTTACGGTATGCGCGCGAGCGTATGCCATAATGAATTTATACATATTCTGCGTGAGGCTTCTGTGTTGTCCGTTCTACAGTGATGGGCATTCCAGGGCCTCTGCTTGAAGAACGGACTACAAGTACGGTTCTCACGCTTTTTCTATTTAAAACTAATGCCAATGAGGAGAATCCGGCGGTAGCTTAGATCTATGATCATCAACTCCGATAGTCCTTTTAATAATATAGAGATTTCGTCTGAGATCTTAAACCGGAGTATTGCCGAAATGTTAGATGAACAGTCTAATTCTCAGAACTGCCCGGAGAGTGTAACAGGTTACGACACTCAGTTCGAAGTGATAAAAAGTGAATTTGCTAATAATCCATCTAAAAAATTGGGAAAAATGGATATAGCCAAACGGTTATCGCTTCTTGACCTCTTCTATACCACCAATTTTAATCGATTTGTTGAGTTCGGCTTAGAGGATTTAACCGATACAATATGGAATCTATGCGCTGATGTTGACGGACAACATTCCGACAGTATATTGGTTAAGAAAATCGAAACTTTTGTAAATAAATGTATCACTGATCCTATTCAAGCTAGGAATAATGTGATTTTTAGTGATTTATTTGCATCCTCTGTAAAATTCGGAATAACAAAAGTAACAAACGTTTCCAATGGGAATGCAGCTCAATCCATTATATCAAAATACTTCTTTTTCCTCCTTGAAAACCATCATAGTGTTGGCAACACGTTAGGATTTCCAATCTATGATAGCATTGCTAAGGAATTACAGAATCCTTTACTAAACAAACTTGGAAAGAAAATCAGAAGCAGAAATGATATTGTCGGATATATAAATAAAATGAGTTTAATTCTTGAATGTTTAAAGGCTGGTTCCGGCAATACTATATGGCACATGCCTTCAACTGTGTGCAACACTCAGTTTGGGCTACTTGACTATTTTTTATGGAGAATAGGAAAAAGCGGAAAGTTTAGTTTCTCCTTGCTATGGTCACGTAATGAAAAACGTAAACATTATCTCACGATCCACAATCTGAAGGAATCTACTGATACAAATTTAATTAACGAGTTCGCTACACTGCCAAATCGGTTCAAGGATTGGCATTTACTCTATAATTCAATTATAAACAGAGATTAATCCAAAACTAATTTCAATTAATAATGATGAAAAAAAATCTAATTAAATTTCTTGCAATTACAACAGCTGCCTTCGTTATCTCATGTTCAGGAGGCAGTAACAAAGGCACCAAATTTGCGGCACAGGAAAAGGAATCGGCTATGAGCGATGAAGAACGCCAGGCAGCTATCGCCGCTAAGAGAGCTTCATTAGCCGAGATTGACACTGCTGTACTGGTTGGAAATGGAATCAAGCTTACTATCTTAACTCCACAACCCGATGAGGAAAATTTTGTAACCGAGAGAATGACCAACAGCCTGGCTCAGAAATTACTTTCGATTGCCAGCAAAAATGGTATCAGCGGTATGGGAGGTGATCCGGCTTTCGTGCTTGCTGCCGGAATTACAGGTATAGATAAACAACTTACAGGAACTGCACCACAAAAGACAATGCTAACCTATGACGTTACAATGTATGTAGGCAATGCGATTACAGGTACCGTGTTCGGCTCGACAACAATAAAACTTGTAGGAGTTGGCAATAATGAGCGTCAGGCAGCCAATAATGCGGTAAATGATCTTAAGGACAATAATGAAATCCAACAGATGCTCATCAACTCCACAACTAAAATTGTAGACTACTACAATACTCATTCCGGTGAAATCAAATCTCAGATTGAGGCTGCGATTTCTAAAGGTGATTACGAACAAGCGTATGGATTGCTATACTCAATACCTGAGCAAGCTAAAGAATTATTTGAATATGCAGCAGAGAAACTTCCGGTTGTCGCAAATAAGATATATGCTAATGAATCATCACAGAATTTAGCTCACCTGAAATCAGCAATAGCATCAAGCCAGGGACATTATACCCCTGAAGCAGGAGCTTATCTTGCTATGATTCCTTCTGATTCACCAGAATACAAAGAAGCACAGAAAATATATGCCGAATACACCAACAATGTTCAAGCAACTGAAGCACAGGAAAAGGCCGCAATGCATGAACTTGAAATAAAAAAGATGGAACTGGCTGCGAAAAATTCCAAAAAAATGTCCTCCAAAGAAATGCGTCGACGCATTGCAATGGAAGACGCGCAAAGTTCTCCATTCAAAATGCTTATATATAAACTGTGCTACGGTCTAAGTGACCAGGTACAAACCAAAGACGATTTAGATGATTAATTTTAAATAATACATTATGAAAAAGAATTCTTTGTATCTTACCACACTGACAGCAATAACTTTCACACTTGCATCATGCGGAGGGGGTAAGTCTTATTCAGGGAATGCTCTCACGAGTGCTGCTGTAGATAATTCTGAAGAGTATATTGAGGAGAATGTTAGTGCAGTGGATCAGGCACTACCCGAAATTATGGTTCTCCCTTCAGATAATTTGTTATCAAAATTCCATGCGCTCCAGCAGACACCCGATGGTGTAGAAAGAGACTATCAGGCATATCTCTTAAATAACAAAAACAACAAACAGCTTGTCTCTGCCATTCAGAACGAGTTCAATAAGATGGGATATCCTCTTAACGATCTTGAGCAAACACTCAAACAACTCGCTACGCGAAGTGCGACTGATGAAGCCGATGAGCTTGCAAAAGACCCTAAGACAATGCTTCTCGCCACAGCATCTCCCGACATCATTATTGAACTTGACTATAGCCAGTCCATCAACAAGAAGTCTTTGGCAAAAGCAACTGACTACACACTCTCTTTTATTGACCCATACACCAATAAAGTGGTTGCCACAAAATCAGCATCGGATAATGGTGAAGATGGATTTGCAAAATCAATTCAGGATCTCATGCCTGAAATAACTAAAGATCTAACATCTTACTTTTCAGGAATTCTCACAAAAGGACGTGAAATCAGTGTGCGTATAACTGTTGCCAACGATGCTAACATTAATCTTCAAGACGAAAGTATTGAAGGCGAAACATACGCCGACTGGATAGATGATTATATGGATACTCACACAGTCAAAGGAGCTTTTAAACTCAAGACGAACACTAAAAACGAACTTGCATATTCAAATGTTCGTATCTCGACGCTTAACGATGATGGCACCCAATTCTCTGCTTATCAATGGGGTCGGGAACTTGCAAAAGATATTCGTAAAAAACTCGGTGTTAAAGTCAGCAATCGTTCACAGGGACTCGCAGATGTTCACCTTGTAATCACCGGTATGTAATTTAACAATATAAATTAATAAAGGATTATATGAGAAAGTTTATTTCTAAAATAGCTACAATCCTGATTATTGGTGCCATTTCATCAGTATTCCAAGCTTGTGGTGGTGGCGATAATAAAAATGGTAGCAATAACGACGATCGTTCTCTCGCAGAAATGCTTGACGAAAATGATTTTGCGGCCGCTAACCAGCATTTATCTAAAGTTTACAATAACGGAGCAGACAAAAATGACTACAACGGTTATCGTAAAAGAGTGGATAAATATATTCCTGATGCCACAAAAATACTTAAGGTTGAAGCAAGCTATCTTATGGATCAAGATGATCCCGAAGCCGAACAGTTGTTTCAGCTATGCATTAACGATGTCGCAAGTAATATCGGTAATCAACAAGTGATCACAGGCCACTTCGACGGAAAGGAGCAAACTGAGACAAAATTTTATATCGAGGAAGTAACCCCATATAATGCATGCTTGTTATCGATTATAAAAGAAGCTGTGATAAAAGAAAAGCCTGATTTTGCAAAGAAAGTCTTCAAAATGATGAAGAAAAACTATGTAATCGAACAGAATCTAAAACCCGGAATGGATTCAGGCAAGGTGAGCAGTTATACCTATGACTGTAATGAAGATAAT
>CAZAWC010000160.1:0-4339 GCA_964488595.1 uncultured Staphylococcus sp. | reverse complement strand
TCATAATTATCGGCGACGTCCCCACCCTCACCCGTCACCCCTTCTACCGCCGCCTACACACCCACATCCATCCCGACACCCCTGCCTAACCTTCCCCATAAAACTTACCCTGAACCAAATCAATCATAGTTTAATATATGGATATTTATCCGCAAATACAGCAATAAATATCCATATATTAAACTATGATTTTATCAATTTTCGATTCTAGTCTCTGAAGACAACTTCCGTCGAAAATTCTCTACTACCTCCCATTTTAAGATCTGGAGTATTAAGTCTAATATCACAATCAATTACAAAAATTGTGCCTGACCTCGACCTTAAAACATTCTCATCATGCACATCACTTAAGTATATGTCTGAATTGGAATAAGTCCAGTTTCGCGGATTCCTTAACTTGAATCCCATTTTCTCCATATACCCTGGAATATCCTCTTCTCTTACTTTCAATCCTTCTATAAAAGGTTGCTCCACAAGAATTTTGAAATAGCCATCTTCGTCTCTTCCAAACCCAATCACTACCAAGGATGTTTCCGGGAAATAAGTGTTATGTAAAGAAATGCGATCCAAAGCATATATAGGAAAGAGATAATAATCTAAACCTATAGTTTTTATCATTAGCGATCCACTGTCATATACCTTTGCCTCCCCTCCTTCGGCAATATGAGTTCCCAGAAATTTCGCTAAAGTGTTATCTATATCATCAATCCAAATACCGGCAGCTTTAGCCCATTGCTCTATCCTTTCAGCTTGCTTCGCTGCCTGTTGGAGTTCTCTTTTGAAGCCGACGAGTCCTTGAGCGACATAATCTGTCGTATCTTCTGCTCCCGCGATAATGGATGCAATGACATGAGAAGTGCCTCCCTTTGAGCAGCCATGCTGTTCGAACGATGAAAATCGCTGAAATAACCATCTTCCCGTAATGAATTGTTCTGCATATTCTTCTAATTTTGATAGACCTTCGGGAGTATATCCATCATCAATGATATTACCGATTGAATCCCAAAAATCCGAGTTTGTCATAACTAATTATTTTTTACAAAGGTAAACAAAAATCCCGATTTATATATGACTTTCCTTTAAAGAAAACTTTCCTTATCGTACATGCATGAAGCTCATAATCATCGGCGACGTCCCCACCCTCACCCGTCACCCCTTCTACCGCCGCCTCCACACCCACATCCCAATACTGAATAAAGTAATTTCGTTTAATGGGTTACATATTTGCCTAAGCCACACCATTTTAAAAACTATAAACTACCTTATAATTAATTATTATTATATCCAAATTTTCTTGTTCCAAGCTTTATTTTCCAAATACTTTCACGTTCTATCGCTTTTTCTGCACTGATATCTATTGGTAGTAATTCTAATATTGTCCATTGGAAATGATCGACAGCATACGTTGGATCTTCTGCAATAAGTTCATTTAAGTCTTTATCATCCCCATGGCCATTCTTAGCATATGCTTCCCATCTACCGTATATACCATTTGTATTATAAGTAGAGCCAACGTAGAGCTTACCTTTTAAGTTATCCAAGATTGCATATATACAATGCACCTTTTTTAGCTCTTCCACCCAATCAGGGTCTTGGATTATTTGTTGGAGTATAGGATAACTCAATACTGCATCTTGCAAAGAATCTACTGAAGGAATATCAGAATTAATATCAATACCTTCATCGATTCTAACCACCTTTTTCTCATTATAGTAATATTGATTCCATGATGTAGTGGCTTTACCCCAATCTATCACATACTTTTCTTCCATTGGAACAAAGCTATCTACTCTTTGTAAATCAAGTATTATTTCATCATCTGCCACTTGACTATCCACAAATCCCAAAATTTTGTATACCCCTACAAATCTTGCCATAGTCTCAGTCTCGCCTATAAATGAAACGATGTACTTAATATGTTGGAAATTCTTTTTCAGCTGTTCACTTTGATATTTTATGAACAGATCCTTTCTGTACAAATAAAGTGAATATACAGTGGGAATATTCGACGGGAAAGGCTTACCTTCAACTAAAAGTTTTCGGCTGCCTGACTTCTTACCGCTTGTTCGTCTATCTGCATGACAAATCATTTTAATCTCCTTGGGACTTGTTGAATCGAAATCCAAATCGATACCATGTAAGACTTCTTGAATTGTTTTCTCCATAAATATTATGAGTGATTAATTTTTTACTACTCTCTCTTCAACAATAAATGATGCCGGTATTATCAATGTTGCACTATACACTTACCCACAATTTATTAAAGTTTAAGAGCAGAGGAGTATTTGCAAATATAGCAACAAATATTTCCATATCAAAATCTATTAGGCTTTTTATGTCTTTTTATCTAAACACTTAGTCTGTAAAATATTTAATAGGAGAAGACAAATAGTATCGACAAGGTTAGAGGGTGGCGAGGCGGTCTGAGATTTCGGATTCTATTTTCTTGATCCAAGGGTCGGGGACTTTGGCTTCAGTGGCATAGCGACGATAATCACTTACCACCTCTTTGGCTTTAGCCATAATAGCCTCCGCTGACTTTATGTCATACTGAGTAGCAACTTTCAACAAGTCGGTAGCGGTTATATCTTGATTATTACCATTTATGGTCATAGAATGGCGATTGACATAGAACGGTGCTGACGGGTCAACCGTGAAGGTAAAGTCGTAGGTAGGTGAAATGTGCCATTCTCCCGATTTATCCATAGTGAAACTGAAATTCTTGCTATGGTCATCAACATTGGCCCCTAAAACATTCATCACCATCTGAAGGAAAAGCATCTGCATTTCTTCAAGAGCAATACCAAGATGTTTGGCAACCTCAAACAAATCCTCGTATGACGAGGCAGTGGGCGACATCGCCGCTAAGGTCTGAATATGAATTTTTTCTTTACCCCGACGGTCAAATCTCTCGGTAAGGAAATGCACCTTATCTTCACACTCATACAATCGGCTCGGCATCATATTCAATCCCACAGTTTTTGCCATCAGATAGTAACTATACTCAATCCGGGTAGTGGGCACATCAATGCCTTCATCGAATTTAATTATCATTGGAGTGAAATCTGCTAAAGGTGTCGGTACTTGACCTGAGTAACATTCCCCCGTAAAAAGATTCAGATTAATCACTGCTTTAGGGCGACGACCGCCAGCTGAAGTACCCACCTTAAACAACGATTCAATAGCAAGCGTAGGACTAAACGTCGCATGAAAGCCCTTCGCCTCCTCCAAAGCTGTTTGTGCCAAAGCCGCTAATTTTGTAATCTCTACCTTAAACGGAGTTTCCATTGCCTCAGCCATAGGAGGAACAAACTCCAAAGCCCCCATACCACGTCTTCCGATATAAGCCAATCTGTCGAGCGCAGACAGATTCTTTTTCTTTATATTATTAACCTTAGCCCATTCGGAGAATACCACATTACCCCAATGATCAGGAAGTGAATCAGCAATAAAAGAGGGTAAGCCACCAAATATCTTCTCCTCTTCAGGGTATATCGGCAGACTCCTAAGAGCAGCCACACCTTTAATTGACGCACGTAACGGGGCAATATCTAATCCGCTTTTTACAAAAGTGGGGTCATAGTAAAACACTATCTGCTCCTTGTATCCTTTCTTTGAAGATACAAGTGTGCCAACTTTCTTATCCCAAAGGATTACGTCGAGTGACTGAATCATAAGCTTTTTCTTCTTACACGTTTTGGTATCAGTTTGTTAATCTCACGGAGTGCCATTGGAGGCACGGGGAGTTCGGGTAGCACTTCCAACATTCGCCTTTCCATTCCGACACAACGAAGAAGGGATATAAAGTTACCGAGGGTAAGATTTGTTTTTTTACCTTGCTCGAAATGGCTGATAGTGGTGTAGCTTACGCCAGACTTCTGAGCCAGTTCTCTCTGACTCATCCGCGCAGCAAGACGATATTCTTTGACACGCTGTGCCAATGTCTGCAAAATATCGTAATTGGTTATATAATTCAGATCAACCATAGTTTAATATATTACTATTTATCCGCAAATATAGCAATAAATATCCATATATTAAACTATCTTTCCACCAACTTTCCCTCAAGGGCTCTCATTGTTACCGATTATAGGAGAAAACTACCCAGAAAGCCAGAAAAGTAAGGAGAAAACTACCCAGAAAACCGGAAAAGTAAGGAGAAAACTACCCAGAAAATCCGAAAAGTAAGGAGAAAGACACAATTATAAATAATTGGAACATAGAGGATAAGAAGACAAGGAGGAAAATATACCACATTTATGGTATTTCGGGGGTGAGAAAGAGGTTGTAATTTTGCAGCATAGAAAAACGAAAATACATAGAAAACGAAAATAAATTA
>CAZAWC010000159.1:0-4438 GCA_964488595.1 uncultured Staphylococcus sp. | reverse complement strand
CAGGGGCGCTTAGCTCAGCTGGTTCAGAGCGTCTGCCTTACAAGCAGAGGGTCGGGGGTTCGAATCCCTCAGCGCCCACCAACGATAGCCGATTCCACCAATCTTAGAAAGGGGACTCGGCTATTTTGCCAATAATACCCCCGTTATGATCACTCAAGACCAACTCAAAGAGGCCACCGTGCGCCGCGACTCGCTGAAACGCTATCTCGATGTGGACAACAAGAAAATCCAAGTAGAGGAGGAGGAACTCCGCACACATGTGCCCGACTTCTGGGAACACCCCGCCGAGGCCCGCGTGCAGATGAAGAAGATCAAGGATCTGCAGGCGTGGATCGAGGGATATGAGGAGGTCGACAAGGCTGTCGGCGAGGTAGAGCTGGCCTTTGACTTCATCAAGGAAGGGCTCGTGGAGGAGGAGGAACTCGACCGCCTCTATGCCGACGCGATGGCCAAGATCGAGGCCCTCGAGCTGAAAAACATGCTCCGCCGCGAGGAGGACAAGCTCGGCGTGGTGCTCAAGATCAATTCGGGCGCCGGTGGCACCGAGAGTCAGGACTGGGCCCAGATGCTGATGCGCATGTATCTGCGCTGGTGTGAGAGCCACGGCTACAAGACCTCCATAGCCCACATCATCGAGGGTGACGAGGCCGGCATCAAGTCGTGTACCATCAACGTGGAGGGCGACTTTGCCTACGGATACCTCAAGAGCGAGAACGGTGTGCACCGTTTGGTGCGCGTGTCCCCCTACAATGCTCAGGGCAAGCGCATGACATCCTTTGCGTCGGTCTTCGTGACCCCGCTCGTCGACGACACCATCGAGGTCAAGGTCGACCCCGCGCTGCTGTCGTGGGACACATTCCGCTCGGGCGGCGCCGGCGGTCAGAACGTCAACAAGGTGGAGTCGGGCGTGCGCCTGCGCTATCAGTTCACCGACCCCTATACGGGCGAACAGGAGGAGATCCTTATCGAGAACACCGAGACGCGCGACCAGCCCAAGAACAAGGAGAACGCCATGCGCCAGCTGCGATCCATCCTCTATGACAAGGAGCTGCAGCACCGTCTGCAGGAGCAGGCCAAGATCGAGGCGGGCAAGATGAAGATAGAGTGGGGCTCGCAGATACGCAGCTATGTGTTTGACGACCGCCGCGTCAAGGACCACCGCACCAATCATCAGACCGCCGACGTGGGCGGAGTGATGGACGGCGACCTCGACCCCTTCATCAAGGCTTACCTCATGGAGTTTGCCGGCACCGAGGAGGCCGACGCCTGACCTGTCCGCACTATCCGAGGAGGGGGATGGAATGGGCATGTTTGTGTGTGGCTCTTGCGGGTAATCCACGACCCCCGTCGGGGGCCGCTAAGTGTTGCTATTCAACCTTAACCCCGGCTAAAGCCGGGGCCTACCGAGGCCACGACCCCCTCTCGGGGGCCGTCTCGCAGGCTCGAGGTATGGGTTATGATGCCTTGCACGGGGTTATGATGGTTCAACCTCTCTCCTCCGGTTGTCACGCCTCATGTGTTGGTGAGTAGTGACGGCAACAGTCTACTATAGGGGTATGTAGCGTCAGCAACAGCCGGCGAGGGTATGGAAAGAGGCGGCGGAACAATCCAGAGATGTGGAAAGGGGTTTCAAAATCGGCCCCCGAGAGGGGGTCGTGGCTTTGGTAGGCCCGTGCCTTGGCGCGGGTATCTATTGTTGGTTAATTGTATGCGGCCCCCGAGAGGGGGTCGTGGATTACCCGACAATTTTTAAGCGACAATGGTTGTGAATGTGGTCCACTTGGAGTAGAAGAGATAACGCATGTTAAAGTGTGTTAAATTTCGGGGGGGTAATTTGGTGGGTATGAAAAAGTTACGTATTTTTGTGATAATTTGAGATGGAATATCACGACGCTTTTCACTCCTGAGTCATGGGAAAAATGTATCGTGGATCCATTTCCCAACTTTCTTTAAGGATAAATCTAACTATTTTTCCCAATCATGAAAATACAGTCAAAGGTACGACGGCTGGCGTTGCCGCTGCTCGGTGTGCTCTGTCTGGCGGCGTGCTCGGATGCGCCTGTGCTACAGCCTGACAAGTATGAGCAATATGACCGCACGTTTGTGCGCGACTTTGGCGTGCCCGCCACAGGCCGCAGCTGGAGCGAAGCACGATATAAAGCCATCTCCCTCTCCACTCCCCGCCCAACACATGCCAAAGTGTATGCAGAAGTGGCAGGTGAAAGATTCCTTTTCGCCGACATGAATCTCGACAAGGGTGTGACCCCCGTGGTTGTAACCGTGCCCGTCGAAGTGAACGAGCTTATCGTGGTAAGCGAAGATGTGGAGTATGTCGCTGCTCCCGGCACAGTCCTCAAGCTGAATGGCGAAATGTCTCGTGGCATGTCAGATCATCTCAAGAACGATCTGAACGCCACTGTGGATAAAAGTGCCAAGCGCAAGATCTCCATTACAGGAGACTTGTTGAAGAAAGAGGTGTTTGATCATATTTATCCGGGCAGGGATGATTATATGCAGCGTCCGTTCAGAGGAGGAACTACTGAGGACGATAAACTCTCGCATAATCTAAGGCTTAATCTGGATACCTATAATGGTGTGTCTTTCTTGAATGTATATCCGGTTTTCTGGCAGAAGAATGAACATGGAGAGTCTGACTACCTGATAGGTGTTTGTGTGTACACAGAGACAGAACGCTCTCACTACGATATCAAGCACTATGATCTCGAAGGCCTCGATCCCTGCAACGCCATTACGCTTGTTCAGAACAATGGTGTTGATAACTGGACTGATAAGACAGGCGAATCCGCATATCTGTTTAAGAATATCGCTACTAAAAATGTCACATTAGAGATTGAGGGTATGCGTGTCGACCTGTCAGGGTTTAATGGATCGACGACTTCTGATTGTGTCGGCTTTTATGTCAAATCGGGCCTTAAGGATACCTATCGTGAGGGCTTCGGTCGTGAGTGCGATCACATCTCCTATTCCCATTCATTGTTCAATTCGACGGCGTGGGGGGATGAAAATTATTGGGATGTCCCTTATAATAACGTCAAGAAGTCATTGGGAGGAGCTGTAGGCTATTTCAGTGCTGGTATTTATTCGTTCACGCATTTGGACGAGTGTGGCGATGAGTTTTCCAAAAGTGGATCAAGCTATACTCATATCTATGGTTTTTCGGCTGAACCGAATGGAAATTTAAAGCGTAATCCTGATTTTTCAGACTGCATGATTCTCATTGAGAGTGTGTCTTGTCAGGATGGGCGTCCACAACTTCATAAGGTGAAGGAAGATAAATATTTCCCTTGGTATCTTGCTGCCGAGGATCTCGGCGGTACGTTTGACTGGGACTTCAATGACCTTGTCGTGAATGTGTATGACATAATCCATGATTCGGCTGATCCCGCTCCCAATCAGCATTATCCCACCCGTCCGAAGACATATCGTCGCCTCATAGTTGTGCCCCGTGCGTCGGGAGGCACTCTGCCGGTCTATCTGATGTATCATGGCACGGTGGGGCAGACGGTCGATATTTCGCTCAATCCCTACCTCTCGGAGATCAAGGAGCCTACAGAGACGGGCGACTTTGTGATCGGTACCGAGATGCACCGCTGGCTCGGAGCGTCAGACCACACCGTGCCGCTCAATGTGAACGGTAATGATATGCCCTTTGCGGGTCGCACGGTGGCATTTGCCATACCTTATGAATTTCCCGAGGTGATAGACCCGAGTTGTCCGCCGAAGGAGATAAACAAGGATAACAGCCTGATGCACGGTTTTTGGGTGCTTGTCGATCCGAATGACGCGCTGAAGCTCTATGAGAAAGTGGCTTTTGATGCGGGAGGAGGCCTCTCTGTGCTTGATTCGAAGACTGCTTTCACGCGATTTGACGGCAAGTTTGGTGAGGGTACTTACACGGTCAATGCTCCCAATGATAAGGCCGGCGTGGCTCCACAGATGATTATGACATATTATAGCTGGCACTGGCCCCGTGAGATGGTGAATATCGGCACCGCATGGTGGGAGTTCAACAATTGGGTCAATGGCACTACCGATATATGGCATGCCAACGGTGTTGATACGGACACCCCGCCGTATACGCCCGGATTGGTCTGCCAAGGTCCGCTCCCCAGCTGGGTGGAGTGACATAGCCCCTGAGGGGGTGAAAGGAATGATTCCTGTCTGTCTGTCGACGGACAGGAATTTTTTTGTGCGGAAGTGTTTGGTAATTAGCGAAATAATTTGTAATTTTGCATCGCTTTAGGAGAATACCGACGTCACGTCACGGCTAACAATCTGATTGTCAGCGGTGTCGAGGCGGCGATTGCGTGTAGCAAGCACACTCTCCGCGAGCCCAAAAGCATAGCGCAACAACGTAATATCACTATAAAGTCAAACAAAAGAAACTAAGATGCCTACTATTCAGCAATTAGTAAGA
>CAZAWC010000158.1:0-4537 GCA_964488595.1 uncultured Staphylococcus sp. | reverse complement strand
TATATTCATCACCCTCAGTGGCATGGATGTCGATCTGAGCAGGGAGGTTGCAGCCTGTGTTCACCTCGTCATACATGGTGAGGGGGGCATTCTGCGAGTAGCGCAGGTTGTCGGTGGTATATGTCAGATAGACACCCTCCGAGATGCGCTCCTCGTCGTTGCAGCCGGTGAAGACGAGCTGACCCTTCTCGCCGTGGCAGATGGCGGTGCCTGTGTCCTGACAGAAGGGGAGCTGCCCCTTGGCTGCTACTTCGGCATTGCGCAGCATGGTGAGGGCTACGAACTTGTCGTTCTCCGATGCTTCGGGGTCGCTGAGTATCTTGGCCACCATCTCATTGTGCTCCCTGCGCAGCATGAAGGCGTTGTCGTGTGTGCAGGTGCGTGCAAGCAGTGTGAGGGCCTCGGGTTCAATTACGAGAAACTCGTGGCCGCCCCAGTTTTCCACTTTCACATAGTCTGAGGTGAGATGATAGTATTCGGTGGTGTCGGGTCCCAGAGGGAACATCTCCTGATACTTGAAAGGTTTTGTAGCCATATCGGTGAAATGTTATGTTATTGTTGTTCGATATACAAAGTTACGATTTATCGCTGTAAATACCAAAAAGTGGTGGTCAGCTGAGATTGACCACCGTGATGCCAGCGCCTCCGAAGCGCACATCCTCGTCGTAAAACGACGCTACGCCCGGGACGGTGCGCAGATACTCGCGCACGGCCTGACGCAGCGCACCGGTGCCGGTGCCGTGGAGGATGCGCACGCGGTCGGTGGAGAATCGGATGGCGTCGTCTATGAAATAGGTCACGGCCTGAATGGCCTCGTCGGCCCTCATGCCGCGCAGGTCTATCTCCTGCTTAAACTGCAGACGCCTGTCATAGCCCGAGTCGATGGTCTGCATGGACACGGATGCTTTCTTGCTCTCGGGCGGCCGGGCGTTGGTAGCCTTCAGACGGTCAGTCTTGACGGTAGTCTTGATGCTGCCGAAGACGACAGTTGCATTTTTGCCGCTGACATCGATCACCGTGCCTATCGCGCCGCCCCCGTCGAGGCGGACGTTGACACCCGGCACTATCGGTGCCGACTCTTTGGATGCCGCCGACGGCTCCCCCTTGCGGGCCTTCTTTTTAGGGGCTTTGTCGAGGAGCTTGTTGCCCGAGGGGCCAGTCGCGGCCTTCTCGAGCTCGAGTCTGTCTTCGCGTAGCTTGCGGCGCGCCTCGAGGGTGGCTTCGCGCTCGGCGTTGGTGCGCCTGATCTCGGCTATGGTGCGCTCGATTGCGGCGTTCGACCCGTCGAGAATCCTTCGGGCCTCGGCCTTTGCTTCGTCGAGTATCTCGCGTCGCTGGCGGCGGAGAGTGTCGGCATTGTCGGCATATTGCTCGAGCCGCTCGTCGAGCTGCTTCTCCTTGCGGCGGATCTCGATGCGCTTGTTCTCCCAGTAACGTTTGTCACGGGTGATGTCGAGAAGATACTTGTCGAGGTTTATGTAGTCCGAGCCCACGATTTTCTCGGCACTCTCGATTATTTCCTTAGGCAGACCTATCTTGCGGGCTATCTCCACGGCAAACGAGCTGCCGGGATTGCCTATCGAGAGGCGGAACATGGGCTGCATGAGATGACGGTCATAGAGCATCGAGCCGTTGATGAGGCCGGGAGTGTCTTCAGCAAACTGCTTGAGATTCTGATAGTGGGTGGTGACGATGCCCCACATCTCCTCGCGGTTCATCTGCTCGAGGATGGCCTGAGCAAGCGCGCCGCCTATCTGAGGCTCGGTGCCCGATCCCATCTCGTCGATCAGGAACAGCGAGCCCCTGCGGCCGCGCTGGAGCATGAACTTCATGCTGCGGAGATGTGAGGAGTAGGTCGACAGGTCATCTTCGATTGACTGGTCGTCGCCGATGTCGACAAAGAGGTCTTTGAATATCCCGAAGTGTGAGTTTTCGTAGACCGGCGGCAGTATGCCGCACTGTGCCATGTATTGAAGTGTTCCCACCGTCTTGAGGCAGACCGACTTGCCGCCGGCGTTTGGACCCGAGATCACAAGGATGCGTTTCTCCCTGTCGAGCGTGATGTCGATGGGCACTATCTCGCGCCCCTGTTTCTCGAGCGCGAGGCGCAGCGTGGGGTGGCAGGCATGATACCACTCCAGCTCCTCGCGGTCGTGCAGGTGGGGCATCACACCTCCGGTTATCTTGGCATAGGTGCCCTTGGCGTGGATGAAATCGAGGTGATAGACTATCTCCGCCGCATCCGTGAGGTCGGGGATGGCCGGACGCAGACTGTCGGCTATGGCGGTGAGGATGCGCACTATCTCCCTCTGTTCCTCTATCTGGAGCTCGCGCGTCAGGTTATTGGCCTCTACCACCTCGGCCGGCTCGATGAAGACTGTTTTCCCGGACGCAGACTCGTCGTGGACTATGCCGCTGATGCGCCGTTTGTGCATCGGGGGGACGGGAATCACCAGTCGGCCGTCGCGCATGGATGGCACAGTGTCAGGCTCGAGGAGACCCTGCGAGATGGCCGACGAGAGCACACGGCGCAGGATGGAGTTGACTCTGCCCGACATGCCGCGCAGACGCGAACGGATATCGGCCAGCGCGGGCGAGGCATTGTCCTTGACCATCCCGGTCGACTCGTCGATCGCCTTGTCGATGCCTGCGGCGATGGCAGGCGACACTGCGGCGAGCGGCTCGGCAATGGCTGTGAGGCGAGGGTAGGGGGTGTGGCCGTTCTCCTCGCGGTGGCGTGCGAAAAATGCTGATAGCGAGGCAAAGCAACGCAGCATCCTGCGTATCTTGACCAGATCCTTTATCTCAATGAATGTGCCGGGGATGCGGATGAGCGACAGGGGCTCGTTGATGTCGTCGATCCCTGACAGAGGCACCGTCTCTGTGGTCTGCGAGGCAGCCACCATCTCGGCGACAGCCTCGAGCGACGATGAGATGGCCTTGAAGTCGGTGAGAAACTCCATGGCTCGGGCCAGCGAGCGCGAGCCCTCGCATCGGCAACGGCGCTCTATCTGCTCGCGAACGTTGTCAAAGCCTATCTTTGATTCTATCTTATCGGGAAAAATCATGCACAAAGTTAAGCAAAATATCCGAGATTATCCGAGTAAATCCCGTCTCGCGGTCAGCCTATGGCCGCCACGGCGGCGAGAAAGGTGTTCATGGAGCCGGCCTTGCGGATAGCTTTCGCCGCACGGTGGCCGATCACCGGCTCTGCATACTCCCAGTATGGCTTGATCTTCATGAGCACCTGTGCGTCGCCGCACAGAGTGTCGCGATACTCGTCGAGAATCTCGGCGTTGAGCCTCAGCAGTGTGTCGAGCCGCCTCTGTTCGCTCCACTCCTCGCCGGCAGCAATCTCGGCGGCGAGCGAAGGACGCTGCAGCAGTCCGCGCCCTATCATCACACCGGCCACCCCGGGGTGCCGACTCATCACATCCGCGCAGTCCGCAGGGGTGAGTATATCGCCGTTGAAGATGACCGGATGAGCAGCCTCTTCGAGGAATTTCTCCACCTGACTGTCATGAAGCTCACCTCCGTATTGCTGCGAAGCTACCCGTGGATGGATGACGATGCCCGCGAGGGGCATGCGGTTGAGGATTCCGATGACACCCTTCCACTCATCGGGCTCTTTCATGCCGAGGCGCATCTTTACCGAAAATGTCATGTCGGCATATCTCTCCTCCATCTCCCGGGCCACGTCGGCGAGGAGGATCGGGTTGGCGATGAGGGCCGCGCCGCGGCCGTGGCGTGTCTGCGGCGGGAACGGACACCCCATGTTGAGATCAACACGCTGGTGTCCGGCCGAGCGAACGGCATCGGTGAGTATCCTGAACTCGGTGATGTCCCTGAACAGTATCTGCGGCACGGCGACGCTACCGGTGATGTCGCGGATGTCTCGACGCCTCGGCTCTCCGCGCTCCACACGCAGGAAGGGGGTGTAATAAGTATCCACGCCCCCGGCCACCGAGACATGCAGCCTGCGCCACACGGCATCAGTGAATCCCTGAAGCGGAGCCGAATATACGGGTAATGACATATGATGGTCGATTGGAAATAAACCGACCCCCGGCATCATGACGATGACGGGAGTCGGGGAGGTTAACGGTGTATGTGACGCGGGTTTATCAATCGGCAAGTTTAGCCTTGATGAACTCGCGGTTGAGACGTGCGATGTTGGAGATGGAGATGTTCTTGGGACACTCTGCCTGACATGCGCCGGTGTTGGTGCAGTTGCCGAATCCCAGTTCGTCCATCTTCTTGACCATGGCGCGGGCACGGCGGGCACGCTCCACCTGACCCTGAGGCAGGAGGGCAAACTGGCTCACCTTGGCCGACACGAAGAGCATGGCCGAGCCGTTCTTGCAAGCAGCCACGCAAGCTCCGCAACCGATACAGGTAGCCGAGTCCATAGCCATGTCTGCGACCTCCTTGGAGATAGGGAGGTTGTTGGCATCGGGAGCACCGCCGCAGTTGAACGACACGTAGCCGCCGGCCTGCTGGATCTGGTCGAAAGCGTTGCGGTTCACCATGAGGTCGC
>CAZAWC010000157.1:0-4562 GCA_964488595.1 uncultured Staphylococcus sp. | reverse complement strand
TGCATCGGAAAATAGAGTGGGAATGTCGATGAAATTGAAAACGCACTCAGATAGCCGTTTAATGCGCAGTAATAGCATAGTCGTGAGGGCTGTGTGAATTTTGGAGCAAATAAAAATATTTTTAAATGTGTGCGGATATATGCTAAATTTATGCTAACTTTGTGTTGCGATTCTGTTGCGCGTCTATTGTAGCGCAACACGCGCAACAAAATTCAACGCAAAGCTGACATGAAGAAAGTTAATAAAGAGCCGGTATATCTCCGGCAACGCAAGCGGTCAAACGGACTGATTGCATTATATCTCGACATCTGCCGAGATGGTAAGCGAGTGAATGAATATCTGAAACTCTACCTTGTTCCTGAACGGACGAAAGAAGACCGGGCAAAAAACAAAGAGACGTTGCAGCTCGCTCAGTCTATCAAGGCGCAGCGCATAGTCGAGATTCAGAACGGCGAATTTGGATTCAAGGACAACTACGCCGAAGAAACTCTCTTTTTTGAATACTACCGAGCAATGACGGAGAAACGGCGCGGTGTAGAGTCTCAGGGGAATTGGGGCAATTGGAAATGCTGTCTCAAACACCTTGAACGATATGAGAAGAGGAAGAAAATCACTTTTGCTGAAATCACCCCTAAGTGGGTGCAAGGCTTCCGCGACTATCTCGAAAAAGATGCCTATGCCTACGGCTGTGACTACCGCAATCGCGGAGAACTCAAACCTCTCTCTCAGAACTCTCGCGTATCGTACTTCAATAAACTCCGAGCGTGTCTTAATCAGGCATACGAAGACAGAATCATCGCACATAATCCTATGCGTGGAATTGAGGGGTTTTCCGTGCTTGAAAGCACTCGAATGTATCTGACTATTGACGAAGTGAAAAGAATCGCTCAAACGGACTGTGAGAGCGACCTAATCAAACGAGCTTTTCTTTTCTCATGCCTGACCGGATTGCGTAAGTGCGACATCATCAAACTGACTTGGGGCGAAGTCACACAGCAGAGCGGATTCACTCGCATCATCTTCCGTCAGAAGAAAACGAAAGGTCAGGAATATCTCGACATCACGCCTCAAGCTGCCGAGATGTTAGGTCCGAGGGGGAAGCCTACTGATGCAGTGTTTAAAGGAATACCAACAACAAGCACCGTGAACTTTATATTGAAACTTTGGATGCAGAAAGCTAACATCGACAAAGCGATTACTTTTCATTGCGCCAGGCACACATTCGCAGTCATGATGCTTGATTTAGGAACTGACATCTATACGGTCAGCAAACTACTCGGACATCGGGAGCTAACGACTACTCAGATATATGCAAAAGTCCTTGACAAGAACAAACAAGCTGCCGTCTCCCGGATTCCTGATATATTCGGAGAGCGTTCCCAAAATGATGAATAAGGGCAATAATCCGTGCTGAAATCGCCCAAAAGCGTTCTCAAAAAGACGAAAAGCGTGAAAAAACAACGGGAAGGAGCATCAGTCCCCTTTCCGTTGTTTTTATGTTTTGGCTATTCTGCAAACATCGAGCCTACTCCGGTCAGTAGCCATCGGGAAGACACGCCGCACTGACGTACCAATGGCACCGCCCATCCAATCTCAAAGAATCCGCGATTGCGGTCTTTTCTCTGTGTGTAGAAATGAGGCTTGTCGATTCCGTTCTCATCGCAGTATGCAGTCAGAGTCTTTATGAGCTTTTGTTGCTTGCAAGCCTCAAGAGCCGAAAAGAATCGGTCCATGACTGCGAGAGTATCTGCACTGTAATTTCGGGTCTTACTCATGCTTGTAGAATCAAGTCCATTTCCACATTCGACATCATTGTAGTTTCCTCACCTCGATTCAGCAACGAATGTAACCTATATAAAGTGGCAGACGGAATTTTGCCGCTATACATCTCTATGAAGTCAGCAATATTGACTTTGATTGACTCATCATTTGAAGATGCTTTTATAACATCATTCAGCAGCCATTTTGTAGTATCGTATAAATATTCAAGGTCGGCGTTAGGCTCATTTCGAGAGTTGCAGTTCACAAGCTGCCGACCTATCTCAAACAGCAACACATCTGCCTTATCTTCAACTCCGGCTTCATCATTCAGCACTGACTTCATTAGGTCTATCAGGAAGAATGGAAGACGGTGCATATCTTCATTTGTCTTCATCTTTATTCAGGGTTTTAATTAGCGTATCAATATCGTTCTCGGCATTAGACCGATTCGAGCAGTCTTTCAGCTCGCTTTTTATAAATTCAAGATTCTTAACCGCGTTTTTCGCTTTTCGAGGTGTATCTGCAAGCGATGAAATGTGTCGAGCTATGCGACAAGCGTTGTTATTGAAAACCTTTGCCAATTCATTTCTCACGTCTTCAATATCGTGTGCGCCGGTTATTTTCCCTCGCACTCCTGACTCAATGCGTTTGTTGGCTCTCTCAAATGCTTCAAGAACTGTTTCATATCTACGATTCAGAACGTCCAGATCGTTTGTCGTTGCGATTATGGACCTTGACTCATCAATAAGTTGCTTATCTCTTTGCATACTGAGATTAAAAGAATCAGACTCAGCTCTGATTACTCGATATGACATCTGAGGCTCTTTCTTCTTTCGTCTATCGTTTGCCAGGACTTGCAGAACTACGCAAATCACAAACGCGAGACCTCCGATTATTAGGTAAATCATAATTCCTACGTTCTTACAAGTTGAGCCTCGCCGGACTGATTGACGATATATCCGAGAACAGCGAAGATTCGGCGTATATCATCAAAGAAGACTTCAAATGGCTCATAGATTAGCCGACCATCAACATACTTTTCCTGATTCGTCGAATATAGTGCGATGCAACCTTTCTCGCTTCCTTTCTGAACTCGTTTCGTCACTCTGTATTCATCGGTCTCGATTACATAGTTCCGTCCTGGCACAAGCAATCGCAATTCACGGACCTCTCGAACCGCAAGGACGCAACCATTCGGATATTCAAGCATCGAATCTCCGAAGTGACGAATTGCAGCCGTCTCTCTGCCATCAAACCAATCACCGGCGTTTATATAACCCTTCAGAGTCACTTCCTCATTTGAAGATGACACACGTCCATGATAGCCTCCGGTTGTCTCGGCATCATAGAACGGTATCATGTGAGCTGTATCGCGTCCGGCTCTCTTTTCGAGAATCGGGTCAAGGACTTCACTCTCATTTTCATTTTCTTTATTCAGCATTTCACCCTCACCGGTCAATAGCCATTCTCGATTTATCTCAGGATATGCCGATGTAATCTTATATTGCACGGCATCAGATAAGGTCTTTGTATTACCTTTTATTAACTCTCGCACAGTTTGAGGGGTCTTAAAACCCACATATTCAGCAAACTTAGGTATGCTAAGTTTGGAGTATTCCACGATAGCGGATATTCGGTCAGATAATATCATATTGTTAAATAAAGTTAAATAACATAATGGGATATTGCCTATTTGGTAATATCATATTAACTTTGCATCGCAATCACAAAAGTAATTGCCACATTCAACGAAAATGAGTGTGCAAATATAATAAAAATAGTGCGTAACACGCACAGAAACTGCAAAAAAATTTAACGCAACGATGAATAAACAAGAATTTGAATCACGCACCGGCTTCACAATGCCAGATGAAAAATACGCCGAAGTTGAGAAGATGTACTATCTCGCCGGAGAGAACATCGACAAAGACGTGTTCTGCAAAGACTACAAGAATCACGCTGATAGCGTTCTTCTCAACGCGCTCTCAGAGCAAGCCGGAAGACTACAAACAAAGCTCGACAATATGAATAGCGAGCTTAACGAGACTGCAAGGATTTTGATTCGCAACGCTGATGAATATTGCAGCGAATCTCTCCGCAAGCAAGCAATAAAACTCCTCGGAGTGAACGGCTATCTCCGAATGAAGATACAGCTCGGAATCCAGTTTGACAGCTACGACTACGAGTTAGTTACTGAATTTCTGTAATGAACAAAAAGCTATCATAAACAGCCGCCCCCGGTAGCAATCCGGCTGCCGGGGCATCAATGAAATCAAATTAAAAATCAGAGATATGAACCGACAGACAAAAATGAGTTTCAAAGACCTCTATCTTCGAGAGAAAGAGAAACCGACACCGGCACAGACTTTTATCGAGGATATTGCAGAGCTGACAAAACGCTCTACGAACACAGTGCGAATGTGGATTCAGGGTAAGCAAAAACCCGATGCGCTCGCTCAGACACAAATCGCAGAACGCTACAATCTTGACATTTCAGCACTATTCCCAACAAACTGACAATATGAAGACTCTCACATTGATATATCTTCGGGCGCAAGTCATCGCCTCAGTCATAGTGATTCTTTTCGGAGTGTCTTATTCGGTACGGTGCCTGATAGACACCATCATCAACGGCAAGGGCGCACCCGGATATATTATCTCAGTGCTTTTCTCACTGATTGCAGTTGTCGGTTGGCGGCTCATGTATCGGTCAAGTATCAAAGAACTCAGAGCAGAAAGGATGAAAATATGAGCATAGATGAAAGATTAGAACGACTTGAACGGCTGATGGTCGTAGGTTT
>CAZAWC010000156.1:0-4631 GCA_964488595.1 uncultured Staphylococcus sp. | reverse complement strand
CTGAGACTCTCGGAAATTTCCTGTTGGATCTGGGGAATCTTTGCTTCATTGACAGACTGACGAGATTTGGACTCCTCAATATTCTGGCGGGTTGAATCGGTCTGAGCATCAAGTAAATCAAGTTCGCGGGCTGCTTTCTTAGCACCGTACTCATCAAGAAGGCCGGCTTCCTTAGCACGAATAACAGCGTTCCAATACTCTGTCTTAGACTTAAGACCAATATTAACAGCATCAGCATTGTTCTTGTTAGCCTGAGTTTCCTGCAAATGAATATTTGAAGCGGTCTGCTGGCGCATGTTGTCAAGTTGGTATTTCTGGAGTATCTGAGAGGAAAAATCGGACATGCCGAGGTCATTCCAACCAGTATAAGCCTTCATCTCCGGCTGAGCGAAATCGGGCATGCCACCGGAATTTCCGCTGTTGCCCTGTGAAACTACAAGGTTAGGGTTTATACCTGCCTGTGCATAACGCATCATCTGAGCGGACGGAGTATTATAATCGTTTTGACGGTTCCACATTTCAAGGTCTTTTTCATACTTGTACTTGGCAAGTTCCATGTTTGCCTTGTTGGCATTCTGTTGGGACTTGTTGCCTAAGAGGCTACCAGCGACACTGCCGACTACACTGCCGACAGGACCTAAAACTGAACCGATTCCGGATAAAACATCTTTTAAATTCATAACACTACAAAAATAATAAAATAATTTCAATAAACAAGGGATAACACGCTAAAAATTAATAAGGTGTCATTTGGCACTATATTTACAAGAGGTGTGTGCCAAAAACTCCCCCCCCTCCCGTCCCCCCCTCAAGGGGGGAGCGAGTAGAGAGAATTGCTCTATGCAGTGTGTAGCATTCTTTGATATGTAAAATATTCATAATCATTTTGTTACGGTTAATTCTTCATAGAAAGAAATATTCATGCCTTGCCTCATGGGTGATTCTCTTCGCTTTGCTTCGATTATCACCCGGGAGGGCACGGCAGGCAGGAACATAGTTTTTACGAAGTTCAAATTTTTGAGATGTGAACGTCGAAATAGTCAAGCATGTTGCAGGATGCAAGGAACTCGCGATACTGACGTTCTTTCTTGTCCTTAACACGCAGAGTTGCACGAACGAGTTCGTAACGCTTGCAAAGGTGGTCTATCTGATTACGGAGACTGTAAACCTCATTTATCAGATTCATCATCGCGTTTTCGGCGCTGTCTGTACTTATCAAGTTCGGCATTTGTGATATCATTAAGTTCGTGACCCATTTCGTCAATGTCTGTCAAGTCAAGATTTTGCTGGTTGCAAGGGTCGATGTTCCAATCGCCATTGCCATGCAAATAACCTTTACTATCAACCTTACATTCTTCATCGTAGGCAAGGCTGTCAGAGCGGTCAACGCCAGAGGGAGGAAGACCGCGGACAAACCGCTGCATGAGTTGACGGATAGTTAGTGTCTGGTCGGGTACTGTCTCTGATGGAGCGGAGTAGTCACGCTCTTTTACATAAATTTTGGATCTTGAACGTATCATAATCTAGGAACTGAATTGCGGGGTAAACAACGTTTCATCTTAATGTCAAAGTTAAGTTGACAGACAAGGCGGTCATTTGGCATCTCAACAATGTATTCCAAATCTTCATCACCAGCAGTAACTTTAAGATTCTTAACTACATTCTTAAGATTGAAATCAACTGAGAAAATGCGGTCAGCATCCTGAGGAGTTACATGAATGAAGTCGGCATTGAGGTTTGGCGCTTTCTCAAACTTGCGGGCAAGATTCCAATAAAGCAAATTGCCGCGCATATTGCCAGAAACACGTGAGGGGAAATCTTTATACTCAGCGTAACGAGGTGCATAACCAAATGTAGCATTAACAGGCGTTGAATCAGGAGTACCCATTTCAGCATCGTAATAAATTTCGCTTGTCTTAATCTCCTGTTCACCGAGATGAGCAAAGTAGGGGTTAAGGTAGTCAAAACGATCAAATTTTGTAAATTTTCGGGGCATTCCTTGACCTGCATAAGAAATACGCGGTTTGAAGCTGAGAATACCGATTACCCAGCCATGTTCTTCAAAGAACCTCTTAAAGTAACGGGAGCGACTTCCAGAGACGGCACGTCCTGCATAACTACCAAGTACCTGCTCATCACCTGATGGTGAAATAGAGTCACCGGACTGCTGGAGGACCTCGGAAATGACAACAGGGGCTTTGCCGCCTCCGAGGTACTCTGAACGCTGCAAACGGGCATCTGAAGAGGTAACACCGAAAATCTGCTTAATTTGCTCAATATAGCGGCTACCACCGCGAGCCATTGCCTCGAGATAACGCTGGAGGGCATTAGCACGACGAAGGTTGTTAATAGTTCCCTCTGCGGTAGAAAGGTCTTGAAGTTGTGCGACATCGTTCTGAACCAATGCAAGACGTTCAGCTATTTTAGATGCAAAAGAATCTCCATCAACAATCAAAGAACCACCTAAAGAGTCAATAATTTTATTATTCTGGTCCGCAAGTTTATTTCCAAAAACATTTTTTGAAATAGTTACATTACCTTGCGTAGTAGAACCGGAAGTAGAGACATTAACGCCACCACCTTGCTCATAATCACCAAAAGAACCGGGAAATTTATCAAATTGTTCTAAATGACCATTATCACCAAGACCAATTTTAATATCAGAAACATCAATATTACCAGTATTTGTACCGGGAATAATAACTTCGCCACCGCGCTGAGCCCAGGGGAGGGCAGAGGTGAAGTAATCTTTCTCCCATGCACGATAATGCATGGAGAGAGCTTCGGTAATCATGTTCTTACCTTCAAGTTCATACTTAAGAGGGTAAGAGAAACCACCTTCTACAGATTTGATTTTCACATAATCTGAAAAATCATAAATACCGGACTTAATAGGTACAAACTCATCTACCTCATTACCGTCAATATCGTAAATAGGCTCCAAATTCTCATCACGGAAATAATCACACCAAATCCTATAAAGAGATAGGGGAGGAAGCAAATCATATTGATAATATACAAGACCCATTTTTGTGACCTTTGGGTCACCATCATTACCAGATAACAAATTATCCCAATAGGGAGATACAGGGAAGCCAAGATAGTCAATATTTGAGCCAATACCAAGCAAATCATTATACATCTTGATTTTGCCTATATGGTTAAGATCACGATACTGCTTATCAAGATAACCATTTTGTACAAGAACACTCAAACGGGGATAAACTTCTTCTGTTGCACCGTTTGTTCCTCCGGTAATGAAAGGACGCCAACCATCATAAATAAGACGGTTCGGAACATAAAAAAAATGAATGTAACTATCGATATGAGCCATTGCAGGGGATAAAAGAGCCTGAAAACGAGTGTATAACTCGGCGCTCATCTTGAATGTATCACCGGGGCAGACAGGCTCACAAAAAATTGGGGTAAGTTTACCCATGTCAGTTGCAGTGACTAAAGAGTGCCTGCCGCTGAAGACGCTCCGCTTCGGCTTTTTGCCTGCGGTTGTTGTAAAAATGCTTTTCGACATTGTTTTTACCGTTTTTAACTTTAAGCTTTACTTTTTTATCGAACTCTTGTTGTTGCGCATGATAAATGCGGATTGCTCTTTCTTCGGAAACTCCGAATTGCTTCTGAATAAGAGCCAAATAATCTTTTTGATGAAAATAACGATTTGTCTTAAGTTTACCTTTCCATTCATCTGTATTAAAAATTTTTGATTCATAAAAACGAGGTAATATCATGGGTAAGCCATGATGTTTGATAGTTCCGTCACAACGTTGCCTGACATAATCTATCATCTGGGGAGTAAGGAAATTTGCTCCTATGCCGGGCTTACGGCTACAAAGCATAAAATTCTTACTTAGAGGGTCATCATCCTGTAAAGTACCAAGGCAATATTTACACACATAATTGATATTTGCAGGGTGAACAGGCTGTACCGTATCGCCACGGTCGAACCATTCGGGGTCACACAAATTCCAAGACTTTTTCAAATCTTGCCGGAGAACTTCGCTATCATGAGGATAGTTAAAAAGTATAACATGGTAATGAGGACGCCCAAAGCGGTCTCCATATTCTGAGACCAAAAAGTACCGGACACGAGGGGGCTGAGTTTCTTTCGTAAAACTCTTATAATATGGTTCAAGATTCTTTCGAAATCTCTTAAGCCATAATTGACAATCGCGTTTATTAACACAAATAGGGCAGTTCTCATTATTATAAGTTAATGTTATAAAATATCCGGATGTGCTTGTAGCTACTTCATTCTCCAAACGGAAAGTCCATTGCCTACGCTTGTTCGAAAGGCATGCAGAACATATTCCACATGGGACAGCTATATATTGATTCCTTATGCCATCCCAATCCGGATTGCGAATATTTACAGGCGAGATACATCTCATATTTCTTATATTCTGATTCCTCCGCGAGTAAAGGAAATGCGTGAAACCTTTTTATATCTCCTACGGCGGCGTCCGCCTCTACGTCTACGTCTCATAATTTATAAGTTTTTTTAGGGTTAATGTAATAATTTGTAAGTAAATAAGGGTTAAATAGTGGGACTTCTTATCTTGCTCATAATCCATATTATGTAAAATAGAGAATTATGGAAGGAAAATGCCGCCTCACCT
>CAZAWC010000155.1:0-4659 GCA_964488595.1 uncultured Staphylococcus sp. | reverse complement strand
CCTAGGACCCACAGATTATGAGTCTGTTGCTCTAACCAACTGAGCTATAGGACCTGATGCTAAGCTCGATAGAAGAATTGGGGCCGGGCTTGGCTTTATTTGCGGTGCAAAGTTATGGCTTTCTATCGAATTTTCCAAATTTGCAGGCGGTTTTTTTGGCGAATGAGATTTTTTTCGAGTTTTTCACTGAGTCCACAGTGGCTTTTCTGCAGTTAGGTCGTGGGTGGCCGACTGGGTGTGGGGTGAGTGGGTTGTGTTAAATACCCGCTGGGGGTGTTGGAGATTACCGGCAAATGATATATCTTTGCGAAACAAACATTTACTACCAAGAATCTTTTGTGAAAAATACTATGTTTAAATCTTTCTGTCTCGCTTGTGCCATGTCGGTGAGTGTTGCTGCGTGGGGCGAGTCGATCATTGCGGATTTTGAGTCGGGCGGTATTCCCGACGGATGGACAGCGACAGGTGTCACTGTGAAAAAGGATAATAACAGTAATCGTGCGGCCATGAGCACAAATGCCACCTTGATAACTCCCGGTGTTGAGGGGCTCCGCTCGGTGGCCTATCGTCACCGCGGGTCGGGCAACAATAAGGAGCTTGTGGTGGATGCCTCGTCGGACGGTGGCGCGACGTGGCAGACCATCGGCAACACGTCGGTCTCCTCGTCGTCAAGCTACGGCAGTGCGTCGCATGCCATAACGTCGCCCAGCGATGCTCCCGTGCGGGTGAGATTTACGTGCAAGAGTGCCACGATCTATCTTGATGATATTGAGTTGACGTATGTGATGTTGGCTCCCGAGCCGGGGGTAGGGGCCGTGTTGAGCGCCGCCGGGTGTACCGGCACGTCCGTGTCTGCCTCGATCGCCAAGGGTGATGGCACGGGTCGCCTCGTGGCAATAACCGAGGGGGAGACTCTGACATGGACGCCCGACGATGGCACGGCATACAGCGGTCAATTCCCGAAGCGGGTGGGGGATGTCACGATTCTCGCTTCGGGCGATCTCTCCTCGGTCGTGGCCGAGGGGCTCGAGCCGGGCACTAAATATACGCTCGGGGTATTCGAGTATAACGGCGATGGCGATAAGCGCAATTATCTTACCGCCGGGGCTTCTTCCCTTACGCTCTCCACTCTTACGGTGCCGTCATTCTCATTCTCGCCGTCGACGCTTGACTTCATGAAGACCAAGGTCGGTGGCGCCAATGAGAGGACCCTGAGGGTCACTGGCAAGTATCTCGACCCCGCCGCGGGGTCAGTGGCCGTCACCTCGTCGAGCGACGAAGTGACCCTGAGTCTCGACGGCGTCACATACTCTCCGCAGGTGTCGATGGATTATTCCGCGGGCATCCTTGAGGGGACGCTGACCGTCCGCTTCGCGCCGGCGGCCTATGGCGAGCGCACGGCTACTGTCTCATTTGCCGGCGGGGGTGCCCAAGGGGCAGTGACCGTCAAGGCTACCGGAGCTGACAGTGACAACCATGAGTATTTCATCGCCCCCGATGGTGATGACTCTGCTGCTGGCAGCATTGACGCCCCGTGGCTCAACCTCCAGAAGGCTGTCAATGCAGCCGCCCCGGGCGACATCATCTACTGTCGCGGAGGACGCTACCACTTCACCGCCCGTGACGGCAGCGGCAAGCTCACGGTGAGAATCCGCACTTCGGGCACCCCCGACGCGCCTATCACCATCGCGGCATATGAGGATGAGCATCCAATATTTGACTTCGAGCAGCAACTCCTCGACTGCAACCGCGACCGCTCCAAGGTGGGCGACCGCGGCATACTCCTCACAGGCAACTATTGGCATCTCTATGGCCTCCACATCATGCACGCTGCCGACAACGGAATAAAGCTCGAGGGCAGTCACAACACCATAGAGCGGTGTGAGTTCAGCTACAACCTCGACTCGGGCCTGCAGATGGGCTTCGGCCACAACTTCTCGGACAGCGGGCTGGGCTCGCACAATGACGGCACCTTCTGTGCCTACAACACCATCATCGACTGCGACTCGCACCACAACTGTGACTATGACGCCAACTATGGCAGCGATGCCGACGGATTTGCCTGCAAGATGCACAACGGCATCGGCAACCGCTTCATCCGATGCCGCGCATGGCGCAACAGCGACGACGCATGGGATCTCTATGAGACCGACTTCTCGGTCACTCTCGTCGAGTGCTGGGCATGGGAGTCGGGTAAGGCCGAGGACCACACGTGGGTCTACGAATATTTCGATAAAGGCCCCGGCTTCTCGGGCAACGGCAACGGCATCAAGCTGGGAGGCAACGGCACGGGGGGCAGCTCGCGCGGCGTCCACTATGCCTACAACTGCGTGGCCTTTGGCAACAATAAGAGCGGCTCCACCAAGGGGTTCGACTGCAACTCCCACAAGGATGGCCACGTCGTGGTGGGCGGTCTCGCCTTCGACAATGGCTATGACTTCATGTTTGAGTCGGGTGGGGGAGCCAACTCCGAGTTCTATAACAATGTGTGCTTCGGCCGTCAGGAGATACTCGTAGGCACCGAAAGCCACAACGCTCTTGGGGTGACCCCTCAGCAGGGCAAGACATTCTTTAATAATGTTGTGACAGGCTTCAGCCGATCCGACTACGAGAGTCTCTCCGAGGCCGATGCTCTCGCGCCCCGAGGCGAGGATGGCAGTCTCCCGGTCAAGTTTGCCCGACTCAAGAGCGGCAGCCGTCTGGTCGACGCAGGTCTTGATAAGGCCGTTCCCTTTGCCGACGAGTATCCGGCACTCGCCCAGCCCGTCTATGGAGCGGCCCGCGACCTCGGCCCCTACGAGCTGCAGGAAGGCGAGATCTCGAGCGTGAGCCAGATGATAGCCGATCCCACCGCCGGCGACACATTTGCCATCACCTCCAGTGGTCGCGGTGGCGAGCTCCTTGCTACAGTGTCCGTCTCTGAGGTGTCATCGCCTGTAGTTGAGGTGTTTACAGCCTCCGGAGCGCTTGTGGCGCGCATCCCTCTCGGCAGCCTCGAGAATGGAGCTGTCTACACCCTCCCTCTCCTGTCCTCACAGCTCATCCCCGGGGTCTATATAGCCGTGCTGCAGCTCGGCCACAAGACCCTCCCGGCCAAGTTTGTGGTGCGATAATCCACGCGTTCTATTCTCAGCCATCTCCCGAGGCCCTGCCATCACGGCGGGGCCTTGTCCTATTCATGACAATGTTGATCCGACACAGAGATTTATTAAACCCAACGGATGATTACCGCATTGCGCTCCGCTGGCGACGGAAAGATTTTAAGGAAAAATTTCTTTAATTAAGAAAATAACCATTACCTTTGCACATTGAAAATTAATATCATATTCTGAATTGATCTAATTACCATAAATCATGGCAGAAAAAAGAGAAAAGTTGTTTGAGCAGTTTCCCCCCGTCACCACCGCAGAGTGGAAGGCCAAGGTGGAGGCTGACCTGAAAGGCGCGCCATTCGACAAGAAGCTGGTGTGGCGCACCAACGAGGGGTTTAATCTCCAGCCGATGTATCGCTCGGAGGATATCGCCGACCTCGCTACCACCGACTCGCTCCCGGGCGAGTATCCCTATCTGCGCGGCACACGCATGGACAATGACTGGCTCGTGCGTCAGGAAATAGTGGCCGACACCATCGCTGAGGCCAACCGCACAGCTCTCGATGCCCTCACCAAGGGTGTCACCTCGCTCGGATTTCATATCTCCGACCCCTCTGTAGAGGCTCTCAGGGAGCTGCTCGAGGGGATAGACCTCGCAAAGGTAGAGGTCAATTTCACCTGCTGCCTCAAGAAGGCCCTCCCCCTCGTCGAGGCGCTCGCCGTCTATGCGGCCGAGAAGGGCGTCGAGAAAGAGCTCAAGGGCTCGGTCGACTTCAATCCCTTCAAGAAGCCCCTGCGCAAGGGTATCGAGATGGATGCCGAGACCGTCAAGAGCATGGGTGTGGCTATCGTTGCCGCAGCCAAGACCCTTCCCGGCCTCAAGGTGCTTGCCGTCGACTCCGTGATGCTTGCCGATGCCGGCGCTTACATCTTCCAAGAACTCGGCTATGCTCTGGCATGGGGAGCCTCGTGGATGACCCTCCTCACCGAGGCAGGCCTCTCAGCCGACGAGGTGGCCTCGCGCATCAAGTTCAATATGGGTGTGTCGAGCAACTTCTTCATGGAGCTTGCCAAGTTCCGTGCCGCCCGCATGATGTGGGCACAGATCGTGGCCCAGTATCAGCCCGCTTCGCAGGACAGCTGCAAGATGGTGGCTCATGCCTCGACCTCGCGCTTCAACCAGACCCTCTATGACGCACATGTCAATCTGCTCCGCTCGCAGACCGAGGCTATGTCGGCCGCTCTCGCCGGTGTCGACTCGATCACGGTGGTGCCCTTCGACGTGCCCTACAAGAAGCCCGACGAGTTCTCGGAGCGCATAGCCCGCAATCAGCAGCATCTCCTCAAGGAGGAGAGTCATCTCGACAAGGTCGTGGACCCCGCCGGTGGTTCTTATTATGTAGAGACCCTGACAGTGTCGCTCGCCGCCGAGGCATGGAAGCTCTTCCTCGCCGTTGAGGACAATGGCGGATTCCTCGCCGCATGCAATGCAGGCGAGGTGGCCAAGGTGGGTATTATCTATTGTCAGATGATCTTCCCTACGACACTCACTATGCCAATATGGAGG
>CAZAWC010000154.1:0-4716 GCA_964488595.1 uncultured Staphylococcus sp. | reverse complement strand
TTGAGATCTTCCAAGAGAATGCTAATGCTTACTTGATTAATTAATCAATTGTCCTATTTAAGTAATTTTCAGAATAAAATTCAAGCGCCATAAGTTGGGCATATAAAATTAATGTGATGGTAGAGAAACTTACAACAATTAAGCTTAATAGACTTCTTTATTTAATCGGATGTATAACATTGATAGAACTGGTGTTGTGTGGAAGTGGTCAAATTGTAAAATTCGGGCCAATCACATTAAGAATGATGTTATATGTGGTTTGTGTTGGTTTTACAACATTATTCTGTATAAAATATCGTCCATTATTCTCTTCTACAGATGTTAAAATTATCCTTTTATTTCTTACTTTATTTTCGTTGTCAATCGCATTAGGGATAATTAATGGGGCAAAGATAGAATTTTTAGTTGAGGATATCAAACCTCTCTCTTATTTCTTGATATTCCCGTTTTTATTATTGTTGATTAGATCCGATAAATGCATAAAGTTATTAGATAAGATATTCCTATATATACCATTGATGATGGCTGGAATATATCTGATGTACTTATTAATTTTGAAAGTATTAGGTCTCGTGACATTTATGAGTGTCTATAGTTCCACCTCCTCTCAAAGTGACTTTATGTTTCGAGGAACAAGTGGAGAATTGTTTTATAAAGGGTTCTTATACTTGCCTATTGGTTTGATCTTTTGGTTGAATAGAAAGAAAAAATTACCTTTTGTTCTTATTTTAATTGCAATTTTCTTTACTCTCACAAGAGGATTTTATATCATTACAGCCATAGGGATTTTAATCTACTATTATCTCTCGACAAGAAGTGCTAAAAGAAAATTAGCAATAGTCATAATTTCAATTATAGGTGGTATCTTTGGCACTTTTGCTGTATCTATGTTGACACCGGATGAGAGGCAAGAAGGAGATGAGGTACGAGTTATAACTTTTAATCAAGTAGTTGAAGATGCAAATATCATAAGCATGTGGGTGGGTCACGGATATGGTAACGGAGTCCCGATAAGAAAGGTGCACATGGAAAATTCATTTCTTGAAATATTCCAAAAATCCGGTATATTATCTATTTGCTTCTGGTGTTACTTCCTATTCTGTATTTATAGATACTATAAGAAGTCTTTTAACCCTGGTCTAGTAAAACTTTATTATGTTGGCTCCTTGATGGTCTATATACAATCATTATTTAATCCGTTCATAACAAATCCTATAGGTATGGGGTTTGTTATGGTTAGTTATTGTGTAGCTAAATATTACTATAAGAATGGAAAAAATTCTCATTTGTTGTGTCGTATATAATCAAGATTTATTTAAGACTAACACATATCAAAGCTTATTAAAGAATGAAGATGATGTATTTATATATGATAATTCCGAAAAGTCGCTTACCTCAAAATCTCAACTTCCTCAAAATTGGATATATAAAACAACCGGTAAAAATGAGGGATTAAGCAAGGCTTATAATATTGCTGTTGAGTATGCTAATAAAAATAAGTATAAATGGATTCTATTTACTGACCAAGACACACTTTTTTCTAAGAATGCCTTTAAAATATATGAAAAAAGCATAAAGCAGTATCCTAAAGACAATTTGTTTTGTCCAATAGTCTTTATGAACAAGAGGAAAGTGATGTCCCCGCTCAAAAATATAAAGTATTTATGGTACAAGGATGGGCATATCAAACCAGGTGACTTGATTGATTTGTCGAATTTTAGCGTAATAAATAGCGGCATGATGGTAAATGTAAATACTTTTATAGCAGCTGGTGGATATAACGAGAGTGTTTTTCTCGATTTTTCAGATTTTCAATTTTTAGAAAAATTAAGTGAAATATGTCAAAACGGAAGAGTCATTGATGTTGAATGTTCCCAATCCTTTAGTAATCAAGAACAGTCTAAAGTTCAAAAAATAAATAGATTTAGGCTATTTTGTCTATCGATTAAAAATTTCAAATGTAAGAAGAAAAGGAATAGAATATGGATTCATTTAGCTGTAATTAAACGAGCCTTGAGTATATGTATGACATCTAAATCTACAAAACCATTATCTATTCTTGTTAATACCTATTTTAGATGATTTCTGTGTGCATGGCCACTTACAATGGTCAAAAATATATCAAAGAACAAATTGATTCTATCCTTGATCAATTAGGGGATAATGATGAACTTATTGTATCAGATGATGGATCAACAGATAACACAGTGGCCATACTATTATCCTATCAAGATAATAGAATCAAGGTTTATCAGAATACAGGAAGCCACGGGGTAAATGCTAATTTTTCTAATTCATTACGTCATGCTAACGGCGAGTATATATTCTTGGCAGATCAAGATGATGTTTGGATGCCTGATAAAATAAGAGTGTGTTTAGATGCTTTGGAAGTGAACGATTGCATTGTCCATGATGCAATTGTTGTGGATGAAAATTTAGACGTTATATCGCCATCCTTTTCTCAAGCACATAATTCCAAGGCAGGATTCATTAATAATTTAGTAAGAAATTCTTATTTGGGTTGTTGTATGGCGTTTAGAAGAAAAGTATTAGACAAATGTCTTCCAGTTCCTAATACAACTTCCTTTTTCCATGATAATTGGATTGGGAGTATTGCTGATTTAAAGTATAATTTAGAATTTATTCCCTATAAAGGGATTTTATTTAGGAGACATAAAGAAAATACTTCCTTCACCGCTAAAAAAAGTAAATATACGCGTTTTCAACAATTAAAAAATAGGTTGTGTCAATTGGTTCTGGTGGTTAAAAGAGTTTATATGTAATTTCGATACTAATTATTAATATTATAAAGTAATGAAAATCTCAATTATCACCGCCACCTATAACAGTGGTGCCACTCTTCGCGATACAATCAAAAGTGTATTATCCCAAGACTATTCTGATTATCAGCATGTGATAGTAGATGGAGGATCTAAGGATGAAACAATAGAAATTATTAAAGAATTTGAGCCTCTGTATAAAGGAAAACTAAAATGGATTAGCGAAAAAGACAGAGGTTTGTACGATGCAATGAATAAAGGAATTGAACTTGCTGACGGAGAAGTGGTAGGAGTTCTAAATAGTGATGATTTTTATTCTTCATCGTCTATCCTAAAATCGATTGCTGATAATATTAAGGGTAATGATGCAGTCTATGGAGACATACATTTTGTAAATGGGGATAATTTGGATAAGACAGTCAGATATTTCTCCTCAAAAGACTTTGCTCCTTGGAAAATGCGCTTTGGGTTTATGCCAGCTCATCCTTCATTTTATTGTAAACGAGATTTGTATCTAAAATATGGAAATTATGATTTAGACTATCCCATTGGTGCTGATTTTGAAATGTTGGTAAGGCTATTAATGATTCATAATATCAAAGCAAACTACATCCCTATGGACTTTGTAACAATGAGAACTGGAGGCGTCTCTACGTCTGGACTCAGAAGTCATAATCAAATTTCAAAAGATATCGTGAGGGCATTAAAAAAGAATGGCATAAAATCTAATAATTTTTTTGTTTCACTACGGTATTTCATAAAAGCTATAAATTTACTCAAAACCAAAATTACTCAATAACATAATTTGAGACATGAAAAAAGCATTAATCACAGGCATTACGGGCCAGGATGGCTCGTATCTTGCCGAACTACTTATAGAGAAAGGTTATGATGTGCACGGCACTATCCGTCGCTCATCCGTTGATTTCCGCGAACGTATCGCGCATCTTGAGGGTCATCCCCAGTTCCACCTCCATTATGCGGATCTGGGCGACTCTATGTCGATTATCCAAGTCCTCAACAAGGTACGCCCTGACGAGGTCTATAATCTCGCTGCCCAGAGTCATGTGCAGGTGAGCTTCGATTCCCCGGAGTTCACGGCTGATGTGGATGCGACAGGCGTTCTCCGTCTTCTCGAGGGTATACGTCAGTGCGGATTGGCGGACACCTGCCGTTTCTATCAGGCTTCCACTTCTGAGCTGTACGGAAAGGTGGAGGAAGTGCCGCAGAATGAGAATACACCCTTCCATCCCTACAGCCCATACGCAGTTGCAAAACTCTATGGTTTCTGGATTGTGAAGGAGTACCGCGAGGCTTACAATATGTTTGCTTGCTCCGGTATCCTCTTCAACCATGAGTCGGAGAGGAGAGGGGAGACCTTCGTTACCCGCAAGATTACTCTTGCTGCTGCCCGTATCGCACAAGGAAAGCAAGATAAACTCTACCTCGGCAACCTTGATTCATTGCGAGACTGGGGTTATGCAAAGGATTATGTGGAGTGTATGTGGCTCATTCTCCAGCAACCAGAACCTGATGACTATGTGATTGCAACTGGCGAACAGCATTCTGTGCGCGAGTTCTGCATTTATGCTTTCCGTCGAGCTGGAATCGAATTGGAATTTGAAGGAGAAGGAGTGAATGAGAAAGGCATCGACAAGGCAACCGGCAAGGTCGTGATCGAAGTATCACCCGACTTCTATCGACCTACTGACGTAGTAAACCTCTGGGGCGATCCGACAAAGGCAAAGGAGAAGTTAGGTTGGGACCCGACAAAGAAGACTTCCTTCGAGCAGCTCGTCAACCTGATGGTAGACGCCGATATGGCAAAAGTAGCCGTAGAACGCGCCGGCGAAAAAGTCCGCCTCAACCTCGAAGAATACCTCGAAAAAGGCATAGTGAAATAAGCAATTTGCTTATTTCACTATGCCTTTTTCGA
>CAZAWC010000153.1:0-4758 GCA_964488595.1 uncultured Staphylococcus sp. | reverse complement strand
TTCCTCTCGGGCATTATACAATGAGGGGGATGATCATGCCGGCGAAGATGAGCAATATGCTCCCCACGGCATAGGTCACCGTATAGCTCATGGCGGGCAGGGTGCTGTCGAGATTATCCTGTATGGCGCCGAGGGCCGCCACGGCATTGCGGCTGCCCGCAACGCATCCCAGCGCTATCGCGGGATGGAAGCGGAACAATTTGGCCGCTATGAGTGTGGACAGGATGAGAGGGACCGATGTGCACACAATGCCGGCCAAGAAAAACTCAACACCGACAGATTTAAGCCCGGCCAAGAATGTCGGTCCTGCACCGAGCCCCACCACGGCGATAAAGAGGTTGAGGCCCACATTGTTCATAAACCATACCACCGGGCGGGGAATACGGCCGAAGGTGGGACGCTTGTTGCGCAACCATCCCAGCAGCAGTCCGGCAAGGATGGCGCCTCCGCTTGTGCTCAGTGAGACGGGGATGCCGTCGCAGTAGAAGGTCAATGCCCCGATGAAACAGCCGACGGCAATGCCAAGCCCGATGAACACCACATCGGTTGCCTCTGTGGGACGGTCGGAGAAACCGATCTCGGCCACCGCCACCGCCACATCTTGCGGCAAGCCTACCAGTGTGAGGACATCCCCCTTCTCGAGCACTGTCTTGGCTTTCATGGGGATGCTGACATCTTCGCGCAAGACCTTGCGCACCATCACACCGCGCATATAGTCCTTGCTCCTCAGTTCGGCAAGCGTCATGCCTGCCGCCCCCGACTTTGACACCGTCACGGGCAGATTTTCGGCGGTGAAATTCAGCAGCTCATGGTCTGTGACCTCCGACCCTATCCAGCCAGCATCGTCGATTATCGTCTCCCTGCGCCCGCTCAGCACGATGATGTCACCTTTTCTCACCTTGAGATTCGGTTGAGGATCCTCTATCTCGCCACGCAGACGGAGACGCTCTATGAAATGCCTCAGACCCATCTTCTCGATATGGCGTTCGATCTCTTCGACCGAACGGGGATGGGTGAAATAATCCGACTCCGCACGATAGGCGCGGAACGAGATGGGACGGTTGGCCACGAATGTGCCGGGATCGGCCACTATGTCGCCATTGTCCATCTCGGCTTCGAGCTGCGCCGTCTGTTGCTTAACCTTGGACAAACCGCCCAACAGTCTGGGGCCTAAATTAGCTATCACCCAAGCCGAACCAATGGTGCCAAACACATAGCACACAGCATAGCAGGCCGGGATGATAGAGAGCAAGCGGTCTGTCTGCTCCGGGGGGAGACCAAGCGACCTGATGGTGCTCGAACCGACACCGATCACAGCCGAGAAAGCCTGTGACCCTGAAAACAACCCTACGGCCTGACCCTTGTCATAACCCATGATGATGCTCACCACAGCCACTGTGGCTATGCACAGGACAACTTCCACGCATGCGAATCCTATCTGTTTCAGGCCATCTCCTTTGAGCGAGCGGAAAAACTGCGGGCCAACGGAGTAACCTATAGCAAAGAGAAAGAGCATGAAGGCCACAGACTTTAAGGTAGCCGAGACAGGAATATCCATCTGACCGATTATCACGCCCGCTATCAGAGTGGCGGTCACCGGACCGAGTGAAAACGATTTGAACTTCAGGTTTCCGAGCCAAAAACCGATACCGATAGTCAGAAAAATAGGTATTTCGGGATTGTTGCGGAATATATCGGCAATATAGTCGTAAAGCATAATTGATGAATTTTATACTTTACAAACACCCATCCCCCCTCCTATGTTCGCCCCCTGCCACGCTTTAGGGCTGTTGGGCCAATAGGGTTTGGGGGTGCTGAGGGGAATAGCTGAAAAAACGGAGTGGCGGGATGCGGGTCCTGCCACTCCGGTGTGATGCGGGGCGCTAATGACTCAAGCCTTGTTCTTGATGATGAGCACCTCTATGATCTGAATAGCGGTCTCCTCGGGGATCTCCAGAGCCTCAGCCAGCTGGTTGATCACCTCTTTTTCCTCATCCTCCACCACTCCGTCGGCAAGGGCTATGTCGACGGCGCATGCGAATGAAGTGAGCTTGAGGTCCTCGGGAAGTCCCTTGACTGAGGCATCCACCAAGGCGGCCGGTCCTTCGTTGCGAAGGATACGGAACACCTTGTCAAACATCTTGTCAAATGCCGGGCCCGAATAATTGTCATAGAGACGGAGACGACGGATATAGTTCACTATCCCGTCCCATTCCGATTCGGCAATGCTGCCGTCTGCACCGGCCATAGCCAATGCTATGCCTGCAAAAGCCTCCTGTGCGTTCAGCGGCTCTGCCTTAGGTGCTTTGTTGAATACTTTATCAAAAAGTCCCATATTGAAGTTTACTATTATGTGGTTAGTTTTTTCACGCTATGATGTTACGGCTGCCTCATTCAGGATGATAGTTCCGGTCCCCTTTTGCAGGGTGGCATACCGTATAGCAAAATTACTACAAAAGTCGGAATTACCCCTATCCATACAGCTAAAATATGTTAAGCATTTTCATGACAGCGGTCATGGAGCGGGATGGTCACTGCGACGGCGGGGGAACATCTTGCGCACGTGGAGGAGCAACCTGTCGACCGAGCTGTCGGCCATGACGATTGTCGTAGCCATGATGATGAGGACACCGCCGGCCACTTCATGCAGGGTGATCGGCTGATCAAGAAACGTGACGCTGAGGATCACGGCCGAGACCGGTTCCAATGCGCCGAAAATCGCTGTCGGGGTGGAGCCAATGAGCTGTATGGCCCGCGTGGTGCACGCAAGCGACATCACAGTGGGAATTATCGCGAGTGCCGCCAATGACCACCATCCGCTGTGTCGAGCCGGCAGCGTCACGCCAAAACCGAATGGTATCAGGACAAGGTAGAACAACGATCCGCTCATCAGGACATAAAACAGCAACTTCGTGGTGGGTATGCTCCTCACGGTCTTGGACACGTTGACAAGAATGATGTAGATGGCATAAGTCCCTGCGGAGATCATCACGAGCAGCACTCCCGTCAGGCTTATGGCTTCATTTCCCCCTGTTCTCATCAGCAGCATCAATCCCGCGCTCATGATGATCAGACACAGACCAATGGAAGCCTTGAACTTCTCGTGAAAAAGAAACATCATCGACACCGCCACCATAATGGGATAGACAAAGAGCAGCGTCGAAGCGATCCCTGAGTTCATATATCTGTAGCTCTCGAACAGCGTCAGGGATGACAGGGCCATAAGGAAGCCCAGTATGACGACAAACGGCATCTCATCCTTACGGAGCCGGAAGGATAGGTGGCGCACTGTCATTATACATGCTATCAACGGCAGACCGAGAAGATAGCGGAACAGGAGGACCGAGTTAGGATTCATACCCATCTCATAGAGCGGAATGGCAAAAGCCGGATTGGTGCCGTAGGCTGCTGCAGCCAATGCCGCGAGGAGGTATCCTTTGAAATTCTTAAACATGATTTTACAGCGGAAAGACAGAAAAGGATTGATCTAATAATTCCCATCTTGACGAACAAGTTCTATCGCCTGCTTTCCTGTCATTCGCTCAATGTCTATACGAAGGACTTTCACACGATTTATACATTTGGCTATCTCATCAGTGGCATCCATATCAGGACTGTATTTATCGCATAGAAGCACAAGCCCGTGATGAATGTCTTGTGGATTGGAAAGAATCCGGATTTTTCCTGTCACTATCACGCTTCGGTAATAAGTGGTAAACTCTTCAGGCACTATATGATCCTTTTCAATCACACAAAACGAACACCGTGAATCTGAATTGATGCAGTCTATCTTGTGACCTGAGATCGCACTATGCAGATAAATGTGCCATTCTCCATCATAAGCATAGCTCACCGGCACTCCGTATGGCGCACCGTCAGTATCCACAAGCGAGAGGACTCCATTGGTACCCCCTGAAAGAATTCGTTCGGATTCCTCTATTAAGAGCTGCTGTTTGAAACGGCGCATCTTATGTTCCATATTTCAGTAGGCATTATAATGAATTTTTGCTGGAGCCCACTTGTCTTTTGGTGCTACTGGTTGAGCCGGATACCCGAAAGCCATCACGTTGAGGGGTGTCAGATTGGAGGGCAGGTTAAGAATAGCACGCAGACGCTGTTCGCGGTCTTTAAGAGGATAAATCCCGCACCATACGCCACCCACACCAAGCGCGTGGGCGCCTATGAGCATATTCTCAGATGCAGCTGAACAGTCTTCCACCCAGAATCCACCATCCGGTATATCCCCCTCGAAGAGGTTATCCATATCTCCACAGACCACCACAGCAAAACTGCAATGCTCCACCATCTTGGTGTACTCAAAAGCCGCAGTGATCGAATCCTTTAAATTATGCTCATTGACAACCACAAAGTGCCAGGGTTGCTGATTGGCAGCCGTTGGCGCAGCCATGCCTGCCCGCAGGATTATATTAACAATGCTGTCGCTAACCTGTTCATCAGTGTAACTCCTTACACTCGCGCGTGTCATGATGCAATCAATCACACCGTCTGAAACATTGACATCATTTTTCTCAGATGAAGAGACGGCACTAAGCCGCACCGAAACCACAACCAGTGCAACCGCCAATAGCACAATTATCCAATGATAACTTTTCATGTCAGATTTTTATTTGTTTATAGGGAATTTACGTAATTTGGGGACCGACAGGATTATACTTGCTTCAACAAAGAACCCGTGGGACATACAAAACGGCAGAAAGGACGGCTGATGAACAAGGAAAGCACTATGAACAGACCACC
>CAZAWC010000152.1:0-4772 GCA_964488595.1 uncultured Staphylococcus sp. | reverse complement strand
TAGAGTCAACAGGCAAATGCAATTTGCTTACAAAGTTAAGTGTATTATTTGAAAAAGATTTCATTTGATGTATTAAATTTTAATACTTCTCATGGTCTAGTATTGATTTTCTTCTGAATTGCTGCAATTTTGCTGTCGATGACCATGTTGATGTTTGTACCTTTTGGTATGTACTGCTTGATGAGCTTGTTAGTGTATTTGTGAGCCAGCTCCAAATTATGGGACTTGTCGCGTGAGGTCTGTGTCTCGTGTATGCCGATGCCGGCCTCCAAGGGACGATAATGCTCGGTGTAGGTGTAGCCTGTGCGTTGCTGTCCGCTGTAGGTATAGACGGCAAGCTCCTTTTCTTTTGTGAGCCGCTCCAGCCAGTTGGCAGAGAGAGCATTGTACAAAAAGAAATAAACGTGGAGGGTTATCGCCAAAACTTTTGTAAATGAATCATTTTCGGATGAGAAAGCAAGACAAAAGGGATGATGTCGGGCGGCTCAGGCCTTTCTGTCCGGGCTTATAAGGCGGCGCATGTCCCCTCCCTCCTTGATATCTGCCTATAAGCAAATATGCGGGTTCGGCAAGCTCACCTCAAGTTGCCTAAACGCAACCAGAGGCTATTTTTCAGAGGATACCTAAAATAACATGTGGTTGTAGAGAGCTAAAGCAGCGATAAACTACTTTAGCTCTAAAGGCTCATATGGAACGAATTTTGATATTGCTTCCCCTTTCATATTGCAGAAACCAATTGTCTTTAACCAATCCTCATTAGCTAAACGTTGCAGCTTCAATATGTCTGCACGCTTTTTTTCTTTGTAGTTGCCGTATTCATGTGAGATGATGGGGGCTTTGCTTTTTTCTATTTTCACACATTCAAACGAATACAGTCGGTTAGAGTCTTCTACTTTCATGATGATGCCCGGCAGTCCTCCAAATTTCCATGGTCCATACTTAATGGGAATCTTACAAGCAAACCAAGCCGTAAAATCCCGGCCACTAAAATGGCACGTTGCCTTTTGGCACAAGGTGTTACAGACCATACATGTTTCTGTTTGGATTTCCCATTGCTGTTTCGGGTATGGCTCTTTGTGTACGGCATTTTCTTTTTCCAACCCAAAGGGCATAGTTGAGTATTCTGTAAGAACGCCTTGATGTATGAAAAAGTCGGAGTATTGATACTCGCTCCATACGCCATATTTGTTTTTGGGAAAGAAATGCTGTATGCTTTGTGCTTGGGGATGTTCGCGTATCCATGCTTTTTGCGTTTCCTCTGCGTCTTTCAAAAAGAGGCTGTAGTATTTGGCATATTTTTTTCCTATCTCCAGACACTGGAAGTCCAAATAAGTATTCTGGTTTCTTACGTTGTCAGCATTCATGGCATAATAGACCTTCATAAACGAGGTGTCTATGACGATTTCCTCTCCCAACGATCTGCCGGAAGGTGGAGAAACGTAGCGTCTGTTCTTATTCTGCGAATAGGCAAGAAGAGACGATAGTAGCAACACAATAATTATTATACAGACATTCCTTTTCTTCATGCGTGTAGATTTTGATAATTAGGAGCGGGGCCTGTGACGGGGCCATTGTCAAAGCTTGTAGTCCAATAATTGTTACAACCAGCTGTAGAATAGCCTCCATAATCACCAAGATGATAGTTTGCAACGCTATTCTGTTCGGATGTTATGCCATTCTCGTGTGTGTATAAGCATGAACAAGTACACATTACACATCCTCCCATAAGACATCCCATTTCTTTGTCTCTTAGCATTGCTTCTGACAATGCTTTTAATTTTAATCTTTTAGTCAGCATACTTTATTTATTAAACATTCTTTTTGTCATTGCAGATATTGACGTAAGTTCTATGACTCACGCAGAGAGAGCAATATGGCTCTATTAAAGTCATTTCCGTCATTATGAGGTTTCAACTACTGATACATCTTTATTACTCTTCATAATAGATTATGACACATTTTGGATTGATCTGCTTAACTGCCAATTCTCAGTATTTTCAGCTTCTCTATCATTCGTTTTTCAGCGACAACAATCTCCGCAGTTCCCTCCATATGAATATGAGTAGGGATGATAAATCCGGTGCTTGTAGTCATATCGTTAAAGTTGATGACTACCTTATATAAACCTACTTCGTTAGGGACGTTTGCTATGCACCGGACTTCTCCGACCAGATAACCGAATTCACTGTCTGGGTAATTCTCTATCTTTACCTTTACACTTTGTCCCTTTTGTACTTTGCCAATTCCATGTATCGGCAATAAGGCAAAACATGCAGGTTGTTTGCCTGACGCTTTATCCATAGGAATAAATGTGAATCTCCCCGTTAAAGTATCAGGGTAAGGAAAGAATGCTGTACCGACAAGGACAACAGTTAGCAGAGCGGTGATGGTCAGTAGTCCCCATCGCTCGATCCATGACGGCACGCGTCCCATTATCTCCTGCACTTCTTCCGAACGCAGGTTGATGTCTTCTGTTTCAGTAGTAGTATTACTCATATTATATCAATCAGTTTGTGATGATTCGTCTAAATCCAATTGGTTATGCACAAGTGTGTAATAGAAGCCACGTTTTTTTACCAACTCTTCGTGTGTTCCCTCCTCAACGATATGACCTTTGTCAAGGACGATGATATTATCCGCATGTTTGACAGTAGAAAGACGGTGTGCCACGATAAGCGCCGTTTTGCCCCGGTAGAATTTCTGTAGGTTACGCATGATGATACCCTCATTGTTGGTGTCCAAAGAATTGGTTGCTTCATCCAGAAAGATGAACTCAGGATTCTTGTAAATGGCGCGTGCAATCAAGATCCGTTGCCGTTGTCCTTGGGAGATTCCGCTTCCTTCCATACCAATCTTGGTATCATATCCCATAGGGAGAGTATGTATGAAGTCACCGATGTTCGCCACCTTGACGGCATGCCTCAGCCTTTCCATATCTATTCTGTCCGTACCAACGGCGATGTTGTGTGCTATCGTGTCGGAGAAGATATAGCTCTCCTGCATGACCGACCCGGTCCGGCTCCTCCACAAATGTGGGTTTATCATCTTAAGTGGTGTCTCGCCTACCTTTATTGTTCCGCTGTTAGGCGTGTAGAATCCTTGCAGAAGTTTTACGATGGTAGTCTTTCCGCTTCCACTGGCTCCAACAATAGCTGTTACTTTGTGCTCGGGGATTATCAGTGACACATTTTCCAAAGCATAGTCGCGTGCTGCACCGCTATAGCTGAATGTTACGTTTTCAAGTCGGATATCCCTGTTTTCAGGAAGAGATGTCAGCTTATGATGGATTCCTTGTTCTTCATCTTTTCTGCGATGCACCTCATTCAAGCGTTCCAGACTAATTTTTGCATCCTGCCATGCCTGCGCAAATCCGATAAACTCACCTATTGGTGCAGACACCTGACCAATGATGTACGTCAGCGACATCATCATGCCGAGAGTCATGTTACCTTCGACTACACTTTTTGCGGCAATGAAGGAAATCAGGATTCCTGTTGACTGTGTGAAGAATACGGAGCCCACTTGTTGTATCTGTCCAATAGCTAATCCGCGAAGGCTGATCCGGAAGAGTTTCACCTGTATGCGCTCCCATTCCCAGCGCTTCTGCTTCTCGCAATTGTTCAGTTTTATCTCCTGCATTCCTTGAATGAGCTGGATGAGTTTGCTCTGTTCGCTTGCAGACTGGCTGAAACGGCGGATGTCTAGTTCACGCCTGTATTTCATGAAAGAGAGAATCCAAATGACATGGCAGACATTTCCCGTTAGGAAGATAGTTAGGATGAGCGGATTGTAGTAAGCAAGAATGGCCCCGAATATGATAAAGTTGAAAAGCGAGAAGACGATATTGATGGAACTTCCCATCAGGAATGACTTGATGCGTCCGTGATCACCAATGCGCTGCATGATGTCGCCTGTATTTTTAGTGTCGAAGTAGCGCAAAGGAAGGCGCATCAGTTTCATCAAGAAGTCAGAGATGAGGGCTATGTCCACACGGGAATTGACATGTAGCAAAATCCACGAACGGATGATGCTGACGGAGAGCTGCGAGAGGAAGAGTATTAACTGGGCTATTAGGATAAGCGTGATGAAGCCTAAGTTGGCAGAATATATTCCTTCGTCCACCAATGCCTGCGTCAGGAAAGGGAATATCATCTGTAACACCATGCCGACCACCATGCCAACGAAGAGTTGCAGGAATTGTTTTTTGTATGGAGTCAGGTACTTTGCAAAAAAGAAGAGATCGCGTTTGGAACTGCGTTTTTCATCTTCATAGTCCATGAATTTTGGGCCGGGTTCTAACAAAAGAGCCATACCGACATCCTTGTTTCCTTCCTTCTTGGCCAGCCAGCATTTTTCCAGTTCTTCTTGACGGAATGTTACTTTTTGTGTTGCTGGGTCGGCAATATGGAACAGGAAATCCCCTCCTCTTCGCGTGCTCACTTTATATAGTACGACAAAGTGGTTTTGATTCCAGTGAAGGATACAAGGTAACAAAGCATCCTTCGCGAGCTGTTCCACGCTGATTTTCACCCCAAGAGTGCGCATACCGATACTTTCAGCGGCATCGCTGATGCCAAGCATGGACACACCCTCACGGGTGATGAAACTACGTTCACGGAGTGTCTCGAGCGTGTAACTACGCCCGTAGTGCTTGGCTATCATGCGGAGGCATGTGGGTCCACAATCTGCGCTGTCCAGTTGGTGATAGTGGGGAAAAGACTTCATAATTGCTGTAATTTCTATTCCTTTTTGGGATTCTTGTTGAACTTGTA
>CAZAWC010000151.1:0-4853 GCA_964488595.1 uncultured Staphylococcus sp. | reverse complement strand
TATTTGGATGGGAATACTTATTTTTGTACTTAAAATTTGATCATTTTTGGAGAACATTCATAAACGGTGTCATGACAGTCGAATCAAGGATTAACTGAATACGTTTATTAATCCTAAGAATCTATAGTTAAGACATTAATGATTTGAGTGAAATTCCTTTTGCATCATGCCATGCTGTCCAGCCATTTGAACTCCGTCCAAGGCAGAAAACAGAGGCTGCACTAGGGCTTTCAAATCGTTTATTAAGTTTTAGTATTCGTTTGCCGTCAATATCTGAGGTTAGTTCAAATACTAATTTTAATCTTTTTTCTGGCGAAGGGCATGTTGCGGTGTTATCGCAGGCAATAATACTACCGGCAAGTACTGTAAGTCCATTTTCATTGTATACAGCCTTTGCTTCTGCGCCCCGGCCATTGAGAAATAGTATTTTGGAATACTCATCATGTTTCTCCTCTGTTTTTTCGAAAATATTACATCCAATAAACGAAGCCAGAAATATTATGTCCTCAAAGAACTCATCATCTGGGTCTCGCTTGTGTTCAGGTAAAATTGGCAATTCTGGATTTTGTTTATTCTCATCCAGAACAAATTGTTTATTTTCAATGGCCAGAGTAATAGCTTTGGACTCAAGATATAAAACATCAGCTTTATCAATTTGGGAGTCGTTTTGTGAGACGAAAACTAATGCTTTAGACCAAAATCCCTTCTTTTGATCATGGTCTTTTATACGTTTACTAAAGTTATTGGTTTCCCCAATATAAGCTTTGGGTTCTCCTTCATCTGTTTCTCCCAACAAAATATACAGGGCGTATTTCTGAAGTTCTTTTCGGGAAATAACATCATTCATTTTTGATCGTGGCACCACGATTGCCATGCAATTCTTGTTGCTTACATATACCATACGAGGACCTTGAGGAGTCCCATCAATAAGATAAGTAGTTATAGTTTTTCCCATAGTTATATTTCGGTCATTCCTAAGTTCTTGAAGTAATAATAGGTTGAATTGTAGAAGGATGGTAGCCTTGTTGCGTCTTCGGGAAAGCCTTCCGGAGTCATTCGTCGGTTGCCTTCTGGAACACAAATTACAATGCCTTGGCGTTCTCGTGTAAGGAGTACACGGTAGGCATTTAACATATAGTTCTGCGTCTCTGGATTCTTTTCTGAAATCCATCGTGTTTTGCCGTTGAATTTCCAGAATGTCCAGTGGTCATTATCGGCGCGCATATCGGCATCCCATAGCACGCAAGCGTAGTCTACTTCAAGACCTTGGACCTGAATTTCGGTTGCGGCTTCTTCAAGATAGTTTGATGACCTGACATCAGTTTTGTCTTCCAGAAACCAATGCACGGCGTTGTCTTCGCTCTGTGGCAGAACATGAACGGCTAATGGTTTGAAGCGGGCCGAAACCTTGGAGATAAGTATGCCGGTTTGTTGTGTGCCTCTGGCTTGCTGCCGAAGCCATGCGCGGGCTTTATCCATGCTGCGAGTTAGCACGATGGGATAGCCATGGCTGACTACGTTCTGATATAATTCTTTTGCGTCCGAATTAAATGATAGCAGGGAATGAACAAATGCCGATAATCTTTCGGCTCTGAAAGACCGTAGGCTCACACCCAAATGCAGCCTATCGGAATACGCCACATTCGAGTTATGCTTAAGCAATTCATTTACTTTGCCCTCGGCATATTCCGGCTCTGTCAATTTGTCGGAAATGTAGACTTTCCAATGCGGGAAGCGATCATTAAGGGCCGCAATCCATTCTGATATGCCTGCTTCGCCGGTATTTATTTCCTGACCACCTCCGATGAGGCATACTATAGCAGCCCAATCTTCTCGTTGATCAAGAGACCAAATCAGAAATGCGGCCTCTGACATTGGAAAATTTGCCACTTTGAGTTTATTACCGTATGTGCCACCACGTTTCAGATAATCAGCAATACGCTTATGAGTCCATGCTCTTTGTGCTTCGTCGAAAATCGCAATGTGCTCTACTTCACCATATCCGCTTCGCTGAAGTTTTACGGCTTTCTCCGGATCAATTTCAAGTCTACCGTCCACTACCGGATTCTTAATCTTAGCGAGCATGTTATCTCTATATCTGTGGATGATTTGGATAAACTTGCTTACTTCTCGGCGAGAGTCGGATAGTTTTTTATTATCCCCTTTGTCTTTAGAGTTCTTATAGTTATCTCGTGCAAGTGCTTCGGTGAGAACAGCCACGAGTGGACCGTTACCGGATAGATACACAGCTCCGTCATCCTCGCTCAAAGTCCCGTCTTCTTGATAAGACTGTTTGACTGCCACATCAAGACCTACTAATGTTTTACCGGCACCGGGTACACCTGTGACGAAGCAAATACTCTTTTCGCCGTTACTCTTTGAGCGGTTGATCACTTCGAGGATATAGGCAATAGTAGCGTCGGTGGTTACTTTGTCGGCCTCATGGCGAGTAATGTCCTCGACAGAGTGATTTTCGTAGAGAGACCGAGCAGCCTCAATTATAGTTGGAGTAGGAGTATATGGGCTAATTATCCAATCCTTTATTGTTCCTTGTGTGGTTGCTCCTATGTGTATTAATACTTCTGTTATAAGATTCTGTAGCCCATCAGCACCAGTAATTAGAGGATTGAAAATAGAGCCGTTATAAATCGAGGGTATAAAAGAACTTGATGAGGATTTGTGCTTAGTCAGAATTAAGATCGGTACGATAATGCGGTCGTGGCTGTAACGATGGAAATTTTTTAAGTCAAGTGCATAGTCCATCACCTGCTCCACATCCGATTGTAAAGCATCTTTTTGTCCCACCTTAAATTCGAGACAAAATATTATTCCACGAAGCAGCAAAACTACATCTATGCGTTTACCAAGACGCGGAATATTATACTCAAATATTATCTCAGCCTCCTCATTTTTCCATGGTAAAAGAACTTTCTGTAAAAGAACAATTTCGCCAATCCATGCCTCATCTGTCGTAGTCAAGACTTGTCCGTGAAACGCATTGTGGATACATCCATGGATAGAATAAGGATCGGATTCAATAAATGATTTGAAATCCGATGTATATAGGCATCTATTTGATCTTTTATTAGGCATTGGAGATTGGGGCTATTTCGTAGTACAAAGATAGCTAAATCTTTTCATAATACAATGAGATATGCTGAAAAACATAAATTACATAGTTAGATCATTTGAAAATGTCATAAAAATGTCGTATCTTTGCATAAGTTAAATCAATAAAAAATAACATGACAACACAAGAAAAAGCAAAAGTTAGATTGTATTTGAAGGGTATTGGCATGGATGTTTTTGTAAACATTATATATCCAGCTTTAAAAAAGTCATTAGATATAGATTCAAATGATGTTTGCAGAATGTATCCTGAATATGAAAAAAGAGTTAAATCTGATAAATCAAAACGGACAAGACTGAGTAAGGCCAAATCGATAATAAGAAATGGTTGGGTGGAATATGCTCTTACTATTATTTCTGAGTCTACAAGAGTTGAGGAACAGATTGTTAATAAATCAAAAAAGTGCCTGGAGCAAATCAAATAAGCTGTTGATCAGACCGTTTTTCGCTAAATGGGACAAATGTGCAGCCTGATTGATTAATTCTTGGTCTATCGAAAGATAAATGAGATATGTGAAGTGAGGATAATAATGATTTTATTTCATTATTTCATGTTCATATTTCCGATATTGATGTGGCTATAATGTTGAAAGTGCGAAAAAATGAATTTAATCTCGCGTAATAAGCGACGTGTAAATCTAATTAAGTTAGATGATTTCTTCGAAAATTAACCGGAGTGAAAGGAAGAGCGGCATTCACCGTCCATATCTTTGCATTGTGGAGAAGTTTGTGTAGCCTACGGCTTCCAGATACGGTTGCATCATATGGATAATATTGGCCCATAGAAATTATGTCGATAGCGACATTGAAGCTCGGAATAAAATGTGTGAATTCATAGTGGGATAAGTGGGGGCGTCAGATGATTGAATCATTGTTTGGGTTTAGTTGATGGCGAAGATAGCTTTGACAGGCGGAGTAGGGGGATGTGTTGCCGTAGCAGTATGCGCATCCGTGAGGGCATGTATTGTATGCGCCAACATCTTTCGAGGATATACAGCCACATAGTGGTCGCTGTCCTTTGTCGGTTTTGATGCGGCTAATTTCTGATTGTAACTCAGGTGCAAGTCTTATTATTTAATCCGGATCTATGCAACGGTTATGTTTAATGCCGAATTGAGACAAATCAACTTTCTCAGCACAAGTAGCCAACTCAAACCCAAGATTCAAATCGGATAATTGCCGTGCAAAATAAAGCATTTCATTTTCTGTCCATTCGCGATAATTGATGCCAGCTGCTGAAAGATTTCTTCCAACTTTCTTATATGTTGAAATGTCAGCAAAACTGAATACGAGTTTTTCAACGTAGCCTCTCAATTGGTCAGAAATATTATCAATTTTCCGCAGTAAATCATCGGCTGAGATTCTGTCCGTCAGAATAAGAGGGTCAAAACGCCAAACAACTGACCCAACTCCGAGAACTCCAACAATCTCTTTAAAAGTGTTAATTCTCTGTTTGAGTGACGGCACATTTGGCTCCAGATCTTCAGCTTCATAATCATTAAGCGTAAATTGGAAATAACACCCAATGTTACGATCCTTGAGCAGAGGCAGGTATTTGATAATCGGCGCCGGATTCTTTGACCAGAAAACAATAAATCTTGTATTTTCAAAAGAAATATATGAATCCTTACTACTATAAGGATTGCGCCATCGCACATAACCATCCTGAAGTCGGTCAAAGAACCACCGGCTATAAAAAGCCGGAATATCAGTTGCCCGACTCG
>CAZAWC010000150.1:0-5072 GCA_964488595.1 uncultured Staphylococcus sp. | reverse complement strand
CCACGGAATAATGGTAATCAAGATTGACAACTCCACCAAGAAAATCCTCTTCTGACCAATCACTTTCCTGATATAACCCGAAAGGCGAACCCGGCTCATCCCGCGTTCGCTTTTCGCTGTTATGTGTGCGCTGAGGTTCTTGAACTGTATTTCCAATATTTTTTGTAACTTTGCAAACTAAATATTAGAAATGATTTCAGTAAATAATCTCACGGTAGAGTTCAGCAGCAAGCCGCTGTTTGATAATATAAGCTTTGTTATTAACCCCAAAGACAGGATTGCCCTGGTGGGAAAAAACGGAGCCGGCAAATCCACGTTGCTGAAAATCATTTCAGGTCTGCAGCGCCCCACTTCCGGAAGTGTTGCTGTGCCTGACGGCATGACTATCGGTTATCTCCCTCAGCACATGACCACTGAGGATACACGCACTGTGGCAGAGGAGGTCCGCACGGTCTTTTCCCATATTTCTGATATGCATGCTCGGCTGGACAAGCTCAATGCTGAACTGGCTGAACGGTCTGATTATGAGTCAGAAAGTTATCAGAAGCTGATTGAGGAGGTCAGTAATCTGACAGACCGCCTGGCCATGGAAGAGAGTGAGAACCACGAGGCCGAGATGGAAAAGACTCTCACTGGCCTGGGGTTCCTCCGCTCTGATTTTGACCGCCCCACCGCAGAGTTCTCCGGTGGGTGGCGAATGCGTATTGAACTGGCAAAAATCCTCCTGCAGCGTCCGGACGTCCTCCTCCTTGACGAGCCTACAAACCACCTGGATATTGAGTCTATTCAGTGGCTTGAAAACTTCCTCATTCAGAAAGCCGGAGCCGTTATCCTGGTCAGCCATGACCGTGCCTTTATTGATAATGTCACCAAGCGCACAATTGAAATTAACTTGGGCCGCATTTATGATTATGCCGTCAATTATTCCAAATTTGTAGAGCTCCGCGCCGAACGCATTGAACAGCAGATGCGCGCTTACAGAAATCAGCAGAAGCAGATTGCGGATACCGAGGAATTTATTGAACGCTTCAGATATAAGGCCACAAAAAGCGTCCAGGTGCAGAGCCGCATCAAACAGCTGGCCAAGATTGAACGCATTGAAGTTGATGAAGTTGACACCAGCCGCCTAAGCCTACGGTTCCCGCCCGCTCCCCGCTCCGGTGATTTCCCCCTGATTGTCGAGGATTTGGGGAAGGCTTACGGTGACCATCAGGTTTTTGACCATGCCACTTTTACTCTCCGGCGCGGTGATAAAGTGGCCTTTGTGGGTAAGAACGGTGAAGGCAAGTCAACCCTGGTGAAATGTATCATGAACCAGATTCCTTTTACCGGCACCCTGCGCATCGGTCATAATGTCAAGATCGGATATTTTGCCCAGAATCAGGCACAGCTGATGGATGAGGAACTCACCGTTTTTGATACCATTGACAGGGTGGCCGTGGGAGATATCCGCACCAAAATCAGGGATATCTTAGGCGCTTTCATGTTTGGCGGAGAAGCTTCTGACAAGAAGGTCAAGGTGCTCTCCGGTGGTGAGAAAACACGCCTTGCCATGATCAAACTCCTTCTGGAACCTGTCAACCTGCTCATTCTTGACGAGCCGACCAACCACCTTGACATGTCTTCCAAGGACGTTCTCAAACAGGCCATCAAAGATTTTGATGGCTCCGTCATCATTGTCAGTCATGACCGTGAATTCATGGACGGACTTGTGGAAAAGGTATATGAATTCGGAGGAGGAAAAGTGACTGAATGCCTCGGCGGCATTTATGAATTCCTTGAAAAGAAAAAGCTCCTGACACTCAATGAACTTGGACGGTCACAGACACCTGCGCCTGAGCCTGAAGTCAGAAAGAAACCTGAGTCTCCCGAGCCTGCCGGTGTGGAGGCCCCAAAACTTTCTTACGCTGAACAGCGTGAGCGTGACAAGGCCCTCAAACGTGCCGCAAAACGCGTGGAGGAAGCCGAGAAAGCAGTCGCTGATGCTGAGAAAGCCGTCAGTGAAATTGAGGCCCGGCTGGCAGCGGGGGAGTCGGACCCCGCTCTCTTCACCGGGCATGCGGACGCAACCAAGAATGTGGAGAATGCCATGAGCCTCTGGGAACTCGCACAGATGGAACTGGATGAACTCAAGGAAAAGTACGGCAAAAATGATTAATATTTATAACTCAAATACATATAATATGAACATCAAGACTTTCAGCTTAATGCTGGGAACTGTTGCACTTGGTGGCCTGATTAGCTCATGTACCCACACCCGTGCGGGAAACGGTATTGACAGAGCAAATCTGGATACACTGCAGGTCCCCGGTGATGATTTCTACGCTTACGCATGCGGCGGTTGGCAGAAGGCAAATCCCCTCCCGGATGAATTTTCACGTTACGGTACCTTTGATGCACTCGCAGAAAACTCTCGCCGTCAGGTTCAGGAACTCGTTACAGGTCTTGACCGTAACACTGCTGAACCCGGATCAAATGCCCAGAAAATCGCTGACTTTTATGCCATGGGTATGGACAGCGTCCGCCTCAATGAAGAAGGGGCAGCTCCCGTGCTTGAGGACCTCCGGGTGATCCGCAATGCTTCTCGTGATACAATCATTGACCTGATGGCAACAATGCCCGGCCTGGACATCTTCTTCGGTACAGGAGTGGAGGCTGACCTGGCTGATTCTAACAGCAATGCCATGTACTGGTCTCAGGCCGGTCTCGGTCTTGGTGACCGTGACTATTATCTGGATGATACAGACCGCGCACGCAATGTCCGCACTGCTTACCGTATTTATCTCACCACTCTGGCCACACTCGCCGGATATTCAGAACAGGAAGCACAGCGCCTTGCTGATAACACCATAGCCATTGAAACCGAGCTGGCCGCCGGTCAGATGTCTCGCACTCAGCTGCGCGATATTGAAGCTCAGTATAATCCCATGTCGGCTGCTGAACTGGAAAGCAATTATCCAAACATTCCCCTTGCACGGTATTTTGAAAAGCAGGGCCTTGAAATTCCCGTTGAAACCCTCATTGTAGGCCAGCCCGCTTACTATGAACTCGTTTCCAAAGTTATAGCCGAGAAACCTGAAGAACAGCTCCGTGATTACATGGCTGCAAGTTACCTCTCAAGCGCCGCTCCATATCTGAGTGACAATTTCATTGACGCCGGCTTTGCAATGCAGCAGGTACTCTCAGGTGTGCAGGAACAGCAGCCCCGCTGGAAACGTGCTCTGGCTGTGCCTAACGGTTTCCTCGGTGAAGCTGTAGGTCAGCTGTATGTTGAACGCTACTTCCCGCCGAGCTCCAAACAAAAAATGCTCAAGCTGGTTAAGAACCTCCAGACAGCCCTCGGTCAGCACATCAACAACCTCACCTGGATGAGCGATACCACCAAAGCCCGCGCTCTGGAAAAACTTGATGCCTTCACCGTAAAAATCGGTTACCCTGACAAGTGGCGTGATTACTCCGCACTTACCGTGGATGCCTCAAAGCCTTACTGGCAGAACATCAAGGAAGCAATTGTATTCAACAACAATTACAATCTGGCAGATTACGGTAAACCCGTTGACCGTGACCGCTGGTTCATGTCACCCCAGACCGTAAATGCATATTACAATCCCACTACAAACGAAATCTGTTTCCCCGCCGGAATCCTCCAGCCCCCGTTCTTTGACCCCAATGCCGATGACGCCCTCAATTACGGAGCAATCGGCGTGGTAATCGGACACGAGATGACACACGGATTTGACGACCAGGGACGTCAGTTTGACAAAGACGGAAACTTCTCAAACTGGTGGACAGACACAGATGCAGAAAACTTCAATGCACTGGCAGACCGCCTTGTGGCACAGTTTGACAGCGTAATGGTTGATGATGAAACCCACGCCAACGGCCGCCTCACACTCGGCGAGAACATCGCTGACCAGGGAGGCCTGCGCGTTGCCCACACAGCATATCACAACAGCCTCAATGGCAGAGAAGGCCAGGTGATTGACGGATTCACACCGGATCAGCGCTTCTATCTGGCCTACGCCAATGTATGGGCAGGCAACATACGCCCCGAAGAAATCAAGCAGCGCACACTCACAGATCCCCATTCACTCGGAAAATGGCGCGTCAACGCAACCCTGCGCAACATAGAACCATTCTTTGAAGCCTTCCAGATCACCGAAGGCGCCCCCATGTACCGCGCTCCTGAAGACCGCGTAGTAATCTGGTAATGCAGAATTCTGGTAAATAACTCCAGTATCCCCCTCAAATAACAAACAAAAAACCGGGAGCCCACACGCCCCCGGTTTTTTTGTTGTTCTATCAGATGAGATACTTACCTGTTAACTTCCCTGAGTTTCTTTTGCTCTGCTTCAAAGGCTTCAATGAAATGAATTTCAACCGGAGTGAGCTGATATTGGGTACGCTCACGGAATTTCTCATATTCTGTATCAGCTTTAAGTTTTGCAACCTCTGCTGATACACTTCCGACATGGGTGAGTAATTCTTTTCCTGACAACTTAAGGAAGTCATCAAGTTTCTTTATCCAGTCTTTCATATACATCGGGACATGACTCTTTGCTTGAAGTTCAGCAAAGTCAAGATAAAGATTGACTATACGGTTGAGCATATCCACTTCTTCTTCGGAAAGATAATTCTTTGCAATCTCTGCCTCATTTTTGGTCGGTAATGCACCGCGCCATGAAGTTAGTCCCATAAAGTCTTTATCACCATTTGCCCGATGATAGATAACCTCGGCTGCTGTATTTCCATGGGCCGCATAGTGCATCTTATTCTGCACAGTCTTGAAGAACTGTTGTGTGGTTTCTGTGCGTGGATCATAGTCAATGCTCAAGGCATAAATCTCAAGAACCTTGCGGTAGAATACCTTTTCAGAACTGCGTATGTCACGGATTCTTGAAAGCAACTCATCAAAGTAGTTACCTTGCCCGGCGTTCTTCAATAGATCATCGTTCAAGACAAACCCTTTAATCATAAACTCTTTCAGCACCTGAGTAGCCCACTGACGGAACTGAACACCACGATGCGAATTGACACGATAACCGACACTGATAATCATGTCGAGATTGTAG
>CAZAWC010000149.1:0-5179 GCA_964488595.1 uncultured Staphylococcus sp. | reverse complement strand
CTTAGTCTGGCTGATTTCAAAATTGCCAGTCTCTAAATATATAATTGGTAGCTGAAGCCTAATGAGAGCGTGTGTCTTACGCCATAGGTTTGTAATTTAAAATAAATGTAAATTTGCTGAGTCTTTGTTTAAGTGTAGTTATCTATCCAGAGAACATTATCAACCAAATATGAAAGAGATACCAACATTAACCATTTTCACTCCTACATATAATCGTGCGCACACTTTAGTCCGCACATACGAAAGTCTGTGCAGACAAACATCCAAAGATTTTGAGTGGTTAATAGTTGACGATGGGTCGACCGACAATACAAAAGAATTAGTTGAAAGCTGGATCCTCTATAACAAAATTTCAATCCGTTATATTTATCAACAGAATCAAGGGATGCATGGCGCCCACAACACAGCATATAAAAATATCAAAACCGAATTAAATACATGTATTGACTCCGATGATTTTATGCCTGATGATGCAGTTGAGAAAATAATAAATTTCTGGAATTCACAGAGCAAAGAAATTAAACTGAGAACTGCAGGGATTATCGGTCTTGATCAGACGGAGGATGGAAAGATAATAGGATGTGGCTTCCCAAGAGGACTGAAAGAGACTACTTTGCAAGGCTTTTATGCCTTCGGAGGTTCAGGAGATAAAAAATTAGTGTATAGAACTGAAGTTATAAAAAGTTATCCTGAATATCCGTTATTCGAAGGAGAACGATATGTGGGATTAGCATACAAATATATGCTAATTGATCAGGATTATAACCTTTTGATTCTTAACGAGCCATTGGTGACGGTAGAATATCAGTTAGATGGTTCAAGCTATAATATGTATCTTCAGTACTGGAAAAACCCGAAGGGTTTCTCATTCTTTAGGAAGACTGAAATGGTATGTGCACTTACCTTGAAACGAAAATTTGTTTCTTGTGTTCACTATGTGGCCAGTTCGATGATCTCTAAGAATAGAAAGTTCTTGTCTGAATCGCCACTCAAGATAATGACATTCTTTGCCATACCTTTTGGCGTTCTTTGGTATTTTTTTATTAGGAGAAAAGTCCAATTGAGTTCAAAAATGAAATTTTGATGAAAGATATTTAAAGCAAGACTTTTACAAATACATTGGTGACAGCAATAATATTTAATGAATCAAGATAAATATGTCTTATTTACTCCCGGAATTCGGTATACATGTTTCCCACGTCATGTCTAATTGGCTCGAAATCCAAAATCCCGTTTTTTTCGAAAATTCTTTTGAAACTAAAAATATCTCAGAGGGGAATACATATTCCTATACATATCAGTACTATACGATATGAAAATTCTTCACGTTATAACCTCCTTACAAACGGGGGGGGCTGAAAAGCTTCTTGTTGATTTATTGCCTCGACTTGCAGACGAAGGTATAGATGTAGAATTAGCCGTGTTCAATGCGATAGAGACTCCTTTTATGCGCTCATTGATTGAAGATGGGATTAAAATACACCGCTTTTACGAGAAGGGTTGTAATGTGTATAATCCAGGTAATCTTCTAAAACTTATCGCACTTATTAGAAAAGGGAATTATGACATAGTTCATACGCATAATACCTCTCCTCAAATATTCGGTGCTCTCTCAAGCCTCTTTACGAAAGCTCAATTTGTTACGACAGAGCATAATACATCTAACCGTCGCCGTGCTTGGAAGTGGTATATTCCCGCTGATCGGTGGATGTATAGTAGATATCGTAAAGTGATTTCCATATCCTTAAAAGCAGAAGAGAATCTCCGCAATTATCTCGGAATATCTAATTTGGATATGAGTATCATTAATAATGGAATTGATATTATTCAATATTCAACCGCATCCCCTTCCGAGGAATTGGAAAAATTAGTTCCCAGAAGCCGTAAAATTATTATGGTTGCAGCTTTTCGGTGGGAGAAAGACCAACTGACGCTTATTAAATCACTGAAATTTTTACCGGATCATTTTCATATCTTCCTTGTTGGAGAAGGACCACTTAAACGTCAAATAGAGGATATTGTTGCAAAGGAGCGTTTAATCGACAGAGTCCATTTCCTTGGATTGCGTTCCGACGTTCCTTCCTTGCTCCATGCTGCAGATTATATTGTTATGTCTTCTCATTTTGAGGGTTTGTCACTGTCCTCTGTTGAAGGTATGAGTGTGGGGAAACCATTTCTTGCGTCTAATGTTGATGGGCTTAAAGAGGTTGTCGAAGGGGCAGGGGTCCTTTTTCCACATGAGGACCCGAAGACTCTGGCTGATGAAATTTTGAAGTTAGAAAATTCTCCGGATTTATATAATTCATTAATTTCTGCCTGCTGTAAGCGTGCATGTCAATTTGATATCTCAAAAACGGTTAAAGGCTACATACAAGCGTATAACAAGCTAAATGACTAAGTATCAAACACAAATAATGAAGGGGGTGGCAATACTCCTTATGCTTTTCCTACACTTGTTTAATCAACTTCATAATGTTGAGGAGTGTACAAACTTTCTGTATGTTGATGGGTTACCATTGGTGTTCATCCTTTGCCGTGCAGCAAATCCCGTGTCATTTTTCCTAATTCTGGGAGGTTATGGACTGTATAAAGTTAATGAGAAAGGAGACAAACATCGTTGGAGCCGCGTCCTTAAGCTATTTATCCATTATTGGATTATACTTCTCGTATTTGTGACTGTTGGACACTTTGTTTTTCCGGAACGATATCCGGGATCTCTTTCAAAAATAATTGCTAACGTTACAGCTTTTCACACGACTTATAATGGAGAGATGTGGTTCTTGTTCCCTTACGTGGTTCTCTCTCTCATGGCACCATTAATTTTTCGATTAATGAAGCCTTTCAAATCCATATGGATTGTATTGACTACGTTATTTATAAATATCTGCACAAGTTATTGCATAAGCAGATACGGAGAGAAATACTTGTATAATAATTTGTGGATATACAATCCTTTGTTAGTTTTTCATTTGCTTTTTGCTTTCTCACTCGGAGTAGTAGCTGCAAGAGACAAGTTTTTTGAAAGAGCAAAGAGAGTGGTGGCTAATCTATTGTATATCAACGTATTGAGATGGGGGGGGGATTATGCTTGTTTTTATTAATTGTGTGTTTAAATACAATTTCTTTTACTCGTTGCTAATTATCACATTACTGGTTGTGGGATCCTTCCCAAAGAGTTTGGGTGTAATTCTTGCAAAACTTGGTGACCAGTCTATGAATATGTGGATGATTCACACATGGTTTTGTTATTATCTTTTCCATGGTTTTATTTATTCTTTCAAATATCCGGTATTGATTTTTACTGTTTTGACGGTTATTAGTTATGCTTCTTCAAGAGTAATTGATGCGATAGCAAAACCCATAGAACTCAGATTCTTGTCAAAATCAGACGTAAAAACCAAACCGATACTTTAAAAACCAGCTGGGAGGAATATATAACGATTATATACCCCTTCAGGAATAATATATGATATAGTAAAAGTGTGTCACGCAACAGCACAAGATGTTTGACATTTCATTTCAACGAGAAAATACATATGAAACCAAGAACGCGATAGTGAGTACTACGCTTCTCCCCCAAAAATGTAACTGTCCTATTTATTTAATGTAATTCTTAAAATTTCATGCCTAAGATCTCAATTATCGCAAATTTTTATAAAAGCGAAAAGTATATTGATAAGTTAATTAAATCTGTTTTAGCTCAATCTTTTTCTGACTGGGAACTAATAGCAGTAAACGACTGCTCACCCGGTCGTGATTCTGAGATTTTGCACCGATATGCAGCGAAAGATTCAAGAATTCGCGTAATTGATAATAAAGAGAATCTAGGTATTTCCCAAGCCAAAAAGGTTGGCATTGATGCATCATTAGGGGAATATATTACTTTTATTGATGGGGATGACTGGTTTGAAAAGGATGCGTTAGAAAAATTAGAAATGCCAACACGTAATCAATTTATTGATCTTGTTATTATGAATCATTATAGAGTGCTGAGTACGCCATTCTTCAATTATCGTTCTAAGCGGTGTTCATCACCTGTAGAATATGATAAAATTATCTCTTATCCGGATTGTTTTGAGAAATACTATTATGCTTTTCTTCTCCATTTTAACCCTGTTATAAACGTCAACTCGGATGCCTATTGGGGGAAATTATATCGTAGTTCCATAATTAAGAATCTTGATTGGACAAGACCAGAAAATCAACTATGGGAGGATCATCTATTTAATTGTAATGTTTTTCCTCATGTCCGGAGTTTATATTTTGTCGATTACTATGGATATAATTGGAGATGGGGCGGTATTACTTCCGGTCGTGCAAATAATATTCTTTCAGATAAGAAGTATTTGGATGCTTATCCTAAGATCCACGAGGAATTAATCCGTCTTATTACGAAATATGATTATCAAAAGGCTCGAATACCCTTGATTGAAAAAAAACTTCACCTATTTTTTGATTATTGTACAAATATGGCGAAGTATCCCCTTAATTCAAAAAAAAGTGATGAAGTCAAGAACTTTATTATGAGATGTATCTCAACCGGTGCATGGGATGACACAGAGGTAATATCAACTTGGCCCTTATCAACAGCAATTAAGATAAGAGACGTGCAATTTATATACGAAACGTGCCACCAGGCCAATCTTAAATTGCAAAAAAAACAAATGCTAAGGCGTTTTATCCATTGGTTGTTGTTTCCTTTTGACTGATATTCTTATGTCCTTTATACATCCTTTCAGTCAGTTAAATATAAATTAGTTTATAAATCGGTATTTATACTGTATAATTCAGTTTTCAAAATTATTACACTTTCATTGCAGGTAAAAAAGCTTTAGTATGTATCATAGCTTATTAAGGGATAGCAAATCTTAACGTTGATTTGTCTCTTTCTATCAGATAACAGCTTTGTTTATAGTTGATTTTCAGGGTTTTCGGTTATTATACAACATCAAGCTAATGGGGACGGGTTATAGGAACTCCTATCTTAGATCCATCCTATTTTGTGAATAATTATATTTATGTGAATAATTATATTTTTTTGTGTCAAGTATTTACTATTACGTTTATTATTAATTCTTTGGTGTTCAATATAAAGAGGAATATAACCATCAAGATATCATAATCTATGAAACTTTTGCGTGTTACGACTATTGCCGGGTCGCTGGGGCTGCTGAAAGGG
>CAZAWC010000148.1:0-5201 GCA_964488595.1 uncultured Staphylococcus sp. | reverse complement strand
ATGAAATACGGGAGGCGGGTTTGGGTTATACTAAAAATATATGTGCTTATGAAACGCAAATCAATGCTTTTTGATATCAATATAAAATCGGGCGAGAATCCTGCCGTGGGCAAGCTGCTCGTGGCCGAGCCTTTTCTGAGAGAGAAGTTTTTCAATCATGCTGTCGTGGCTATCGTCGACTATACGCCAGGCGACACGGTGATGGGTGTGGTGCTCAACAATCCCTCTGAACATAAGTTGCAGGATCTCATCCCCGATATTACTGTCAAGAATCCTATCCCGGTCTATGTAGGTGGTCCGCTCGGCGAGGACAGACTCTGTTTCCTGCACACGTTGGGCGACATTATCCCCGACTCCGCGCCCGTAGCGCCCGGCCTGTGGCTCGGGGGCGATTTTGATGCTCTTGTGGCGATAGTCAATGATGGGTATGAGATCGAGGGCAATATCCGCTTCTTTCTCGGCTACAGCGGTTGGAGTCCGGGCCAGCTTGAGGATGAGCTCAAGGAGAATGTGTGGGCCGTGACCACTCCCATGCCGGGCGAAAACCTCCTTGCAGGTGATGGGTCGGCTCTGTGGCACAGCTGTGTGCGGGCCCTCGGCGAGCCGTTCAAGGGATGGCTCTATCATCCCAGAAACCTCATGGCCAATTGATGGCCACACTTGTCTGATAGCTGGCCCTCAGCAGCAGAGTGAGGCAAACGTCTTGCGGGCGCGGATATAATAGTCGAATATTATATTCGTGTCCGTATTTATGAGGTTGACCTCCGGAGCGGGGCCGTTATATTCGTTTCTCATCGAGGCAAAGTCTCTGTGAGCGCGCCACACGGCGCCGGCCTGCTTCATATCGCCGGCGAGTAGGAATCTGGCCCATGCGGCAGTGTCGAGCAGACGCCGCCTCAGCAACACGCCCGTGCGCACGCGCCGCGGGAGATTCTTATGGAGCATGAGAAGGTTGTTGCGGAAGTTGAGATACGTCTTGCGCGGATCGGAGGCCGGGAGGCTGCCACCCCCGAGATGATAGACCGCAGCTTCGGGTACGGCCCATATCTCCTTGCCCAGCAGACGGATGCGCCAGCAGAGGTCTATCTCCTCCATGTGGGCGAAAAACTTGGGATCGAGGCCTCCGGCGCGGCGGTATGTGTCGTTTTCGACCATCAGACATGCTCCGCTGGCCCAGTGGACCTGAATGGGCGTGTCATACTGCCCGCGATCCTTTTCCACCGTGTCAAAGATCCGGCCACGGCAGTATGGAAACCCGTGGCGGTCGAGAAAGCCTCCGGCAGCGCCGGCATATTCAAACATGTCCGGCTTCTCGGCCGAGAGAATCTTGGGCTGGAGGGCTCCCGCCTCGGGGTGGGAGCGCATGAAAGCGAGGAGTGGCGTGAGCCAGTCGTCTTTCACCTCCACATCCGAGTTGAGCAGCACGGTATAGGTGTTGTCGTCGCAAGTCTGTTCGATGGCACGGTTGTAGCCCTCGGCAAATCCGAGGTTTTCATCAAACTTCAACACTCTCACCCCGGGAAAGTCTTCGGCGAGCATAGCCACTGAGCCATCGGTCGATCCGTTGTCGGCCACAATGATGTCGGCGATCGCGCCGGGGGTATGGGCAGCGACCGACGGCAGATAGCGGCGCAGCAATTTCTCGCCGTTCCAGTTGAGGATGATTACGGCAACAGGTTTTTTCATCATATTCCGATTACCTCCCCGATGTTGTCCTCAGAGTCGGGGCGGGGAGTGATGATGCGTACGGGCACGATGGTGTTGGCCAGCTCGGGACGCGGGTTGTCGAGTACCATGCGCAGATAGTTGTCGGTAAACCCTTCCATCGACCCGTCGGGGCGCGGGTGCTCGAGCAGCACGGGGCGTGCCGTGCCCACAAAGCGCGAGGTGAACGCTTGGAGCTTGCGGTCGCTCACCTCTATCATGATGCGGGTGCGGCGGTGTTTTTCCTCCGGGCTCACAGCGTGGGGAATGGCGAGTGCGTCCGTGCCGGGGCGCTCGCTGTAGGTGAACACGTGGAGGCGGGATATATCAAGGCTCTCTACAAACCGTTTCGACTCCTCAAACAGCTGTTCAGTCTCTCCGCGCATCCCCACGATCAGATCCACGCCTATGAAAGCATCGGGCATCACTGTGCGGATCCTCTCGATTTTTTCCCGGAAGAGCGCCGTGTTGTAACGTCGTCGCATCAGGCGCAACACCTCGTCGGCGCCGTTCTGCAGCGGGATATGAAAACTCGGCATGAAGCTGCGCGACGAGGCCACAAACTCGATCACCTCGTCGGTGAGCAGATTGGGCTCGATCGAAGATATGCGGTATCTGTCTATCCCCTCCACGGCATCGAGGGCCCGGCACAGGTCGATGAAGCGTTGGCCGCTCCCGCGTCCGAAGTCGCCGATATTCACCCCCGTCAGCACTATCTCCCTGCCACCCTCTGCAGCCACAGCACGGGCCTGATCAACGATGGCGGCCACTGACCCCGAGCGACTCCGTCCGCGGGCCATAGGGATGGTGCAGTAAGAGCAGCGATAGTCGCACCCGTCCTGCACCTTGAGAAAATAGCGTGTACGGTCGCCGCGCGAGCATGAGGGGGTGAAAGTCTGTATCCCCTCGGTGGGCGTGTGGTGGACCGTGGTGGAGGTGGCCGTGCGGATATACTCGGCGAGACGGTCCTTGCGGTCGTTGCCGGCCACCACCACCACTCCGGGTAGCGAGGCTACCTCCCCGGGTTTGAGCTGGGCATAGCAACCGGTCACGACGATACGCGCCTGCGGATACCTGCGGGCGAACGAACGTATGGCCTGCCGACACTTCTTGTCGGCTATCTCAGTGACCGAACAGGTGTTGATCACTATGAAGTCGGGCGTCTCGCCCGGCTCGGCACGGCGTATCCCTTCGTCGGCAAACATCCGCGCCACCGTTGATGTCTCTGCAAAGTTGAGCTTGCAGCCGAACGTGTGGTAGAGCGCGGTGCGGTCGCCGAATATCGAGTTGTCTGTCAATTGCGGAGTCAGTCTATTCTATATTGTCGAGTACGATGGGGATAGGACGCTTGAACACTTCCTTGAACGAGATCAGTGTCTCGGTGCGACCAAGGTCGAGGCTCAGCTTCTTGTGGAGCACCTGAAGCAGGTGGGCGTTGTTGCGGGCATAGATCTTGGCAAAAATATCATATTCGCCCGTTGTGAAATGGCAGTCCACCACCTCGGGGATCTCGCGCAGACGATGCACCACCTCATCAAACTTTGTGGGGTCGTTGAGGATGATTCCTATGTAAGCGCAGGTCTGAAAGCCCACGGCAGCGGGGTCGATCTCAGTCCTGAAGCCCATGATGATGCCCGAACCGGTAAGTTTCTGGATGCGCTGGTGGATAGCGGCGCCCGAGATGCCTGTCTCACGGGCTATCTCGAGAAACGGTTTGCGGGCGTTGGAGGAAAGCATCTCGAGGATTTTAAGGTCGAGTGAGTCGTAATGGTGACGTGCCATATGGTGTAAATTCTATTCTGATTATAATTTGTTACTGCTGAAAATCAGGTGTTAATTCATGATGTCCGATGCCTGCAGGGGGTGTGGACCCCGTTGCGGGTGCAAAATTAATAATAATTTATCACATTTCAATGCCTTTTCTTAGATTATGTCACTATTCAGGGGGCTTGAGGTCACATTTTGTGTGCGCAAAATGCTATATTCTACGTGATTTCTAAATGTTAACATTAATTATTGCAACCTGCGGGGCGCGGTGTTGGCTGTTTGACAATTATTATCTAACTTTGCATCGGATTTGCACATATGTCTCTGCCGGCAGTGCCATCCCCCAGTCTTAACCCTACCGATATCGCTCAGTGTTGCGAAAATCACATATATACATACTTCTCACCGTGTTGCTCTGTGCGCTGAGCATGTGGGCGGTCGAGCCTCTGAGCCGCACGAGCGACTATCCGGCACTGACGGATGTCCCCTCGGGCGCGGCCGACAGCGTGTCGGCCGACACGGCGTCGCCACCCCCTGCGGTCACCGCTCCGGTAGCCGACGCAATGTATGATGCGTCCATAGCGGACACTATAGCCGCGGCGACTGCTGTGGCTGATACAGTGGCTGACACAGTGGCTGACATTGTGACCGACACAGTGGCCGACCGTCCCATGCGCCACACCCGTCCGGCGAACGCCGACTCGGTAGGACGCACACGTCTCAGCCGCACGCGCATCACTCCCCGCCGCGACTCCACACGTATAGTCCGCACCAAGGTAGACCTCGACAACGCTGTCGACTTCACAGCCCGCGACTCGCTCGTGCTCATCGGCCGCAATCTCGCCTACATGTATGGCCAAAGTCAGGTAGTATATGGCGATATCAAGCTCGATGCCAGCCGCATAGAGATGAACCTTGACTCCACCACCGTCTATGCCGTCGGCACTCCCGACTCGACGGGCGAGATCGAGGGCTCGCCCGTCTTCACCGAGAAGGGTACAACGTATGAGGCCAAGACGATGACCTATAATTTCGAGACCGAGCAGGGATTTATCACCAACGTGGTCACTCAGCAGGGTGAGGGATACCTCACAGGCGGAAAGACCAAGAAAGTAGGCGAAAACACCTTTTATATAGAGAACGGTCGCTATACCACATGTGACGATCATGACGATCCTCACTTCTATCTCCAGCTCACCAAGGCCAAGGTGCGCCCCGGCAAGGATGTGGTGATGGGGCCCGGCTATATGGTGCTCGCCGGGCTGCCGCTCCCGCTTGCCGTGCCGTTCGGCTATTTCCCGTTCTCGGACAAGTATTCGTCGGGGATCATCTTCCCTACATTCGGTGATGACTATAACCGCGGCTATTATCTGAGCAACGGCGGCTATTATTTCGCCATCAACGACAATATCGACCTTGCGCTCACCGGCGAGATCTACACCCTCGGATCTTGGGGCTTGCAGGCCCAGTCGTCATACCTCAAGCGATACAAGTTTTCCGGGTCGTTCAACATTTCATATCTCAAGACCATCACCGGCGACAAGGGTATGCCGGACTATCAGAAGTCGACAAACTTTCAGGTGCTGTGGAGCCATCAGCAGGACGCCAAGGCCAATCCTAACCTCAACTTCTCGGCCTCGGTAAACTTCACCACCTCAGGCTACTCGCGCAACGACCTCGGCTCTTATTACTCGAACGCTTTCACCGAGAACACCAAGAGCTCGACCGTC
>CAZAWC010000147.1:0-5281 GCA_964488595.1 uncultured Staphylococcus sp. | reverse complement strand
GCTGCTCCTGTGGAAGCGAAGACAAACCCTCCATGACCTCTTTTGGCAGGAGTCCGTTGTCCACCGCCTGTTGAATGTTGGCGATTCTCCTTTCGTTCCATGCTTTCTGAATGGCTTCCGGGTCTCGCGCTGCGTGTCGTTCTTGTGCAATCTCTATCGGGGTCTTCTTGACCTCCGGCTCAATGCCGAGAATGCTGTCCACACGCTTTTTGTTATCTTTGACGAAATATGGCAAATTTCCGCCCATTTCTATTCGGGTGGAGTGTTCCTCTACCCAGTCCTTAAAAGCGGCAGGAACGTCGCGCACGGCGTTCACAGAGCCTTTCGTCGGCTTCTCTCCGGCGAGTATGCGCTGTGTGTCCTGTGCCATCTCCTCCTCGGTCTTGAGAATGGGCACGGCATGGCATCGGCAATGGGGATGCCACCCGGTAAATTTAAAGTCTTTCGGGTAGCGTCCTTTCAGGGTGTCACAGATATCGGTCAGCGGCACTCCGTTCAGTGTATGGTTATTGCTCAGTTTAACCTCGATGCCTACGACAAAGTCCATCTGCTGCCATCTCAAGTGGTCACTCGTGCGGTATGCGATGTTGGTCTCCGTACAAGCAAGTCTCCGGGCGTTTTTGTAGCTGCTGCGGTACACTCCTTGACCGGGGTGGAACTCTCGCGCTGCTTGGGAGAGTTTGAGATTGCCGTGCTTATCACGGACACGTCTGAACAGCTTGTCGGGGTATTGGAGGTACTGCCGGAGGCTCCGGGTCATCTGTGCCGCGCTCTCCCCGGTGCGGATTCCCAAGTCTAACCCCAACTCGATTTCACGCTTGAATGCTGTTGTGTATCGCCATACCCTGTCGGAAAGGTTCAGCCCTTGCGCCTGTCGTTGCAGAAAGGTTTCGAGTGCCGCTCCGTTGGTTGAGAAGTAGCGTCGGTACTGCTCTTTGCTCAAATCTCCGGCACGTTCTCCGAAAATGCGCGACACAAGGGCATTGTTCTTGTTGTTGCTCAATGTCCACGCAGACCGCACTCCGCTCACGATGGTTGTCTCCATTGACTGCTGCAGAGCGGTCATCAATCGCTCGATTTGCTTCTGTGTCGCTGGGTAATCATCGAATGAGAAGATGCGGTCTTCGGGAAGTGGGGTCTTTATCGACACTCCAATCTTCGCGGCTTCCTCTGCGGCTTTTTTGAAGATGCGGTCTATTCGCGTTCCAATCGCCGCCATGTTGCGCAGATGGGTCTTGTCGTAATCAGTTGGCTTCGGCATAATCGGGAGCGTTCTTGGGTCGGTCTTTGAAATGCTCACACTCCGGGTCAGACAGGAACTTGCAGAACTTGCCATGCTGACTCCGTGCGTCGTGTTGGCATCTGCAAAGTATCAAGTGTCCATCGTTAAATGAGCGGTTGTGCCAATCGTAGGAGTGGGCGCACTCCCGGCAGCACCTCTTGGGGGCTTCCGGCTTCTTGGCTTCCGGCTTCTTGGCTTTCGGTCTTGTGGGTTGTCGTGCCATAGTGCCGGGTTATTATTTGGTCAGGTCGAAGGAGTCAACCATTTGCTCTTTGTTAATCTGTTCGAGGGTCTTGTCCACATTGTCGCTCTGTCCGTATTCCTCGATTGATTCACGCTGCGACATGATAGGCTTGTTTCCGTTGGCGGTCATAAGTCTTTCGATTTCCTCCTTTCGGTCAGTGATGCGATAAGGGGTTATGACGTTCTCCACAGGGAGCGCGTCGATGTCTGCGTGGTAGGCTGTGCCCATGATGAGTTTAGCAAATGCTTTGACTACGTTCACTTCTCGGTCACAGAATTGGATGAGCGCACCGCTCTCGTCTCCCACCTTAAGTTCCGCGTCGATGAACATCTGCTTCCGGCTCTCCCCGGAGAGTGCCTGTTGGCTCATCTTTTCGTAGCTCCAATCCGGCAACTGAAGCATAGTGAAGTAAAGGCTTCGGAGTGTCTCTACATGGAATTTAAGACTCTCTACGGCTTGCGACCATGTGACATATTCCGCTTTCGCTCCTGTTGGGTACTGCATTACGCTCTTGAACTCCTTGTTGGGGCTTTTTTCATCTCCGTATTTGATGATGTTGTCTGCACAGACCACGAACTTGGGCTTGCTGTTCTCGCGGAGGTAGTTGCCGTTTCGGGAGATAGACCATTCCATCTCATAGACGTTCTCGGAGGTGTCCTCCCATATCGGCTCTCTGCGCCACGCATAGATTCCGGGGATTTTCAGCAGGGTGGTCTTCTCGTTCTCGACGACAGCCCACTCCCCGGACTCATCGCTCCACTTGATGTGGCAGCTATCTTCGCCGTCGGTATAGGTGTCGAAGAACTGCACGGTCTTCCGTCCTACCTTACGCCTGTATCCTATGCTCATGGCTGTCATGTCTCCGTACTCGTCGAAGAATGGGTATAACTCGTCTCCAAGCATAGGGCTGAATGTCCGGCAGCGCAACTTGAGCTTGCTGTTCACGCCATAGAGGTTGTTGGTCTGCTTGACCGCATACCACAACGTGAAAATCTCGCACCCTGCGAATAGTTGCTTGAAGCGTTCCGTGTTCACGCTGTTGATTCTGTTGCGATCGAATATTTTCTCAAGCACGGATGCCACCTCTTTCTGTCTGTCGTTCTCCGGCTTATACACTCGTTTCACGGGTATGCCACAGACAAGTTCGCTCATGCGCTTTGCTGCGAGCTTCTGAAAGCCGAGGGCTATTCGCGTGACGTGTTCGACTCCATCTTCACGGACGATGTCGGGGTAGTGCTGCTTGTCCATGACCGGGTGCTTGGAGGCATCGTATTCCCTCTCAAGACCTTTGCTTCCTCCCCATGCAGGGACGGCGAGGGTCTTCTGTTTGAGAGCCGCTATGCGCTCTCTCTCGGTTGTATTCGCTCCGAGGATTTCCTTGATTGTCGGCATTGTTATTGTTGGGGTTTAGGGGTTATACTAATCGGGATAATCTGTCGAGGTCTATGCCTTGCCTATTACTCATCGGGTAGAAGGTGTTGGCGAGCGCGTCGAAGCGGTCTGTAGAGCGGTTTATGCGCTTCTTGATGTCCTCCTTTGGCTCTATCTGTATCTTTCCGTCCGAGCGGAAAAACCATCGTATCTCTGTGGCTTCCTCCTCAAATAGTGGGTCGGGCGGTAGCATCGCTCCTGTATTGTTCTTGGGGTTGAGCCAATCCCGGACGCACCAGAACAGGTATGCTCGCATATTGACAAAGCGGTACTCTCCTGTGATGTCTCGGAGTTTGTCAGGGTTGTGTCCTCCCCATTCGCTGTATTTGCAACTGATGATGTATTCCGGGTGTCTTTCCACCTCCACACAACGGGAGAACACTCCTGCGCCCTCTCCGATGGTATCGATTGAGACGAACATGAAGGGCTGTCTGCGTCTCCTTGCAGCAATCTCCCCGGCTACCTCCATATGGTCTGCCGTGCCGCCGGAGTTCTTACACTCGAAGCCGGAGACCCATGCGCCCATGCGCTCGACAATGCAAGTGGCATCGCGACCCATTCCGGCAACATCCACGCCAAGCATACGGGTATCCCGGTCGCGCTCCAGCGGTTCTTTGCCGTGTGCCTGTATCCATCGCTTCTGAGCTTCCTCTATCCACTGCTGTGGTATCAGAACATCGTCTCCGACCTTTGGGAACTTGCCGAGGACTTTCTTTCTGAATAGGTCTTCCGGGCGATACCATTGTCCCTCAAACTCGAAGTCATCAAGTTCCGGCTGCACCTCATTCGGGTGGATTTTCATGCACCATTGTTCGAGTTTATCAACGACCCATGCGTAGTCCACCTGTCCGGGGATTATGATGCGTTTCTCGGTTACGTTTGGGGCTGTCAGGCTGTTGAGACGAAACTTCGACCATCGTTCCCCCTTTTGGCTTCGGGCTGCGTAGCCTATGGGGGTATTGGGGTTGAATACGAGCAGGATTCGTGAGTCTCCCTGTAGGTTGCCCTCGATAGCGTCGAAGATGTTGTCTGAAACGCCGGAGGCTTCCGTAACGATGAACATCGTATGTACCGCATGGAAGCCCGACCATGCTTCGTGGTTCTGCTCATCAGCTTTGAAACCCACAAGAAACCACTCCCGGTTGTTGGTGCGGATTCGGTCTGTGGTGACTGTTCCGGGAAGCACGAAGCCGCGCTGCTTGGCTCGGTCGATAAGTCGTGCTACCTCCGGCATCATGATGTTCTTTACCTGCCTGTCGGTAGGGGCTGTCAGCGCGACCTTTGTGTTCTCGACAAGTTCTCCCTGTCTGTTCCATCGTGGCGTAAGGAAAAGGCAAGACACGGCGCAACAGGCAGCGACAAAGTCTTTTCCTCGTGCTGTGCCGGAAGCCACCGAGGTTCGGGGATTGTTCTGCACGGAGGTTACGATTGCCTGTTGGTCTTTGTCAAGGTTCGCCCCCAAGACCTCACGGATGAATTTGTTCCAATCTTTCCGCCATGAGTTCATAAGGTCGATGCCCCTCTGCCGAAGTATTGCGTCTTGCTTCTTAGCCATTGTCGAAATGTGGAGTTATTTTGTCGGATTTTTGCCGCTGTGGGCTTTCGTTGTCTGCTGTGGGGGATTGTGCCACTTGAAGCAACACGAGCGAACAGCGCGTCTCACACGGGGAATTCCGTGCTATGCGCTTCCGCATCGTCAAGCATACCGCTTTCCATGAGCAGATTTGCAAAGGAAAGCTCCCCGGAGACCTCTTTCTTTTCCGGGGCATACAGCCCGAGCAGTTTCCGTCGCTCCTGTAACTGTTTTCGTATTTCTGCAATGTAGGCTACATCTCCGAAGCCGACTATTGTGCTTTCCCTGTTCTCTATGTGCGTGGTTTTACTCTTGCTACCCTCGTCTCCAAATTGGGGGATACCTTTGCGCTTCTTCATGGTCTTGACGTAGTCCGCTTTGGATTTCTCCCATTGATCCCACAACTCCCGGCACGTCTCATCGATGCGCTCAAGCTCCAACTGCAAGGCGTATTCTGCATTGTCGAGACGTTGCTGTTGGAGTTCTTCGAGTATGGTCTTGATGTCGGACTGAACGGTTGCTGTGGAGTATGTCTTCAAGTCGAGTCGCTTCATTACCTCGGCTCTGATTTGGCGCACCGAGTTCTGCCGGAGATACATCTTTGAGACAATCTCAAGCCGTGCTATCTTGAGTTGGTTGCGCCGTTGGTTCTGCATCTTGCTCATTGTCGGTAGTCGTTAAGGGGTTAGTCGCTCTGCTTCCTCGCCTGTGAGCTTCTCCCATCGGTCGAGGATTGCGTCGCAGTATTTGG
>CAZAWC010000146.1:0-5301 GCA_964488595.1 uncultured Staphylococcus sp. | reverse complement strand
GCTTCCGCCGCGAGGCCGGCAGCTATGGCAAGGATGTGCGCGGCCTCAACCGCCTTCATCAGTTTGACAAGGTGGAGATAGTGCGCATCGAGAAGCCCGAGGACTCGTATGCCGCCCTCGAGGAGATGAAGGACCATGTGCAGGGTCTGCTCGAGAGCCTCGGCCTGCCTTGGCACATACTGCGTCTGTGTGGCGGCGACATGAGCTTCACGTCGTCCATCACATTCGACTTCGAGGTCTACTCGGCCGCTCAGGGCCGCTGGCTCGAGGTGTCGAGTGTGTCCAACTTCGAGACCTATCAGGCCAACCGCCTCAAGTGTCGTTATCGCGGCGAGGACAAGAAGACCCACCTGTGCCACACGCTCAACGGATCGGCGCTGGCGCTGCCCCGCATCATGGCCGCCCTGCTCGAGAACAACCAGACCCCCGAGGGGATCGTGGTGCCCGAGTGTCTGCGCCGCTACACAGGCTTTGACCTCATCAACTAAACGGGGCCCGGGAGCGTTGTATAAGTAAAAACTGAAATAGATTTATGGAAACAACACGCCAAGCCAAGATTGCACGCCTCATCCAGAAGGATCTGAGCGAGATATTCCGTCTGCAGACCGCCAAGACCCACGGCACCCTCGTGAGCGTGAGCGCCGTCAGAGTGTCGCCCGACCTGAGCATCGCGAGGGTATATCTGTCGATATTCCCCCCCGAGAAGTCGCAGGAGATACTCGAGGGTATCAACGCCTCGGCCAAGACTATCCGCTATGATCTGGCACAAAGGGTGAGGTTCCAGCTGAGAAAGTGCCCCGAACTGAGTTTTTATATCGACGACTCGCTTGATTATATAGAAAACATCGACCGGCTGCTCGAGAAATAACAATCCCTGAGACTGCGGGTCGGCCCCCCAACGGAGACTCCCGGATGCTCGCACTGCGTATAGCCCTGCGCTATCTTTTTGCCAAGAAAAGCCACACTGCCGTCAACGTCATTTCGATGATCTCGATGGCAGGTGTAGCCGTGGCCGCCATGGCTATAGTGTGTGTGCTGTCGGTGTTCAACGGATTCACCGACCTCGCCTCCGAGCGCCTCTCGGCCATCGACCCAGACATACGCATCAGCCCGCGCCACGGCAAGGTGGTGGCGCAGGCCGACTCCGTGGCTGCGATCCTCGCCCGTATCGACGGCGTGGGGACCGCAGCTCCCGTCCTGCAGCAGAAGGCGCTGGCCATAGCCGACGACGCCCAGCTGCCCGTGACGGTGAAGGGGGTGCCCGAGGGCTATGAGGCGGTGACGTCGCTGTCGTCGATGCTCATCGACGGCGTGATGGTCGATGCCGCCGACACCACCTATGCCGCCGAGGGCTATCCCGGGCCGTTTGCGCTGCTCAGCATAGGGGCGGCGGTCAATACGGGGGCGCGTCCGTCGCTGGAGCGCCCTTTCCTGCTCACCGTGCCCCGGCGCACCGGGCGCATCAATCCGGCCCTGCCCATGGCGGCGTTTGTCACAGACACGCTCTATGTGAGCGGGGTCTATCAGAGCAATCAGGGGGAGTATGACGAGGATCTCGTTTTGGTGCCCCTGAGTGTGGCCCGTCGGCTGTTCGACTATCCCGACGAGGCCACATCCATCGAGATCGCTTTCAGCCCCGGGGCCGATCCCCGCGCTGTGGCCGCCGAGGTGGAGCGCGTGCTGGGTCCGGAGTTTGTGGTGGCCGACCGCCTGATGCAGCAGGAGGCATCGTTCCGCATGATCAAGATAGAGAAGTGGATCACATTCGCCATGCTCCTGTTCGTGCTGATGATGGCGTCGTTCAACATCCTTTCCACCATGTCTATGCTCATCATCGAGAAGGAGGACAATATGCGCATCCTCGCGGCCATGGGGGCCTCGCGCGGCATGATAAGACGCATATTCCTCGACGAGGGTGTGCTGATAGCCCTGATCGGTGGTGCCGCCGGGATAGTGTGCGGCATCGTGCTCTGCCTGTTGCAGCAGCACTTCGGACTCATAAGCCTCGGGGGCGACCACGAACACATGTCGGTGGTGGTCTATCCCTGCCGCCCGGCTGTCTCCGACATCCTGCTGACCTGCGGCGTGGTGTGTGTCATCGGCGTGCTGTCGGGCGTCATCAGTTCGCGTGCGGCCGGCGAGCCTCAGACTGGCCGCTGACCCGCGGAGTCAATGACAATATATAAACATCCGGCCCTGTCTGCCGAAATCTGGCAGACAGGACCGGATGTTTATATTGTATATCCCTAAGGATGCCGGAAGGTTATTCGATATATCCGAACGAGCGGAGCTTGTTCTCACGGTTGCGCCAGTTGGGCTCTACCTTGACAAACAGCTCGAGGTAGACGCTCTTGCCGAAGAACTGCTCTATATCCTTGCGGGCTTCCATGCCCACTTTCTTTATCTTGTCCCCCTTGTGGCCGATGATGATGCCCTTCTGCGAGTCGCGCTCCACATAGATCACCGCCATGATGTGGATGGAGTTTTCCTTCTCCTCAAATTTCTCCACGATCACCTCCACAGAGTAGGGGATCTCCTTGTCATAGAGCAGGAGGATCTTCTCGCGGATGATCTCGGTGACGAAGAATCGGGCGGGCTTGTCGGTGAGGGCGTCTTTGCCGAAGAATGGAGGCGAGACTGGGAGCAGCTCCACGATGCGCTGCATGAGGTTGCTGACGTTGAAGTGCTCCTTGGCCGACACGGGAAATATCTCAGCCTTGGGGAGGATGGCCTGCCACTTCTCGGTGAGCTTCTCGAGGTCGGCCTGATCCTTGACGAGGTCTATCTTGTTGATGACGAGGAGCACGGGGACCTCCTCCTTGGCCACCTTGGCGAGGTAGTCGGCATTTTTCGAGGGATCCTCCACCACGTCTGTCACATACACGAGGACGTCGGCGTCGGTGAGGGCGCCCTCCGAGAAGTTGAGCATCGACTCCTGAAGTTTGTATTTGGGCTGCAACACTCCGGGAGTGTCCGAGATCACTATCTGATATTCGGGCGTGTTGACGATGCCCATGATGCGGTGGCGTGTGGTCTGAGCCTTTGAGGTGATGATGCTGATGCGCTCGCCCACAAGGTCGTTGGTCAGGGTAGACTTGCCCACGTTGGGGTTGCCCACGATGTTGACGAATCCGGCTTTATGCTTGTTTTCTTCCATAATAAATAGTTTCGTTATGTATATATAACAAGAATAGCACCCGAAAAGATGCTATTCCTGATGATATATTTATGAACGAGTTGACGATGAGGGTGTTGGGACGGAGTTTTTTCTACATCACATATCCCACACGAGATACATGGCTCCCCAAGTGAATCCGGCGCCGAAGGCGGTGAGTATCACCTTGTCGCCCTTCTTGAGGCGGTCCTTATACTGGTCGAGGCAGATGGGGATGGAGGCAGCGGATGTGTTGCCATACTCCTCGATGTTGACCAGCACCTTGGCGGGGTCTATGCCGAGACGCGAACCCACGGCCTCGATGATGCGGAGGTTGGCCTGATGGGGTACGAACCAGTCGATGTCGTCGACGGTGAGATTGTTGCGCTCCATGACGTCGAGCGAGGCGGTATACATGTCGGTGACGGCGTTCTTGTAGACGTTGCGTCCATCCTGAAACAGGAAGTGCTTGCCCTCGCGTACAGTCTCCTCAGTGGCGGGGAGCACGGAGCCGCCGCCGAGCATCACGAGGTGCTCGAGGCCCTGACCGTCGGTGTGGAACACACCGTCGCGCACACCCATGCCCTCCTCGGTGGTGGGCTCGATGAGGGCTGCCGCAGCGCCGTCGCCGAAGAGGGCGCATGTGGAGCGGTCCTGATAGTTGACCATCGAAGACATTTTCTCTGCCGCTACGATGATGATCTTCTTGCGGAGTCCCGAGCGGATATATCCTGTGGCGTCCTCGAGGGCCACGATAAATCCGGCGCAGGCTGCCTGAATGTCATAGGCATAGGCCTGAGTCATGCCGGTGCCGTAGGCTATCACCGAGGCGGTGGAGGGGAAACGGTAGTCGGGGTTGGAGGTAGCGCAGATTACGAGTTCGATTTCCTCGGGTCGGGTGCCAGTCTGCTCGAGGAGCTTGTTGACGGCCTTGATGCCGAGATATGAGGATCCTTTACCCTCCTCGCGAAGGATGTGGCGACGCTTGATGCCTACGCGGGTGGTGATCCATTCGTCGTTGGTATCGACCATCTTCGAGAGCATCTCGTTGTCGAGGATGTCGTCGGGGGTATAGGCGGCGATACCTGATATGCGTGCGTTGAGCATGGGGTTGATGTGGTGCGGGTGAATGAGAGTGTAAGGGGAGTGATATAAGGGGTCACACAAACATAGTGCGACGCGACTTCCCGTCAGAGAAGCCGTGTCGTTGACCGTAGGGTGTCAGACGTTGACCTCCGGCTTTCGGGGCCGGAGGCGAAGTCCGTCGGCGTGGCCGGATCAAACGGCAGCAGCCTTCTCGATGACGATGCGGCCGCGATAGTAGCCACACTCACCGCACACGGTGTGATAGAGGTGCCATGAGCCGCAGTTGGGGCAGAGAGCCAGTGTGGGGACAAGGGCTTTGTCGTGGGTGCGACGCTTGGCTGTACGGGTCTTGGATTGCTTTCGTTTAGGATGTGCCATGACTTATTTTTAGTTTTGTTGTGTTGTTATTATTTTGTATCTTGTTGGTCCTGAGCCATTCCCTTGAGCGCGTCCCAACGGGGGTCGGTCGGCTGCTCGGAGTCGGCTCCGGGAGCAGAGGAGTCCATGGTGTCCATCTCGTCGATGAGCTGCTCTGCGAGGTCGGCGTCCTCGTCGTCCTTGACGGCGCGGTGTTTGCGCAGCAGTGCGCTCATGGCCCGGTTGCATTTGCCCAGCGGGTGGACATGCTTCAGGGGGATGGCCAGCGAGGCGGTGTCATAGATCATATATGACACGTTCAGAGCCGGATTCGAGGCCGGGATCACCAGCAGGTCGTCGGTCTCCGAATAGTCGTCGCCATACTTGACGTTGATGGTATATGTAGTGTCGATGGGGTGGATCAGGTCGTCGAGACAGCGGTCGCAGATCAGCGTCACGGTGCCGGTGATGTGGAAGTCGAGCCTGTAGAGGTCGTGCTTGTGCGTCACCGTCAGTGCGACGTTGAGGTCGGCGTCATGGATGTCGGTGCTCTCCATGTTCTCAAAGAAATGCTTATCGAGATGGTAGTTAGACACTTGCGTGCCCTCGGGCATTGTCTTGAGCGGGAGCTTGAATTCTGAAAACTTTCCCACGGCAATAAGGGTTGAAAAAACTTTGCAAAGTTACAGTTTTTCTTTTGATTA
>CAZAWC010000145.1:0-5343 GCA_964488595.1 uncultured Staphylococcus sp. | reverse complement strand
GGGGCTCGGCACCTCGGTGGTGGAGATCGTCTCCACCTGCTCGTCGGGCTGGAAACTCTCACCCGTCAAGGCCAACGAGTGGATGGAGGAGCACATGTTTGCAGCCTATCCTCCCGGCGACATCAAGAACATCACAGAATAATCCCCCACACACTCCCTATGAAGGAAGAAATCATCATAGCCGGCTTCGGTGGTCAGGGTGTCCTCTCCATGGGCAAGATTCTGGCCTACGCAGGTCTTATGGACGACCTCGAGGTGACATGGATGCCATCCTACGGTCCCGAGCAGCGCGGCGGCACAGCCAATGTCACCGTCATCCTCTCAGACTCGGCCATCTCGAGCCCCGTCCTCAACAGTTATGACACCGCCGTCATACTCAACCAGCAGAGCCTTGACAAGTTTGAGAGCAAGGTGAAGCCCGGAGGCACCCTCATCTACGACCCCTACAGCATCCACCACGCCCCCACGCGCACAGACATCACCGTGATCCCCGTCGAGGCCATGGAGGCCACGTTTGGCCTCTCCTCGTCCAAGGTCTACAACATGGTGCTCCTCGGGGCGCTGCTCAAAGCCCGTCCGCTGGTCAACATCGACGCCGTGATGCGCGGCCTGCGCAAGACCCTCCCCGAGCGTCACCACCACCTGCTCCCCCTCAACAAGGAAGCCATCCTCAAAGGGATGGAGCTTGTGGGCTGAGGCCGAACACCTCCTTGACCGCGCGTCGGATGGCGGCCGCCTCCGGGCGGTCGCGCCTCAGAGTCTCTATCACCGCCGCTATATAAGCGTCTTTCGAGTCGTGTCTCAGCCCGAGGAGACGCCCCACATGGCTCTCCGAGATCATCGTCTTGCGGTTGTACACGCGGAGCACCGACATATAGTCGCCCTCTTTCACATAACCCCTGAAGCGTCTGCACAGATCCTCGTAGATGCCTCGGGGGTTTATTTCGGCCGCCAGCGACACTATGTGCTCCTCGAGCTGGCCGATATTGGCAAACCGCCCGTCGATCCTGTGCTCGACAGTCTTTTTCACCCGGTGGCGCGTGTGCTGCAGGGCCTGCTGTCGCAGATCGGCCTCAAACAGGCGCATCACCGTGCGCTGCACACGCGCCGCCACATCGTCGGGATTGCGGCGGCAGGCCACGGCCATGGCCCTGACCACATCGCCGAGCATGAAGATATTCTCGATCTCGGCCACATCGGGCACAAATACGTGCTTGCGCCTCAGATACTCCACCTCGCCCTCGTCACGGCGGTCGCGGTCCACTATGCCGAAGGCTTCGAGATTGTGAAACGTGCGCAGCGAGTTGAACGTGCGCGTCGACTCTATCACCCTGTCACACCCGCCGAGGCTCTTGACCGTATAGTCATTGAATATCAGCGGATAGAGGCGGGCGTCAATGGAGTTGACGCCGTCCCCCTCGATGAACAGCACCGGCTTGCGCGCGCCGAGTATGGCCATCATGGCCTCGTCTGTGAGGCCATCGGCCTCCGAGAGGAAATCATAGTCCCACTCCACCCGCGCCGGGTCATAACCTTTCACCCACACCGTCATCCCGCCGGCGCGGCTCGAGGCAAACTGCAGGTCGTGGGTCACGTAGACAAACGTACAGTCCGGACGCGACCGCTCCACGCTGTCCCACACCGTCTGTATCGACGACGGGTGGAGGAACATGCCGGGAGAGTCTACCATCACCACCCCACCGCGCGGAGCGAAGGTCACCGCCGCGAGATAATACATCACCGCCTTCTCGCCGTCTGACAGCTTGGAGGGCGCATAGGTGTCGCTCCCGTCCTCGCGGCTGAACAGCATCCGGCCGCTCTCGATGAGCACGCGGTTGTCGGGAAAGACTTGCTCCCACGCCCTTATCACCTTCTCAAGCCGCGTGGCGGGAAGACGGCCCGTGCTGCGGCGAAACTTGTAGTCGATCAGCGAGAGCATCTCCTCGTTGAGCATCAGGCCTATCATCCTGTCAAACTCGCCGCGCAGGTCGGTGCGCATGATCGCCGTGCCGCGGGTAGCCTCGGCATAGAGCCTGTCTATCGACCCCTCTGCCGGGTCCTCGCGGTCGCGCTCATAGAGCGCCTTGAGGGCAGACATCCTGAACAGTTTTGGGCCGAGCTCGGAGGCCATATAGGCGGCAAAGCGTGTCTTGCCCGCACCGTTGGCACCGATGACGGTGATGTTGTTGGCGGCATCTGTGTCGACCGAGAGCCTCTGGCCCCCCTGTCGCGGAGGTAGGTTGATGATCATGGCTACGTTTATCTAAGGTAGTGATGGAGAGGGATGTGATGTTTCAGAATTCATAGCGCGAGGAGATGGATAGCAGCAGCGAGGATGTCACGCCGCTCACCGTGGCCGCCGCGGGTATCCTGTAGGTCTCCGAGGGACGGAAGCGGAATTTGTAGCCCGACACCTCATAGCCTGCCGACACCTTGGCGCTGAACCGGCCGGTGAACCTCACCGAGCATCCCACGTCGACGCGTCCCACAGCAGTGCCTCCTCCGGCCTCTATGGGATTGCCGTCGAGCTTGACGGCAAAGTTCTTGCGATAGCCGGCACCGGCGTCGGCCGTGAAGCTGAAACGATTGTTGAGCACATAGGTATAGTATGGCGTCACCACCACACCCACCGAGGTGAGATTCTTGGCATAGGTGAGTTCATTGCGAGATTTCACCACCAGCGGAGTGGAGAGCAGGCCCAGCTCCACGCCGAGGCCCCACTTGTCGTCGATGCCCCAGCCTCCGCGCAGCGATGCCGTGAGGGCCGGGAGACGATCGAGTGTCACACCGGCGCCATGGATCTTGCCTATGGGCAGGTTGAGCCCAGTGCTCACCGAGAGAAACGAGAAATTATCGTTGGGACGCAGTGTAGAGCCCCTGAAATCAATCTGACGGTCGCCGAAGATCAGGTCGCCTATCAGATAGCCGATGCCCGACGACACGAGTCCCACCCCGGCGCCGGCCATGACGTCGGTGGGATAATGGTGGCGGTCAAGCACACGCTCCACGGCGATGGCCGTGGCCAGCGTGTAGGCACCCAAGGGATACCATGCCGAGACGCCGCCGAGCTCATAGGCCACCGATGTGGCGCCCATGAAGGCCCATGCCGTGTGGCCGGAGGGAAACGAGCGTGTGTCCGACCCGTCGGGGCGCGTGGAGCTTATGCTGCGCTTCAGCCCCTCGACCGAGGCGGCCATGACGGCCACAGAGACACCCTGCGACACCGCCATGCGTCCCCAGCCGCTGCGCGTCGGCACGCCGGCAGCCTTCAAGGCCCACGGGAGGACAAGCGGAGCATATTGCATCACGCCCGTGCCGCGGTCGCTGAGACGGTGAGAGGCGGGGACGTCAAACCTGTGCGTGTCGCCGTAGCGTGCCAATGTGGCTGTGCCGGCCATCAGCGCTCCGCCGGCGAGCGCCGGGACGTAGGGCACCACATCCACACTCTCCCGGCGCACCGTGTCGGCCTCAACGCGCCCGGCCGCACTGACGCCTGCGGCGGGAAAGAGGCCGCACATCATCCCTAAAGCTATGTGACGAAATTTCTTCATAACCTATTAACACACTTCACCCTGCGTTGGTTGTCGGTCATGATCGCTGATACTCAGAGGGGGACATCCCGGTGAGGTGCTTGAAATATTTGCCGAACGATGACTGATTGGGAAAATTCAGTTCATAGGCCACCTGCTGGATATTTTTGCCAGAATAGCGCAGCAGATTCTTGGCCTCGAGTATCACGAGATTGTCTATAATCTGCGCTGCCGAGTGGCCGGTGTGTTCCTTGATGATGAGAGACAGATACTTGGGCGAGATAAACAGCCGTCCGGCATAGAAAGCCACCGACCGCTCGTGGCGGTGATGCTCATGGACCAGAGACATGAACGAGCGCACATACGTGAGCCTGCGCGAGTTCTTGGGACCCTCGTCGGCGACAGCCGGCAGGCTCCTCCTCACCACCTCTATAATATTATATATAAGGGCTGCTATCAGACATCGGGCTATGGGGCGGGCGTAGGCCGGGTCGCGCCCCGCCTCGGAGTTGAGGTGGAGCAGGTCGAAATATCGGCGTATCCCCTCCATATCCTCGTCGCCGATCCGCTGCACGGGATTGTTGAATGCGCCGCGGTTTGGCATCTGGCTCAGCACATTGAGGTCAAAGTTGATGTCCTGCATGAAGTCGGCACTCACCACCAGCAGATAGCATCGCCAGTCACGGCTCACCATAGGGTGCATGTTGATGATGGTGCCGGGGCTGGTGACGGTGATGCACCCGCGGGTGAGCGTGCACCGCTCCATATTGATGTCCAGCTCCATCTCGCCGTCGAGACACAACACCCACATCATGCCGTCGATGCGCAGCGGGCCGGGGGCGCCGCTGTCCCACCTCCCCCCGTCGTCACCACGCCCCTCTATGTGGGCGAAGAGATAGTCGTCGTTGAGATTGGAATACTCCGAGGCCATCCCGGCCAGAGCCGAGAGCTGTTGCAGATTGATAGTCTTTTCCATTAGCGAAACGTGAGAGATGGCTGAATTGTCTGCAAATATAGCCAATAATCCCTAATTCACACTGCAATTTTGGCAGTTTTTTCACATTGTATGACATTTTTACCATTTATTCCTACAGATTGCCTGAGCTTTCCACACCTCTCCGACCCTTGATAGGCCACCCTGTGGAGGGGAGGAGATGAATTTTGAGCCTACAGCCCAACCAATCGGCACGGTTTTTGTTATAAATATAAAACCGATATACATCGGCAATCAACAACTGTTAAACAACTCTCATCTCACGATATATGAATTTCAACAACTTTACAATCAAGTCTCAGGAAGCGATACAGAAGGCCGTAGAGATAGCCCGCGGCGCGGGCAATCAGGCTATCGAGCCGGTGCATCTGCTCAAGGGAGTGATGACCGAGGGAGAATCGCTCATCAACTTCATTTACTCCAAGGTCGGCGCAAGTCCCGCCACCCTGATGCGACAGGTTGATGAGAAAATAGCCGCCGAGCCCCGTGTGCAGGGTGGCGGCGATCCCTATCTGAGCCGCACGTCCAACGATGTGCTGCAGAAAGCCCTCGACATCGCCAAGAAACAGGGCGACGAATATGTCACTCTCGAAGCCATTCTCCTCGCCATCTTCACGGTCAACTCTCCGGCCGCGACAATCCTCAAGGATGCCGGATTGAGCCAGCGTGAACTCGAGGCCGCAGTGGCCGAGCTGCGCAAGGGCAAGAAAGCTACCGACCAGAGCGCCGAGGACACCTATCAGGCACTCTCGAAGTATGCCATCAACCTCAACGAGCGTGCCCGCGAAGGTAAACTCGATCCCGTGATAGGCCGTGACG
>CAZAWC010000144.1:0-5351 GCA_964488595.1 uncultured Staphylococcus sp. | reverse complement strand
AGAAGAGGATCATGAAGATCACGTCGGGAAGCGACGCTGTCGAAATGGGGGGCAAACCTTTGTTGCCCTTCTTTTTCATTACTGCCATAATCTTACTTCTTGATGACACGCGGCTCGGCCTCGGAGATCTTCAGAGGTACGGCCTTGGTGATGATATTGCGCTGTTCTTCGGGCAGAGCCTCCATCCTGTCGCCGAACTTGCGGACGGCGACCTCGTTGCGGATTTCCGTGAAAGCGCGCGCCAACTCGTTCTGAACCATGATATAAGGCTGGTAACCCGTATCGCGGGTCGTCTGCAGCGAAACGACGCCCGAGCTGACGGGGTAGACCCACTTGCTGCCGTCGGGAAGGTCGAACTCCTTGTCCTCCTTCTCGGGCAGATCGGGATCGTCCATCGGATTGAGGACGAATTCCTTGGTCTTCTCCTTCAGGTCGCGAAGCTCGATGAACTCCTGCTTGCCGGGCTGTCCTGCCATGATCTGACCGCTACCGTTGATGAGCACGAGGAACAGGTTGCGCTCCTTGACCTTGATCTCCTCCTGTTTCTGATCCTCGGGAGGAATCGGCGGCAGCATGCGCGCGAGACCCGTGTCGGTATTCATGGTAGTGGCGACCAGAAAGAAAATCAGCAGCAAGAAGGCAATGTCGGCCATCGAACCGGCGTTGATTTCCTGTACTTTTCTTTTATCCGTTGCCATTTGGTTTCGATTATTTGAATGCGCCCCGGATCTCCGTTACGATGGCCGTCAGGAAAGCGGCGACGAAAGCGACGTAAGTCACCAGGATGCTCGTTTCGGTAATTACGGTTTCGCCGTGGCCGAAGAAGCCGTTGTTCTGGAGGTCGACGATGTTCACCGTGTGGCTTGCCGAACAGAAGTACGACACGCCGATGATGACCAGGATCAAAGCCAGAGACAGAATGGTTCCCTTGATGCCTGCCGGGTTCTGAATCATTCCGAAGACGGCGCAGAAGATCGCAGCGGCGATGGCGAATACGAAGAGGAAGTAACCCCAGATCAGGTTCGCACCGATCGCGGCGTCCGAGCCGCCCGTGGCTATCGCGCAGATCAGCAGGATCGCGGTGACGGCCATCAGAATGCCCAGCAATATGTTCAAAATCTTTTTCATGATCGCTTGTGACTCTTTTACTGTGGATTATTTCTTGTTGTAAGCCGTCAGGATATCCATCAGCGTGATGGACGAATCCTCCATATCGTTGACCAGCGAATCGATCTTCGAAACGATATAGTTGTAGAACAGCTGAAGAATAACCGCAGCGATAAGACCCATGAGGGTCGTCAACAGTGCGACCTTGATACCGCCGGCAACGAGCGTCGGACTGATATCGCCGGCAGCCTGGATGGCGTCGAAGGCGCCGATCATACCTACTACGGTACCCATGAAGCCCAACATCGGCGAGAGGGCGATGAACAGACCGATCCACGAAAGACCCGACTCCATCTGGCCCGTCTGAACCGAACCGTACGATACGACGGCTTTCTCGACAGCGTCGAGACCCTGCTCGTAGCGGTCGAGACCCTGATAGTAGATCGAGGCGATCGGGCCGCGGGTGTTGCGGCAAACCTCCTTAGCGGCTTCGATACCGCCGTTCTGCAGCGCCTCCTCGACAGCGTCGATGAGCTTCTTGGAGTTGATCGTCGAGAGCGACAGGTAGAGGATGCGCTCGATGGCGACGGCCAGACCGATCACCAAGCAGAGCAGCACGGGCAGCATCCAGCCCCAGCCGCCCTCGAGGAACTTCTGCATCAGAATGTGGTGCATGCTTTCGCCGGCGATCTCGGTCTCGGCGATGACAGCGGCTTCGGCGTCGGCCTCCGGGGCCTCGGCAGCAACCGTTTCGGTCTCTTCAACTGCGGCCGCAGCCTCCTGCGCGAACGCATTCACGGTGCCCAGCGAGAAGAGGGCTACCGACAGAATCATAAAAAGTTTTTTCATAGTGGTGTTTGATAAATTGATTTGATTAGGTTGTTCTTAGTCTGTTTATGGTTCGTGGTCCGAATTTTTTGCAGTGCCGGTCGTTTTTTTAAGGTCCGGGCGGCCGATGCGGTTCTTTTTAGCCGAAAAAACCGTCTTCCGGCGCTCGGTCCCATGTATGAGTTCCGCTTCCGGAAGCCCGGATTCGGAAGCCGACAACAATCAGTATTTCAAAGTTTTAAATACACACTTCGTGTTCCGGACCCTCCGCCAAGGGAGAGAATGGGACACATTAACAGTGCGAAATATAGAAAAAAAAATCGTTTTATGCAACGGCTTATGCGGTAAATTCTCCGCGCAGGGGTCGGCGCAGCATGGCGAGGACCTGCTCGCCGGGGAGCCCGAGCCCCAGCACGTACATGAGTTTGGCGACAGCGGCCTCGGTGGTCATGTCGTGGCCGCAGAGTACGCCGGCTTTCTGGAGCCGCAGCCCTGTTTCGTAGAGCTCCATGGTGACCTTGCCGCCGCCGCACTGCGTGACGTTGAGGAGGATGACGCCGCGGGCCATGGCCTCTTCCAGCACCCGGATGAACCACTCGCTGGTGGGGGCGTTGCCGGCGCCGAATGTCTCGAGCACGACGGCCCGCAGCCCGGGTGCGGCGAGCATCGACCGCAGGATCTCTTCGCCGAGCCCCGGAAAGAGCTTGACGACTGCGATGCCGTCGGCCAGCTGCTCGGCGATGTGCAGCTCGGGGTCCTCGTTCTGCGGGCGGAGGATTGCCGGAAGGTTGTAGGCGATGTTGACGCCGACCTCGGCCAGCGGAGGATAGTTGTAGGAACGGAAAGCGTTGAGCGCCTCGGCGCTGCGCTTGGTGGTGCGGTTGGCGCGGAACAGGCGGTTCTGGAAGTAGAGCGACACTTCGGGCACGACGGGACGGCCGTCGTGCCGGGCCCCGGCGATCTCGATGGCTGTGATAAGATTCTCGCGTCCGTCGGTGCGCAGCACGCCGATGGGGATCTGGCTGCCGGTGAAGACGACGGGCTTGGCGAGGTTCTCGAACAGAAAACTCAACGCCGAAGCGGTGTAGGACATGGTGTCGGTGCCGTGGAGGACGACGAACCCGTCGTAGCGGGCGTAATTGTCGCGGATGAGCCGCGCCAAGGCGATCCAGTTGGCGGGCGCGACGTTCGACGAATCGATGACGGGCGACATGGTCAGCACGTCGATATCGACGTTGAGCCGCTTGAGCGAGGGAAACTCGTCGTAGATGGCGCTGAAGTCGAACGGCACCAAGGCCCCCGTCGCAGCATCGGTTTTCATGCCGATGGTACCGCCCGTGTAGATGATCAGAATCGAGGATTTGGGAGTTTCCATATCATGCAGTCGTCGATTAGCCAAGACAAAGTTAACGAAAAGTTCGGAGAAAACAACCCGGCACCTGTCATGGGTTTCAGAGCCCGAACATGCGCTCGGCGTTGGCGGTGGTGGCGGCGGCGACCTCCTCGGGGGCGATTCCCTTGAGCTCGGCGACTTTGGCGCAGATGTGGACAAGGTAGGCCGATTCGTTGCGCTCGCCGCGGTGGGGAGCAGGGGTGAGGTAGGGACAGTCGGTTTCGAGGAGTAGGTCGCCGAGGTCCATATGGGGCACGGCGGCGGCCAGCGAACTTTTTTTGAAGGTGACGACCCCGCCGATGCCGAACAGGAAATCGCCGCAGGCCCGGAGCTTTTCGTAGGTTTCGACGTCTTCGCCGAATGCGTGGAAGACGCCCCGCAGCCCTGTGCCGTGAAACTCCTCGACAAGAGAGAGCATCTCGGGCCAGGCATTGCGCGTATGGACGGCGATCGGAAGCCCGTGCTCGATGGCGATCCGGCACTGGCGGCGGAACGCCTCGGTCTGCTCCTGCCGGAAATCGGACGACCAATAGAAGTCGAGGCCGATTTCGCCCACGGCGCAGAAGCGGCCGATGCCTTCGGGGGGATTGTTCAGATATTCTTCGACCCGATCGAGCTCCTCGCGCCAGCGGGGGTTGTCGTTGACCGAGGTGGGGTGGAGCCCCATCATGGGGCGGCAGCGGTCGGGGTGCCGGCGGCAGAGGTCGAACATTCGCTCGTGGCTGCCGGAATCGATCGCCGGGAGCAGCAGACGCCCGACCCCGGCATCGGCGGCCCGTGCGAAAGCCTCTTCGCGGTCGGTGTCGAACTCGGGTTCGTAGAGGTGGGAGTGGGTGTCGATCGTTTGCATGGGGCGTCGGTCGGTTTGCGGACTATATTTTCATATAACGGTTGCCGGGGAGCTGCCGCAGGGCTCCGGCGAGTTCGAGCCCGAGCAGCAGGGCGGCCAGCTCGCCGGAATCGAGCCCGGTCAGCTCGTGCAGCGATTCGACCGAGAGCGGATCGGAGGTGCGGAAGCAGCCGAGCAGGCCGGCTTCGTCGGGCGTGAGGTTTCTGGTGGGCGGTTCGGGCTTGAGCGCGGCAGGCTCGGCGCCGAGGTCCCAGCCCATCTCGGCGATGATATCCTCGGCCGAGAGGACGAGCTGGGCCTTGCGGTTGCGGATCAGAAGGTTGGTGCCGGCCGACGACCGGTCGGTGGCGCGGCCCGGAACGGCCATGACCGCGCGGTGGTACTCGTCGGCGAAGCGGGCCGTGGTGAGCGAGCCGCCCCGATCGTGCGACTCGACGACGAGGCATCCGGCGCTCAAGGCGGCGATGATCCGGTTGCGGGGGATGTAGGCGGTGCCGTTCTGGCGGGTCTGGCTGTGGAGCTCGGTGACGAGGGCGCCGTCGTGGTCGAGCATGTCGCGGGCGACGCCCGCATGTTGGGCGGGAACGATGTCGGGCAAAGCGCACGGAAGCACGCCGACGGTGGGAACCTCGGCGCAGAGGGCGGCGCGGTGGGCCGAGATGTCGATGCCGAAAGCCAGTCCGCTGACGACCGTCAGCCGGGGCACCCGCTCGGCCAGCCGCTCGACGAGGCGGTTGCACATGTTCTGCCCGTAGGGGGTGAAATCGCGGGTGCCGACGATCGAAAGGCAGTCGCCTGCGAGCGCCTGCAGGTTGCCCTGCACATATATAATATGGGGATAGTCCGGAATCTCGCGCAGCAGGGCGGGGTACTCGGGGTCGGTCGATGCGACGGCCGCGATGCCGTGGCGGCGGCAGTGCCTGAGCTCCTTTTCGGCGGCGGCGAAACCGCTTCGGCGGACGATCTGCCGGGCCGGCTCGGGCCGCAGCCCGGCTTTGCCGGTCAACTCATCTCCCGACGCGGCGAAGACCTGCGCGGCCGTGCCGAAGCATTCGAGCAGGTGCACGACTCCTTTCACTCCGAGACCCGGGGTCATTTGCAGCGCGATGTCTTCGATCGTCATGGGGCTAAAATCGTTTGCAATCGGATAAAGGTAACGATTTTCTGAAAATC
>CAZAWC010000143.1:0-5479 GCA_964488595.1 uncultured Staphylococcus sp. | reverse complement strand
ATCGATGTCGCCCACGCGTGTGCCCATCATGAGACCCTCCACGGGTGTGAGGCCCATCGAGGTGTCGACGCTCTTGCCACCGTCTACGGCAGTGATCGAGCCACCGTTGCCCACGTGGCAGGTGATGATCTTCTTGTCCTTGATGTCCACACCGAGGAAGTCGGCCGCGCGCTGCGACACATAGCGGTGTGAGGTGCCGTGGAAACCGTAGCGGCGCACACCATCCTCCTTGTAGTACTTGTAGGGGAGGGCATACATGTAGGCCTTGGCGGGCATCGTCTGGTGGAAAGCGGTGTCAAACACAGCCACCTGAGGCACGGAGGGCATCAGGGCGGTGATGGCATCAATGCCGGTCATGTTGGCGGGATTGTGGAGGGGAGCGAGGTCATAGCACTGCTTGATCATATCCTTCACCTCGTCGGTGATGAGGACACTCTCGGCAAACTTCTCGCCGCCATGCACCACGCGGTGGCCCACGGCGTCGATCTCGTCAAAGCTCTTGATGCAACCCTCCGCGGGGTCGGTGAGCAGATTGAGGATAGCCTTGACGGCTGCGAGGTGGTCAATGAGGCCGAGTTCTATCACAGCCTTCTCGCCGTCGGCTTTCTTATATTTGAGGAATCCGTCGGGGAGACCGATTTTCTCCACACCACCCTCGGCGAGTACCTCGGAGGTGGTGGTGTCGATGAGTTTGTATTTCACGCTGCTGCTGCCGCAGTTGAGAACGAGAATCTTCATTGTCGTGAATTGTATGTCGGTGAATTACTTGTTCTTGAGACCGATAGCCTGATTGCAGGTGATGATGACGGTCTTGTAGATATCCTCGGGGAAACATCCGCGCGAGAGGTCGTTGACCGGGGCGGCGAGACCCTGCAGGACGGGACCCACAGCCTCTACACCACCGAGACGCTGCACGAGCTTGTAGGCGATATTGCCAACCTCGAGGTTGGGGAACACCAGCACATTGGCACGGCCCGAGAGGGGACTGTTGGGAGCCTTGCTGCTGGCCACACCGGGCACGAGAGCGGCATCGGCCTGAAGCTCACCGTCGAGGAGGATGGAGGGATCCATCTCCTGAGCTATCTTGGTGGCCTCTATCACCTTGTCTACCTTCTCATGCTTGGCCGAGCCCTTGGTGGAGAAGCTCAGGATGGCCACGCGGGGCTCCATGCCGGCGATGTCGCGGGCGGTCTGGGCAGCCGACACGGCTATCTGGGCGAGCTCGGGGGCTGTAGGATCGGGGATCACGGCACAGTCGGCAAAGATGAGCAGGCCGTTGGTGCCATAAGGCGAATCCTCGGGAAGGACCATGACAAACGCGCCGGACACGACATTGATGCCGGGCATGGTCTTGATCACCTGAAAGGCTGCGCGGAGCACATTGCCAGTGGTGTTGAGGGCACCTGCCACCTGACCGTCGGCGTCGCCGGCCTTGATCATGAGGCAGCCGAGATAGAGGGCATTGGCTGTGGTGGCACGGGCCTGTTCCATGGTGATTCCTTTGCTCTTGCGGAGCTCGTAGAAGATGGGGGCATATTTGTCGATCACCTTCTCGTCGGCGGGATTGACGATAGTGGCTTTGCCGATATTCTCAAGTTTGAGCGAAGCGGCCATCTCGTTGATTTCCTTGGGGTCGCCGATCAGGATGATGTCGGCGATACCCTCGGCGATGATACGATCGGCCGCGGTGAGTGTACGGGGTTCGGTGCCTTCGGGAAGCACGATGCGCTGGCGGTTTTCCTTCGCCTTGGCGGTAAGTTTTTCAAAAAGTCCCATGAGAGCGTTTTTGGTATTATAATAATTAAAGTCGTTTATGAAAGCAAAGTTACAAACAATTCCCCCAATCGCCAAAAAAAATTCCATGGCTCTCCCACTTTGCCGTATATAATAAGGTGTATACCCTCAGGGAGCGCTCCCACTCTCCTCTCCCGGCCCTGCTATGCGACACTACCTCTCAGGGAGGCAAAGAATGGACAATTGTAACAATTTTGGATTTGTAACAATCCTGCAACAATTTTGTTTTATAGTTATCGCATTAATAATCAATAAATTGTCTTAATCATATGAAAAAACCATGAGAAAAATGTAATATTTTCCGACATGATATTTTGCCATCGACGGGGGAATATGTAATTTTGAATCGTCGGAACGAAAGAGACCAATTCTTCTCCTCACCCCGGCCTCTAAACTAAGTATTCACTCTTAAAACTCGACAAAACTATGGCAACAAAAGAATTTCAGACTAAGCTGATGGGCCTTCAGGCAAATCTCCTTAACTTTGCCTATATGCTCACCTCCAACCGCGATAACGCCTACGATCTTCTGCAGGATACGACGCTCAAGGCACTGGATAACGAGAGCAAGTATGTCGAGAATACCAATTTTAAGGGTTGGGTGTTCACGATAATGCGCAATATCTTCATCAACAACTACCGCCGCGTGTCGCGCAGCGCCACAGTCGTTGATCAGACTGAAGACCTCTACCACCTCAACCTCTCTCAGGACTCTGGCCTCGAGACTCCTGAAGGCTCATACGCCGCCAGCGAGATCACTGCCGCCATCAACTCTTTCTCCGACGACTATCGCATCCCCTTCTCGATGCACGTGGCAGGCTACAAGTATAATGAGATCGCCGAGAAGATGAATCTTCCCCTCGGCACCGTCAAGAGCCGTATCTTCTTCGCCCGCAAGAAACTTCAGGACCAGTTTGCCGATTACAGATAAACAGATTCTGTCGGTAGACATCCCAAAATATTGATAAATAAGATTTTTTCATCACCCGGTGGCGGCAGCCTCCGGGTGATTGATTTTGTGACGATACGCATTTTATTCGTCCCGACTCTTGGATATCCGGATATAATCACATATCTTTGCAATACGAAAATAATATCATTTTAATATCACTAAAATTCCCAGCCTTTCCAGACAATGAAAACCGACTCCGACAATCATGAGTATGACTACACGGGCCCGCGCTATAACGGATTCGTGATGCTGACGGTCAACCTCGTGCTGATCCCGGCCCTGATCGGTGCCTCCTATCTGTTCATGTCCACGACAATGTGGTTCACCATCACCACTATAGTGCTGGGGATCATCTTCTTCATCATGATGGGTGGCTATTTCATCCAGCAACCCAATCAGGCGCGGGTGATGATCTTTTTCGGCAAATATCGCGGCACATTCCGCGACACCGGCTTCTGGTGGGTCAACCCGTTCATGGAGTTCAAGAAAGTCTCGCTGCGCATACGCAACATGGATGTGCCTCCGATCAAGGTCAACGACAAGGCCGGCAACCCCGTCATGATAGGAATGGTCTTGGTATGGAAGGTGAAGGACACCTATCGTGCCACATTCGACATCGACACCAACCCCGACGACTCAGACAGTATGCAGCAGACGAAAGATGGCAAGACCGCCCCGACCAAACCGAATCCGCTCAACTCGTTTGTGCGCATACAGAGCGACGCCGCCCTGCGCGAGGTCACCGGCCACTTTGCTTATGACAACGAAGGGGGCGATCCTCACGAGATCACTCTGCGCGGAGGGTCGGATGAAATTGTGACCATGCTCGAACACAAGCTCAACGAACGCCTGTCCATGGCCGGAATCGAGATCGTGGAAGCCCGTCTCAACTATCTGGCCTATGCCCCCGAGATAGCCGCCGTGATGCTGCGTCGCCAGCAGGCATCGGCCATCATCGCCGCCCGCGAGAAGATAGTGGAGGGTGCCGTGAGCATGGTGAAGATGGCACTTGACCAACTGAGCCAAGAGCAGGTGGTGGAGCTCGACGAGGAGCGCAAGGCCACGATGGTGAGCAACCTCCTCGTGGTGCTGTGTGCCGACGAGCCTGCCCAGCCCATTGTCAACACAGGCACACTCTACAATTAGCCCTCATATCTCAAGGCCGATGGCCAAGAAAGCATCCTCAAAGAGTTTCCTGCTGCGCCTCGACGCCGACACCATGAACAGAGTCGAGGCTTGGGCGGCACAGGAGTTCCGCTCGGTGAACGGCCAGATACAATGGATCATAGCCGATGCCTTGCGCCGCCACCACCGCATGTCACCCCCGTCCCTCCGGCCGATCTGCCACCGAACGGAGAGGACGATGTGAACGACGATACATGACAAAAACACCAATCCCGCGGATGAGAGTCCGCGGGATTGGTGTTTTTGTCTGAAAGGATGGTGAGGCGTGAGGATTACTTCGACTCAGCCTTCTTGGGATAGGCTGCATTGAGGCCCTCGATGATCTCGGCGGTGATGTCGAGAGCAGGGTTGAAGTAGATGCCGGAATTCTTGAACAGAATGGCGTCATAGCCGCGCGATGCGTTGAAACGCTTCACAAATGCCTCGATGGTATCGCCGAGAGCCATCTGCTTCTGGGCGAGCTCTACCTCGGTCTTGCGTCCGAGATTGGCAAGATAGTTCTGAGCGTCGGCCTGCATCTTCTCGAGCTTCTGCATATCGGCCTGATAGCTCTCGTTGGTGAGATAGCCGTTGGTGCGCATCTTCTGCTCGACCGAAGCGGCAAACTTCTGTATCTCGGCTGCCTTTGACTGCTGGGCATTGTCAAGATGCTGCATTGACTTCATGTGTTCGGCCTCATAGTCGATAGAGCCCTGATAATAGCGGGCTATCGAATCGCCGTCGATATAGCGGATGTTGAGTGATTTGGCAGCGGGAGCGTCGTCGCCTGCGGCTGTTGTATCGGCAGCAGAGGGAGCTGTAGCCGAACCGTTATTGTTGCCGCAACCGGTGAGGCCTGCGGCCATCAGGCCGGCTACAAGCACGGCGACAGACAGAGCTTTGGTCTTCATGTGTGATGGTTAAAAAAAGAGGGATAGTTTTACTATTAACTATTTTGTTTTTGAATACTTGAGAATGTCTATCTCCATCACTCCCTGTCGAGGTGACACCCCACTCCCCTGCTGCGCAGGGCGGGATTGTCATGGGCATGCGGCGAGGGGAAACGGCCCCCTCTCACGAACAATACCCTCACCCCGAGAAGCACTACGGCAACCCCGACGAGGAGCACACACAGCGCGAGCGTTAGGAGGATCAGAGACATGGTGATGATGTTTTATTTTGCAAAAGTAGTATATTTTACCTTAATTCTTATTGTGGTGTGAGGATTAATTTGTAATTTAGTGGTGCAATTATATTTTTTTTGCAATTATCCCCATGATTGCATAATAATCCTAAAATCCACAACAACCTAAATAAATATATGGAAATCAAAGACCTTCAGCCTAAGGCAGTGTTTGAGATCTTCGACAAGATCACACGCATCCCCCGCCCCTCCAAGCACGAGGAGCAGATACGCCAGTTCATCCTCGACTTTGCCAAGGAACACGGCATAGCCTCGCGCACCGACAAGGTGGGCAACGTGGCCCTGAGCATCCCCGCCACCCCCGGCCATGAGAACGCCCCCAAGGTGATACTGCAGGGGCATATGGATATGGTGTGCGAGAGCAAC
>CAZAWC010000142.1:0-5791 GCA_964488595.1 uncultured Staphylococcus sp. | reverse complement strand
CAGCGAAGTCGCAAGCCGCTCGCAATAATACCCTTAACTTCTCTCGTGGCGGTTCAGTAGTTAAGGTGTTGAATAAAGTGATTCCGTTCCTAAATGCCGGCGTACAAGGTGGTCGTATTACGGTAGCTCAATTAAAAGAGCGACCTGTACGCACTACTATTGCCCTTGCCGCAACTTATGGTCTAGCGTGCGCCGTAAAGGGTATTGGTGAGCAGCAGAATAAAGAGTTGTGGGATCGACTAGGCGACGAAGAAAAAGAGCAGAACTTGGTAATCTTCACAGAAAACGCGAAATACAACCCAGACACAAACCGAATTGACGGCGTGATTAAGATTCCAATGCCACAGATGCTATACCCGATTCTAGGGACGGCTAACAATTTCGAGGGTAAGTCAGAAGATCTTATTGGCTTGGCTGGCCAGATTTTCACTACGATTACTGGTATTGAAGCGCCAGACTTTACGGCTGATTCCGCAGACGGAGTAATTTCCCCAGTACTCAACCAGCTAACGCCGACGTTTGCTAAACCTTTCCTAGAAGTCGGTATGAATAAAAACACCTACACCGGTAACGAAATCGTAAGCGAGTACGATAGTAATCTCAATCCAGAAGATAAAGGCAAGAAATACACGACCGGATTGGCAAGGACTGTGGCGAAGATCACCGGCATTGACGCTCCGGTAATCGACAACTTTGTCTCTAACTGGGGTGGCGGCCTATTCCAAGATCTCGTTAAGACTATGACCGACAACCCCGATAATGCGAAAGATGGTGGTGGCTTAAGCGCAATGTTTGGTACTGGCTTCACTCGGCGTTTCCTTAGCGGATCAATTACTAGCCAATACGAGATTAGCGAAGGCCTTGCTAGAGGTTACAAAAACGAGCTAAAACAAAGCGATGCGTTCAAGGCGTTAAGTAGCGATGAGCAGCAGAAGGTACTCAATGCGGTTGATACAGATATGTCCAGAATCGCATCCACAAAGGCGAAATTGGAGCAGGGCCGCGATAGCGAGATCTCAAAGGATTTGTCGGATAGGCAGAAAGATCTACTGGCTAATGGTATGAACATCAACGAGTATATTAACTCTGTTACCACGAAAAAGAGCGGTAAGAATATCAAAATCAGCGACGAAATTACTGATGACCGTAGATCCGTGCTTGAAAAATATCAAAGTATGAAGTCGGACGAGTGGGAGGAATACACCTATAAAGAAAAAACCGCTGAATATGATTTGGCTGAAGCTAAATACCAGAACGACAAGGCAAATGGCGAGCTAACAGATACAGAGATTGTTAGAAAAGAAAAAGAGCTGCGAAAAATGAAGGTTTCAAAGGATTACGACAAAACGGTGCGTGAAGTGTATGGCTTGGCCGGAACAAAAGCTGATATTCAAGCCGCACTTAATCTTGCCGAGAATAGTGATGAGCGGCAGGCAATTGTAGATGAGCTTAATAAGCTTAACCGCGCAATGTATGACGCCGGTGTAATCAATGCCACAACCTACAAAACTCGCAACCGCAATATCAACAACTACGCGTCCAGTAGTTCGAGTAAATCGTCCAAGAAATCGTCTAGTAGCTCCACAAAGACCGTTAAGACGCCGGAATCGGGTCCGGGCTTCACAGCGTTACTAAACGCTATAAAGGGTTCTGGCACGACTGATGCGAATAAGGGTAGCTCGTCCAGCAAGCCTACACTCAAGGCCGCCAATAAGAAATCAAACGTAATTGGCAACTATATCACCAAGATTAGTAAGACCAATCTCGGTTCCGATCCAAAGATAACTAAAAAGAAAGGGTAAAGATGGCAATCAAGAAAAACATTGAGTTTATTAGAGGAGAGACTAGAACTATCTCCCTAGAAATGGACCCAGTAACCTTAACAGACGCAGAGACGCTACGCTTCACTATTAAGCCAGAGTACGACAACGATTTAACAGATAAGGCGGCGTTACTCGCGAAACAGATTCAAGGGCCGGCAGAGTTGGCAGACGGAATCTGGACGATGTGGATTCATCCAGAGGACACTATTGAAATTGAGCCGGGCAAGTACGTTTATGATCTCGTGCTGGCTTCCGGAACTGATCGCGTAGTGCTTCTGGAAGGCAAGATAACAATTAAAGCAGCGGCAACGCTGAGAGGAGTAAAATAAGATGGCAGGAATTAACATCAACTTAAAAGCTGTAAGTTTAGGCGGCCCACAAGGGCCACGAGGCCCACAGGGTGGGCAAGGGCCACAGGGTGAAAAGGGCGAACGCGGCGAGAAAGGTGATCAGGGCGAACCGTTCAAATATGAAGACTTTTCCACGGAGCAACTTGAAGCCTTAAGAGGGCCGAAAGGCGATCAGGGCGAAAAAGGCGAAAAGGGCGAGCAGGGTGAGCAAGGTATGCGCGGCGAGAAAGGTGAGAAAGGCGAAGTTGGTGAAGGTGTGAAGATTTCCGGCGCAGTTGATTCCGCGAAAGAACTACCGACCGATTTGGCATCAGATAACGTCGGCGTAGCGTTCTTGGTACGCGCTGACGGCAAAGTTCATATTTGGGACGGCGAAAAATGGCTAGATACTGATTTCAAAGGCCCGAAGGGCGATAAAGGCGACAAAGGAGATACCGGTGACGCATTAACGTTCGATATGCTTACCGACGAACAGAAGGCAGCATTGAAGGGTGAAAAAGGCGAGAAAGGCGAACCGGGTCAAGATGGTGCTAATGGCAGCGACGGCGAAGATGGCTCTGATGGTACTGACGGTTATTCTCCGGTGGTTAATTTGACGCAGGTTGATGACACGACTGCTACTTTAAGCATTTCTAGCAAAAACGACGATGGCGAGATTGTAACAAAATCAGTAACTTTCGGCGGCACTTATTCGGTTGCTGACGAGGAGGAGATGTAATGAGTGGAGAGAAAGTTTTAGTAACTAAGTCGATTCTGACCGATATTGCCACGACGATTCGTGCGCGTGAAGGATCTAGCGAGCTTATTAAGCCGGTTGATTTCGCTTCCCATATTAGCAATATGAGTATTGGCCAGCAAGGTGCTCCAGTATCTTCTATCACGATTACCAATAAAGACAGTCTAAAATCAGTCCGTCCGGGATTCTCTGCGGAAATCGAAGTAGATATTACTCCACCGTGGGAAGGTTGGACGTTCTCGTGCGTATCTAGCAACCCAGACGTCATTTCTGTTAGTCCGATTCTTAACGCCAATGGTAAATATGAGATCACCGGCGTAGCGGAAAGCGAAGATTCTGTTACGATTACGGTTATTGCTGGGGATTGTACGGATTCCGTCGAGATGAAGTGTCGCGACCTATTTGAGCCGGATTTGTCGCAGGTACCTGACGCGGAGCAACTTGCCAACCTCAAGAATATCGTTGCGGCTGGCGTAGCGAGCGAGTACCTAACGACCGGCCAGACGATTCTAGTCCCATACGGCTCTTATACTATGCCATTTGAAGTTGTAGGGTTTGATCCAGTAGAAATTGAGGGCGGGGACACCGTACCGGCTATCAACCTCTTAGCTAAATACACGAACGAAACGGATTCTCAATGGGGTGCTAACGGTAGTACAAAGTATTCCGCATCAACACTACGTTCCAGCATTACCACATATCAAGGTAAGCTTAACGCTGATTTCTTGGCTTGCCTAGCTAAGACGAAGGTTCAGACGTATAGCCGTGATGGCTCAACTGATGTCGTCTATGACAAGCTATTCGCTCCTTCTATGGCCCAACTTGGCGTGACTGACACTTCCTACAACAACGCCAGCCAAGCTGCCGTAGAAGGACCGGCATTTACGGCATACAAAGGTTCTGACAATGCCAAGCGGCTTAAACAGGCAATCAACGCTACTGGTACAGCGCAGTATTACTGGACACGGTCTTTGTATTCGGGCAACTCCAACAACTTCGGTCTTGTCCTTACATCAGGCGCGCCCAGCTACAACAGTTACAGCAGCAGTTATCGCGTTGTCGTCGCTTGTAATTTCATCGGCCAATCTTAAGCCTAATCTCCGGCGCACACCTGCGCCGGAGACCTCTCTATAATCTCGCTTGCGAGCGGAGTAAAAATCTCTGTTATGGTATAATAGTCATAAGTAAAATACAAAAGGAAGGTGGGCGATGTCAGTACCGGAAGGGATGAGATCGAAAAGCAGGTTTGAGGTTATTGAACAGGCCAGAGATCTGTCTAAATATACAATAAATATAATGAAAAATGAGAAGAAGTTTCCGCCGAAACTTTTGGAATTACTGGGTTTGGCTTATGCCAGAAAAGCAGTTGAGATATTCGAGTTCTGCTTTGAGGCGAATTTAATACGAGTGACGAGTAAGAAGGCTTGGGATGAACGGAAGGATTTGCAGGAAAAGGCGGACAGGGCTTGTGTGTTATTCTTGGCTGATATATCTATAGGCGTAGAAACTTTTCATATTCCAGCGAAGCGTTTTGAATATTGGAGTGGGATGGTCATAAAGACGCTAAATTTGATTCGAGCGTGGAAAGAAGCAGATCAAAAAAGATATGGTAAAATAGAATAGGAAGTTGGCTATGGTCGTCTTTGTATTCGGGCAACTCCAACAACTTCGGTAATGTCAATACATCAGGCGCGCCCAACAACAACAATTACAACAACAGTAATCGCGTTGTCGTCGATTGCATTTAACGGGTGGGACAATTAACTGGACCATAGGAAAGGTGTCTCTCTATTAACGCAAATGCAAGGAGTCGATTTCCTTTCTCTTGCGAGATAAACAATGGCGTGGCGATGTGGTTTGGTGATCCAAGCACCACTATAAACGCCACGCACCCATAGCCATTATGATAGAAGATGCTATTTCGTTTGAAGCTCTATACAGGAGCGCCCAGAAGTGTAGGAGAGGCGTAATCTGGAAAGATTCCGTGGCCAGCTTTATGCTGAACGACTTATCTAGAGTACAAAAACTTTCAGAATCTCTACACGACGGCACTTATAAATGCGGTCCGGGAAGACATTTTACTATTTATAGACCAAAGAAACGAGCGGCGATGAGTATATCGTTCCGTGATCGCGTATATCAGCGTAGTCTTAATGACAATATACTCTATCCCGGATTAACGAGGCATTTTATTTACGACAATGCTGCTTGCCAGAAGAAGAAGGGTACCGATTTTTGTCGTAATCGGATGAAGTGTCACTTACAGAAGTTTTATAGACAGCATAAACAAGACGGTTATATTTTAGAGTGCGATATCGCTGGTTATTACCCGAATATGAAAAGCGAGATCGTTGAAAAGGTCTTTACTGATAACTTCCCGAAGGAAGTTTCTGCTAGGGTAGTGGAAGTACTGAGAACGCAGTACGGCAACGAGGGCGGTTACTTTCCGGGTAGCCAGTTGCTTCAGCTTGTCGGGATTGCGGTGTTAAACGGCCTGGATCACTACATTAAAGAGAAACTCCATATTAAGCATTACGTGCGCTATATGGATGATTTTCTACTAATACACGAGGACAAGGCTTATCTTGAAGATTGCCGGCAGAAAATTGCTGATGAGCTGGCCAAATTAGGGATGATCCTACACCCGAAGAAAACGAAAATTATACCTGTATCGCAGGAGTTTAAGTTTCTGGGTTTTATTTACCGGCTCACAAAGACCGGCAAGGTTTTGATGTTTGTCAATCCACAAACTATCAAAGAGGAACGGCAGAGGTTGCGGAAAATGGCTCGACTTGTAAGGAAAGGTCGGATGACGAAGGCGAAATACGAGGAGTGCTACCAATGTTGGCGAGCGCACGCCCTCAAAGGAAATTCGAGTGAGA
>CAZAWC010000141.1:0-5962 GCA_964488595.1 uncultured Staphylococcus sp. | reverse complement strand
AAAGTCATGGTATCTCCAAACTTCAGAATCAAGACATCACCACGATTGATGGGTCGCCCATTAAGTTTAACGATATTTTTCGAATTTATTTCAACGAGGTGGTGCTCATATCCGGAGCCTTTCCTAACAACATCTATCAAGACATGCTGTCGGCTCATATACATGTCCGTGCTAATCTTGATATCGGCAGTCCCGGTCTTTGCCCTGCGACCAATGACATTCTTCCCGGCTTTGAGAAACTGAATCTCATTAGTGGAAATAACCCGTATCTGACCGATATCTGCAACTGTACGTGGAGGCATTACGAGTTGGGTCGCCATCTCGTCGGCACCTTGTGCACCGCGAGCCTGCGCACCACTTTGATAGACACTTGCGTTCGCTTTGAAGTGACATTTAGGGCACTCCACCACCATATTCTGATACCCCGGCACTTCGTTAAACGAAAGTTGTTGTCGGCATTCAGGGCACACTATGAAAATCTTTCCCATCAGACTTCTACAAATGTATCAGCATCGTTGATATAATCCGGCATATCATCAGTGGAAGCATAATAAATATCTCCCTGCTGAGCTACTTGCGCTTGCAGAAGGTCGGCTACTTCCAATCTTGCGTCTGAAATGTCATAGACTTCAGATTCCTGAAGAATACCGTCGGAATTATCATCATGAAGAAGGACATCGATAGTCCCATTATTATCCACATCAATCAGCAGTGCCTGATCACCATTATTTTCAACTAAAGCCACATTCATAATCTGTCCCTGCTCATTTTGGACGGCCTCAACACCAAGCACCCGGATCTCATTGTCGGCTGGTTCGGCAGCTATCATTTCAGCATTATGGGGTACTGTCTCTGGATTTGTTTCCGGAATTGCTTCGTTGTGTGCTGTTAGGGTTTCAGTTGCTTGAGAGTGGGAGTGTGGTGCATGGTGACTCGGTGCTGTCTCAAATACCTTGCTTTGGAAGTCAGCTCGTTCTTGTGCCGACATTTCATTCCATTCCTCAGCAACGTAAGTTGCATATATCTTTCCATTGTATTCAAACACTCCACCTGGGCCCACTTGCGCACGAGCCTGAGCGAATGCATCGTTGAAATTGTCTGCATCCACATGAGCGTAGCGTATTCCTTCATCGTTAGCAAGGATAGCTTGTTCCGGCTCAGGAGCAACTACAACCTCCTCCGGTTTTTCTGCAACTTCTTCAGCTTTATCAACAATTTCCTCGGCAGTTTCAAGAGGTTGCGATTGAGTATGTGCAGCCGCGGTCGCTCCGACTCCGACGGCCGCTCCGGCTACAAATCCTCCGGCAGCGGCAGCTGTTGTCCGTCCCTTCTTCGCCTCTTTTTGAGGTGCATGCGGAGTTGAAGCATTGGCAGCAGGTTGTTCTTTCACTTGCTCCTTAGGAGCGATATTCTCATTCAAAAGTTGAGTAGTTTCGTTATCCATAATAAATTGTTTTTTATTTTGATGCAAATTTAATAATAGATTGAATCAAAGCCAAATATTTAGCCCGTTATTGGATAAACTATCGGCTTTGAGTGATGAAATAGAAATTGTTTGAGATTAGGAGGTGAAATATTATAGGCCTTATAGGGCACATATGGACGTTTACGAATGTAGGTATAAAAGAGCAAATGTATAAAGCTCGCCTCAATAGCAGGAATAATCCTCGTTAAGACTTTAATCCTTTCCCGGAATCCTTATTCTGATCTCAGTATTCCTTTGGTAAGAATTCCTAAACTGCATATTATTATCCAGCCTCGTGAGCCGCCCCAGCTAAATTATGCCGAATCTTCCTTAGATGAGTACATGTAGGATTTGGTATATGCCGTTTTGAAGTTGATGTTTTATTTCTAACGTCATAAAAAACATTGCTATAATAATCCTTTTCGCGTAAGATATGCCATTAATTGTTCTTTTATTCTATCGTAGGATTCGAGAGCCAACTCTTCTTTTATTTTTCTTTTAGCAGAATTATATGCACCAGAATTACCTCCAAATAGAGCGTCCCCGAAAGAATATGATGATTTTGATATAGAATACTTTTTTGAATCACAAAACTCACATAACGCTGAAATAATCTTTGTTGTCTTTTCTAGTTTCCACTCAGATACATATGGCAATCTGGGAGCGGAATAATCGTTATGAAGCAAGAAATTTATTTCAGTGTTGCTTAATCCATTTGATTGACATTTTGCTATGAATAATACATATTTTACGTAATCATATTCCAATATGTCTTTACCTTGAAGATAATTGCAAAGTGTCTGGAAATCAAGAAAAACCTCAGCTTTAACTTCCGTTTTACCCTCCCACTTTTCATGGCTTGAATAGTATATTATCCAACATCCATCTGTTTCATGATCCCCAAAATGTGTAATAATAGGTATTTTCATTTGTAAAAATTTTTAAGTTCAAAATAATATTAGATTTCTTACAGCTACTTTATATTATATGATTATTGTCCAAAACTATCAGTTTCCACGCGCATTGGCTTATAAATTATCAAACCATTGGCCTAAGCAAAACGTAATCGCTAATACACATAAAACCACATTGATAATTCCAAATCCTATTGATAGGGGTAATAACCATTTTGCAATAGCCCACAGTGCTAACGGTGTCCCCAAAGCAATAGGATCAAGAGTGTGAGATTTACAACCATTTTTCTCTGCCATCCATAATCCGAACCCATTAACTACGGTTGCCCATATTCCATAAACTAAAAGTTGATTACACGCAATATTATGAACTGACTCTAAATCAGATATAGGAGCAATTGAAACATATATGTTATAAAAGCACCAACCTCCTCCTATATATAGAAGTATAGATATCACGAATGCAATTATGTAAGGCATAAGCTATTAGATTTTAATATATTGAAATATTTAATCTCGAAGTATCATAATTCTAATCACTAGCAGACATTTATCTACTTGTTGGACAAACCATTCGCTTTGATTGATGAAACAATTGTATAGAATAGTTATCCATTGTTTTCTAAAGGTAAGTGTACTATTTATTAGACACTGCACGAACTGGGAGTCCCCAAGTTGGTGTTCCATAATAGATGATCTTGGGTTCAAATACATCCACGAATAAAGAAAGTTCATATGATTGAGCCCAAGGTTTGTGTGTAAATTGATTAATTTGCTTCCAGCATTCTCCTAATTGATACGATCCTATACTCCCGGCCTGACTTCTTCCATAATTATACATAATTCCTGCGTAAGGTAAAAAAATAGAATTCGAGGAAGGACCAATGACTTTAGTACCTCTCACATTATTACATATAGTATCTGTTAAGATACAGTTTTCCAACAATTCTTTTGCGTCTTCTATGCTTGGTGTTCTCCAATCACTACCCCATAATTTGGTGGCCACATCATTATTTGTTCCGATAATATTATCATCCGGTAAGAAATCTTCATTATCGTATAGTTTACCTGTGGGATCCCCAAAACGATAAAGTCCGCCATATTGATATAATTTATTTGTTCCCACATTACAAGTTGCCCATTTAAGTCCACTGGGTAAGCCCAAATCAACATAACCGTGACCGTTTATATAGCCGTCGGGTTCACTAATAGAAACATTGTTTCTTGAAGTTGATTTCTTTGAAGATGCATGTGATTGAGTACTTGGCTTATTTGACTTTTTGGGGCTAGCGATCACCCCCTGTGCATTTAAGCCAAAAGAAGACATGACTGCTAAAAGTAAAACTGACAAGGAAACGAACTTGCCTATTATTTTAATATTCATACTTAAAAATTTATATTTTTTAAAATTATGTTACTTATGCTAATTTCTTTTTATTGAAAGACTATTTATTTAATGGAATTCCCAAACTCATTTGAAGAGGAAAAACGATTTGTCCAATAAGTTCTTTAACATAATCTTCTTTGTCCTCTTTATCTTTGATATTCCAATTTTTTTGAAGAAAGTGGTAATTTATTTTATCTAAATATTTTTGTTGTTTATCAGTCAAAAATCCTCTATTTTGCAGTGTGATTTCAGAAATAGTTACACTAATTTTCTTAAGTGTTATAAAGGCTTGATCTGCATAACTTACTTTTGAATACGGAATAATTGAATGCCAAGGAATCTGATACAAAATATATGCATAAGATCCCGCAGTGATAGTACTTTCATTTGATAGAGTGCCCAATGAAACAAACTGGATTTTATCGTCTTTGATGTTGGCTCTTTTAATAAAGTATGTTAATTCTAAATTAAGTTCAACAAGCTTTTCTTTAACAGATTCCTGACTATTCTGCCAATCAAAATAATATGGTAATCCGACAGTTATAAGATAAATTATCCAGCCACTGATTACTCCAAAGGATAAAGATTTGGCTGTTTCTGGCCAACCACTTATACTTGTATATCCGGGTAAATCCAATACATTGAATTCATAGACTAAGATTCCCCATACCGAAAGAATAAAGGAGAGGATACTTAGTATTATCACTGAACATCTAATCATTATAATATTTAATTTTCAATAGTTTATAGTTAATTAGTTGTTTGAGACAGGTCGTACATTAAAACCCAAGGAACGATTGTTAAAGTTGGTCAAATGATGATGTTTGTCAATAAACAAGCTCCAAGCATTTTCATCGATACTCACTGACGATGTCCAGTAATATCCATACTTTTGAAAATTTAATAAGTCAATTCCATCCTTATATCCACCAATAGGTATAAAGATAACTTTTTTATTTGGACCTAATACGGAATACCCATAGTTTCCATCTTTTGTTGTTTGCCATGACCAATTGCATTTTTCGATTAACTCCTGAAAATCGGATTGTGTTGGCATTCTCCAATTTTCACCCCACTCTTCATAGACAATATCATAAGAAGGTTTCAAATTTCCTTCGGAATTTATAAATCCCAATAATTCCAATTTGTATTTTGTTTTATCTAAAGTTCGACTATTTAATTTGGAATACACATTCTTTGTTGATGTTTCTCCCCACGAATAATAGTTTCCCACATCTTCAGATGAGAGGGATCCTATATTACATGTGGACCATTTTATTCCACTTGGAAGTCCTAAATCCACATATCCATGATTATCTATGTATCCATCAGGCTCAGTTAGGGGATTTGTATTCGTTGTAGAAGATCTTTTTACAGTATTTTGTGATTTCGTCTTTGCTTTAGTTGACTTTTGTGGTGCAGTAATAACACCTTGAGAATTTACCTCAAAAGTAAATAAAATTATCAAAAATATAACCAAAAAATAACCTATATAATATATTGTTTTATTCTTCATATGACTAAAGTTTATTTCCATATTTGTCATACCACATTCCTTCAGAAGGTTGACCATTCGAGTCAAAAGTACCTACAAAGTATTCTCCACCTGACTTGATGGAATATCTACCGTGGTAATATTTATTATCTTTAAAAGTGCCTTTGAATGTGTCTCCATTGCTTTGGGTATAGATGGCTTCTCCTTCCATTTTCCCATTATCAAATTCACCATCATACACACAGCCTTTATATTGACCATTCAATATTTTGGCAACTCCATGACCGTGAGGAACGCCACTATTATTGGGTATTTTTTTAACTTCTCCGGAATATGAAGCAGGCCCTAAAGGTGAATCCCAATTCATATCGTTAACTGTCACTACAGTTTCAATATTTTCGGTCATAGTCTGATCATGAGCAGAGTTCCCATCATTAGGAATTCTGGAAGTGGAAAAATAAATAATTGCTAAAATGAAGATAACAGCTCCCACTAAAATTAAAGTTGTTTTATTATTTCCTTTAGATACATTTTCTTCAATATATGTGTCTTCAAAGGAGCTACCATCTTCAGTTTCGTATTCTTCTGTATTGGTCTGTTCGTTGTTTATGAAAATTGTATCTTCATCGATCGGTGAAGATGCAGCCTCTTGTTTAGTCTTTGTTCTTTGAGACTTTATCGATAAGTTTTCAGTAAAAGAC
>CAZAWC010000140.1:0-5995 GCA_964488595.1 uncultured Staphylococcus sp. | reverse complement strand
ACGCCGACCGTATCATCAACCTCTACGACGGCCAAATCGTAGACCAAGTAGAGCTATAATCCCCTCCTCCCTCATCTCCTCACTTTTCTATCTAAAGAAATTTTTTAAGGGAAAAATATACGATATTTTTATTGAATTTTTCTGTGGATTTTGTTTATCTTACAGAAAATCTGTATCTTTGCAAACAAATCAACACCAAGTGTTATTCTTATAACAGAAGCCGTACTTATCCTGTTAGTATTTGTGAAGTGAATACACTTAAAGAACGGACAAAACAGAGGTAACTATGAGTGAGAAACGTAAATCCGCCCTTAGAACCATATACCGGGACGGTTGGGGGTACATTAAAGACCTTCAGGAAAATATAGGTAAAGATCTCCTATCGGAATTCATTTCTGTTGGGTTCATAATCTGTGGGTATACACGTACAAGTAAAACATGGAGAATATCCAAGCTTGGACAAAGCTATGTGCGTGACCTTGATCTCGCATAAAAAGTCAAAAACCAATACTTACTAAAATGGGTGGAGACAATCCATCCATTTATTTTAACAACTGTCATGGATATATGTTACGCAGTCTTATGGATTCCAACCGTAAACCATATTCCTATTCCTTTTGAGCATCCGTTCTATAATGGAGAAAGGCAAATTAATATTTCTGACGACCCGGCAGAAGAATTCCTTGTAAAGGTAAAAACATCAGAAAGAGATATTGACGTGCAAATTCAGAAAGAAGAAAATCCTTCGGAATTTGATACATTTCTGACATTGCATTATGTCGACTTTAGCCATAACGGTATGGTGAAATATTGTTTTACCCCCAAATTCCTTGACAATAGCGAGTTTGGATTTGATCAATATACCTTTCCTGAAGCCATTTATCATTTAATTAAAAGTTTCTATCACATACATGAATTTCACGAGGATGAGAGCGATTCGTCGTTCAAACCTTTTGTCAGTGACAAAGATGTGAACATCCACGCAACAGATAACGAGGCTTTACGCCATTATCTAAAGAACCATGAAATCGCAATTCTTAATCTCGTAAATAATGCCAAACGACTTCTAAGATATGTAACTGACCTCGAAAAAAGTGGGCAACGGCAAGATTCAACAAGGGAATATGAATCTTTCCCTAATATGTATATCATGGCATTAGGATATGATACATATATCAGGTCACTTTTAGAGTCAGTCTACAACAAAGAATGTAACATTTACAATGAAGATAGGGAACTAAGGAGGAGAGCCTTCAATCTTAAAAACTCGGTGAGATATTTCAATGCGCTTTACGTCTATTTTGATACAAAGATCAGACAGACAAACTATCTTTCCATTCTTAAGAAAGCAGAGGATAACCTTAGGAATTCGGAAGAGAGCTTAAGACGTTTGGAATCTAATTTAGTAGCTACCCAAGCAAGCTTGAATCTGTCACAACAGAATCTTGACACCGTAGGCGTAACTCTCAGAACTTCTGAGATGAATCTTATCGAAACAAAGAATTCTGCTAAATCATCAACATATTGGGCGATTGCCGGCATTGTATTCAGTGCAATATTCAGTATTCTTTCATTTATTTATTCTGTCAAGACTTCCAACGATTCTTCAAAGCAACTTGAAGAAGTAAAGTATGAACTCATAAGAACTTTGAATAACCTCAAACGCCAGGAATCCCCTTCATTGCACGATATGTTCCCTTTTGAAGAAAGACCCGACATAAACCATCCGGACCGTAGATAATAGGATTAGAATAACTATTAAATCAACACTATAGAGTCACTCTTCAACCTTTTTAATCCAAAATTTAATATAAAAACAAATAATTTATCTTTCGGAATTGTATTATGAAAAAAATTTATTAACTTTGTAACCCTAGACCATCGCTGAAATCCGTCCCAATAGGTTTTGAGTTATGGTGTGGATCACATCGCATTTAATGCGATGTGATATATAAAATAAAGAGCGTTTATCCACGCTAATTCTTGACAGTCTAAAATTCTCGCAAAATTTTAACCAAAGTCAAGGAATGGCAACGATAGATGCCCATAGTGGTGTAACATCCTACTTTCGGCTAAGTCTATTTGTCGAACATAGTAGTTACATACTCTAGCGTGGGCTTCTGCGTTGCCGTCCAACTTTGGTTAGGCAATGCGAGAAGCCTTAGACTGTAGGACGGCAACAGATACAGACTCCCGCGCTCTTTCTATATAAATAAAAATATGTCAACGAGGGGATGACCGAGACAAAAAATATAACATAATTGATATATGTTTGGTTATAAATCACTGAACGCAGATAGTCGTTCGCGCATTAGTAATATTGTAAATAATGCTCGCAACCATCCAAATTACCGAAATCATGACATCACTTCCTATATCTATGATCAGCGGCAAGGGGTAATAGCTATCGAGATATCCAAACTCGGACAACTAGTTAATTTATGGTTGTTTTTTCCGGGAATCGACGGAGAAATAGAATCTATTGCATGTTATGGGAGCTATCTTACTGGGCATTACAAGGCAATAAGAAACTCTATGACAGTATTCGGGATGCCAGTATTAGACGTTTCAATTGAGGAAGGTGCATCACCCTATGTTGATATAACATTGGATTGTTATTAAATAGGAATTTATGAAATCATTTTTTGGGATAAAACCGTCCTCACCCAAATATTTTGATCTCAATATTGATAAAATACTTGAGAATTGGGAATGTAAACATGCAGTGAGAGAAATTATTGCTAATGCTCTTGATGAACAACTCATAACAAAGACCAAAGAAATAAAAATATATAAAGATAACCACGATTGGGTGATTCGAGATTATGGTCGAGGTATTAAAGCTGAGCATCTTACTCAAGCTGAGAACCAAGAGAAGTTGAATCATAAGGGAGTTATTGGTAAGTTTGGTATAGGTCTTAAGGATGCTCTGGCTACGTTTGATAGACATAATATTAAAGTATTTATATTCTCTAAATCCGCAGATATTTCTGTTACCAGGACAACTAAAACTGGATTCAATGATATAGTTACTTTGCACGCATCAATCGCATCGCCATCCAAGAAAATAGAAGGTACTGAATTTAGACTTATCGGCTTATCTGATTCAGATATGGAAGCTGCTCAAAAAATGTTTTTGAATTTTTCCAACCCCCATATTCTTGCATCTACAGAATACGGGGAGGTTATAAAAAGCACTTCCAATGGAGGCGATATATACATAAATGGTGTATTAGTGGCCAATGAACCAAACTTCTTATTCTCCTATAACATTAATAAATTAGATTCTTTCCTAAAAAGGGCAATTAATCGGGAACGCTCCAATGTCGGTAGAACGGCGTATGCTTCTATGGTAAGGAAAATTCTACTTAGTTGCGAATCAGATGAAGTAGGTAATTATTTGAGTGATGATCTAACTAAATTCTCAAGTGGACAAAATCACGATGAATTAAGATGGGTAGATGTACAAACTCATGCTGCCAAAATTATTGCAAAACAGTCCAAAGCTGTTTTTGTCACTTCAAAAGAGATACAAGAGAACATTGATCTTGTAAATGAAGCTACAGATGCTGAAAGAAAAGTAATTATCATACCAGAGACACTAAGTAAGAAAATTGAGGAAACAAATAATACAAGTGAGCCTCAAGATGATAAAAAAATAACCACATTTACTGAATTTGTAAAAAAACGTTCCGAAAACTTTCAATATGAGTTCACAGATGAAAAGACTTTCTCGTATGAAGAGAAAAAGAATTATGATTTAATTAACAAAGTATTTGATTTAATTGGGGGGAAACCTCCAATTATTACTGGAGTCCGTATATCAGAAACAATGCAAAAAGACACTACTACTTTTTCTGCTTGTGATGGTGTTTGGGACCACCAAAGAAAACAAATTATCATATATCGAAAAATTTTAGCTGACCGGAATAGATTCATTGGAGTCCTTTTACATGAAATCGCTCACGCCAAGAGTGGATGGACAGATTCCACCAGAGGTTTTGAGAATGAATTGACAAATATGTTAGGTATAATAGCACCTAAAGCTCTTCTTTTATCATCATTATAAGCCGAGTGACTGTATCGTTGATAGCAGGTTGAGATCAACAATACAGTCACCCATACCTAGCCAGTAAGATCTTAATCAGAGTTTATATCGCCATCGGTTTAGGCGGTCTTTGATTGCGGCTTTCGGTAATCTTGAATTTATTCTATATAATTCTTCCAATTTATTAGCTGCAACTGATGGGGAAATAATAGAATTATTAACCATCTCATCAAAGATAAAGAGTATGCCATGAACTTCTATCGCTTGTTGTTCGGCGTACTTTCTTAAACGTCGGTCACCTGTTAGCAAGGGCACTCTATGTTTTCTTGCAAAATAGCATACAGAACAGTCCGTAATCGACAAATTACCTGATATTGTGGCATGTTCCTCCACAATGTCCATTAACTCTACTTCATTAAAACTGTTTACCGTAATCTTTCCTTCGCTGACCAAGGCATCAAGCACTGCACGTTGTGATGAGTCAATTACCTCCTCCACAACAAAATCCACTGTATGGATTTCATATGGTAGACTGCTAATTTCTGAGAGGAGACCGACGCTGTGGAGGTCGATGAAGATGTTGGTGTCATTAACTAATATCTTCATTTGTCATATCAGTTGGAATTGTGCTTTTACAGCATCAATTGAGGTGTTTAACAATACAGCTGCTTTGGAAAAAGATATGACCTCATCTGCTAATGCACGATATACCATACGAACAAATCGCCTTGAACGTTCCGGCAACCCCAATGATTTTTCCACACTGGCACTGAAATCAGGGAAACTCTTCTTCTTTGTAAGATAAGTTGCATATCGCTTGGCAGAAATTATATCCAAATTTCTAAGAGCTGTCATTATCATATCGAGTGAAACACCGTACTGAACCTGCAAATCCTTTAATTCCGCCAAAGAAATATCATGACGTTTGATACCAACTCGCGCTTTGAGCACAGAAGAAGGTAAAAGAAGTTCAAGCGCAAAAGCATTACAAATAGATTCAACCATTTTTGCACTGACAGGCTCTTCAAATTCAAGAAGGAGGTGTGCTAACTCGTGCAATAGGGTAAAACGCTTGTTTTCAGGTGATAAATTCTTATTGATCACTATTACAGGAATATGATCGTTGGCATAACCACTTAGACCACCAAATGATTCATCTTCCTCTATTTCTATAATTTTCACTCCCTTATCTTCAAGTACCTCAGTTACATTCGATATGCCATCCAAGCCCAGTCCAAGTTCCAAACGGACCTCATGGGCATATGCACAAGCATCCGCGTCATTTCCAATCAACTTCTTTCTCAATTTGAAACGACTGATATCACCACAAAGCTCCTCAATTTCAAAGTATCTTTCCAATTCCTCGCGCACTCGCTCACGAATGGCTGCCAATCTCTTTTCAGAGATTCTGCAACTCTTCTGAAACATTATGTTATCAACTGCTACACTAAAAGGACGAAAAAAATAATCCGGTTTCACTCCAAGAGCCTTACTGAATGCTATCAACATTCGGCTGTCCGGATTGGTCTCCCCTTTCTCGTATTTATTAATGGCTTGACGAGAAATAGACGGAGTTAGGAGTTTTCCAAGTTCATCCATACTCATTCCTTTCATAAGTCGTGCCTGAGTTAGCCGACGACCAAATATATTATTTTCTAAACTGCTCATCATCACTTATATTATTCAATAATACTTCCTTATATAATATACTTATACATCAGATATATTAGTTGACAAATTTAATAAAAATTTTCTATATGTCAACCACTAGAAGCACTTAATTTTCTCTGTAGTATCTTCTTTTCTTCAAAAGCGATACGGACCGCATAGGATTTATATTGTTTTTACTACTATAACCTCATAGTACCTTTATGAAAAGATGTCTATCAACTGATAGGAACTTAATTTGAATAATAGCTTTTGGATTAATCTGGCACTTCTTCATTT
>CAZAWC010000139.1:0-6048 GCA_964488595.1 uncultured Staphylococcus sp. | reverse complement strand
AGATCAACCCCCTCATCGGCAACGCCGGCGTGTCGGCCGTGCCCATGTCGGCCCGCATCTCCAACAATCTTGGTCTGGAATATGATCCCTCCAACTATCTGCTGATGCACGCCATGGGCCCCAACGTGGCCGGTGTGATCGGCTCGGCAGTGGCTGCCGGTGTGCTCCTCGGCTTCCTTGCCTGACGCACCTGTGGCGTAACGGCCACTCAATCACCTCTCAAGCGGGTAGCGCCCGCATGGCTCCGCGGGGAGCCGTGCGATGCGCTGCCCGCTGATTTTGTATGGTCTACCGGCTGTCTTACAAAAAAATTTCAGTCTGCCCGATTATTTTGATGGTCGGGCGTGAACTTACCACACGCAGGGAATGTTATAATTCCGAGACCACGGCACAATGCCGTAGCCTGTGTTCATCACACTCAGTCAACATCTATATCCGCGCACAGCTATGGTAACCAAGAAAGTAATCCAGACTCTCTACAAGCAGTTCAACAAGCCTCCCCGCTCTACTGACGAACTCAACATATCGCTTCTCTTCGACTTCGCGCTCGAGAATCACGGCATCTTCATCGATGAGGACAATCTCTATATCGGCAGTGTCGATCCCTCGTCGCCGTTCGCGACGGTGCCCCTCGACCGCATACACGAGATAGTGGAGTTTGAGTCATGTCTGGCCATAATATTGCCGCGCGCCATAATCTTTCTCAACAAGAACAATTCCGAAGTCTACATACACCTGCGCCTCGACGAGGAGCGTCCCTCGATCTGGGACCGTATCAAGGACACCTTTACGGACAAGACCTGCATGATGGGACTGGCATGAGCACGGACAGGAATATCGTATTTGACCGCACAGCACGCCTCACCGGCACGCCGGCCCTCGAGTTTATGGCCGGCGTGCCGGTGATAGTGTTTGGCGTGGGGGGCGTGGGGTCGTGGACGGCCGAGGCTCTGGTGCGCACGGGATTCTCCAACATCACGCTGGTGGATGCCGACCGGGTGGCTCTCACCAATATCAACCGCCAGCTCCCGGCACTGAGCGACACCGTGGGCCGCGTGAAGGTGGACGTGATGGCAGAGCGGCTGTGGCAAATCAACCCCGATGCTCAGGTGAAGGCCATCCACGGGCTCTATACCGCAGAGACGGCAGATGAATATGATCTGGCGGCCTACGGATATGTGTTTGACTGTATCGACTCGCTCGCCGACAAGGCCCTGCTCATCCTCAACGCTACGCGGGCCATGCGCCCCATGAGGTTCTATTCGTCGATGGGAGCGGCCCTCAAGACCGACCCCACGAGGATAGCCACCGCCGAGTTCTGGAAAGTGAAGGGGTGTCCGCTGGCGGCGGCGCTGCGACGCCGTTTCAAGAAGTCGGGGTGTCTCCCGGCACGTAAGTTTACCTGTGTCTACTCTGACGAGCTCGTGGCTCAGTCGCCTCTCTACGATGCGCCGGAGACAGAAATTGCCGACGGCTCGATGACCTTCGGCAAGTCTGTCACCAACGGATCGCTGATGCACATCACGGCCACATTTGGCCTCGTGCTGGCGTCGCTGGCTGTGCGCGACGCCATGGCGCGCTTCAGCGCAGCAGATCGGTGATGATGTAGTCCACGTCGAGCGTCTTGGCCTCGTCGGGATCGTTGACGGTCCACACCGCTATCTTGAGCCCTGCGTCGTGATATGCCTTGACACACTCGGGGGTGAGAAGGCTTTTCTCAAGATCTATGTCGAGGCCGCGCTCCTTGCACCAGTCGAGGCGCTCGGACCACTTCTTCTCGGCCTGAAACATCACAGGCAGCCGGGGATGGCGGGACTGAAGATATTCTACATATTCGGGGGAGGCGGTGAGGATCAACACTCGGGCGGGGTCCATAGTCGTGGCGATAAGGGCTGACAGATTGTCAAGATGCCCTTCGTGGGTCCCCTTGGGGAAGTTTTTGAGGTGGAGCACGGGGGTCACGTCGGCGTCGCGGCATATCTCGAGAAACTCGCGGACGGTGCATATCGAGCCGGTATAGGTCAGCGAGTCCTCACGCGTCTGCGTATAGGTCTCGGCCTTGAGCTGGGGATAGGTGGATTCCTCCACCTTGAGCGCGCCGCCCAGTCGTGCGGTCTTTCCGTCGTGTGAGGTGACAAACACGGAGTCGGCCGTCACACGCACATGTCCCTCGATCATCTTGTAGCCGCGGGCCACAGCCTCGCGATAGGCCTCGGCAGAGTTTTCCACTCCTCCCGCGCATCCGCGGCGCCCGATCAGCACAGGATTGGCAGCCGAAAGCGTGAATATCGCCGTCAGGGCGATTGTTGCAGCAATTTTTCTCATGGTCTTGATATATTTGTGTTGGTTTGATTTTTTCTTATCTGTTTTTTGGGTGCGGTTCAAACGGCTATCATGTCGAGGAGGATAGCGTTGCTCGTCAGCCATCTGTCTTCGGCGATCCTGAGGCGTCCGGCATCAGTCGTCACAAGATCTCCCGTAGCCGTGAGCCGGGGAATGGCGGCTGTGAAGTCGGCCGTCGTCTCATGGGCAAACATCCCCGTGAGCTGAGCCACGTCGATCCCGTCGGAGGTGCGCAGGCCGGTGATGATCATGTCGTTGAATCTCGAAGCCTCGCTCTCCTCCTCCTCAACGTAGATCCCCCTCCCCTCGCTGGCGATGTAATTCTTGAGGTCGGCAGGGGTGTATCCGCGCACTCCGCCATAGCAGGAGTGGGCTCCCGGACCGAGGCCGAGATAGGGTGTGCCGTCCCAGTAGCCTGAATTGTGGATGGCCCGACAGCCGGGGAGGGCAAAATTGGAGATCTCATAGTGCTCATATCCCGCCTCTCGTGTGGCGTGGCAGAGATAGGAATACATCCTCTCCACCAGCTCCTCGGGGGCCTCGCTCACCTTGCCTCGCGAGAGCATGGCGCCCAGACGGGTGCGCGGTTCATAGCTGAGCAGATAGGCCGAGATGTGCTGTGGGCGGATCCTCAGCATGGTGTCGAGCGACTGTTGCCACGACTCTAAAGTCTGCCCCGGGAGGCCGTATATCAGGTCGAGAGAGAGGTTGGTGAGCCCCGCTGCGCGCAGTGTGTCCACCGCCCGCATGGCGTCGGAGGCGGTGTGCCGTCGGCCGATGAAGCGGAGCTGGGTGTCGTCAAATGTCTGCACCCCCATGCTGACACGTGTGAAAGGGGTCGCCGACACAATGTGGGCGGCCCATCCGGGGGTGACATCCTCGGGATTGGCCTCGATGGTGGCCTCGCGCAGCGTGGACGGGAGCGGCAGCGACGACAAGAGACGGTCGAGCACCCCGGTGGGGAGCGACGAGGGTGTGCCTCCACCAAAATAGAGCGTGCGGGGCTCGAAGCCGGGCTGGGCGCGCAGGGCACACTCGTTGGCCACGGCCGTCGCATAGGCGTCCATCCACTCGAGGCGAGGAGTGGAATAGAAGTCGCAGTAGGCACACTTGCCCCTGCAAAACGGCACGTGGACGTAGAGCATCACACCTCTACACGGGCATATGGCACTTCGTCATAGCGGCAGAAGTCCCTGTCGAGATATTTGAAATAGCCGGCGATGGCCACCATGGCGGCATTGTCGGTGGTGAAGAGCCGCGGGGGTATGAATGCCGTGAGGCCGCGTCGACGGCAATAATCCTCGACGGCGGTGCGCACACCCGAATTGGCCGACACACCTCCGCCGATGGCCACAGTCTTCACGCCGGTCTCCTTCACGGCCTTGTCGAGCTTGTCCATGAGGATGGCGATGATCGTGGCCTGCAGCGAGGCGGCAAGGTCGGCCTTGTTGTTCTCTATGAAATCAGGGTCGGTCTTGAGATTGTCGCGCAGCGTGTAGAGGAAGGATGTCTTGAGACCGCTGAAGCTATAGTCGAGTCCGGGGATGTGAGGCTTGGCAAAACGAAATCGCTTGGCATCACCCTCGGCTGCGAGACGGTCGATATGCGGACCGCCCGGATAAGGGAGCCCCATCACCTTGGCACATTTGTCAAACGCCTCTCCGGCCGCATCGTCGATCGTTCGGCCAAGTATCTGCATGTCGTTATAGTTCTTCACCAATATGATCTGGCTGTTGCCTCCCGACACGAGCAGACACAGATAGGGATAGTCGGGCACCTTGTCTCCCTCCTCACGGCGGATGAAGTGAGACAGCACATGGCCGTGAAGATGGTTGACATCGATGATAGGGATCCTCAGGCCAAGCGACATCCCTTTGGCAAACGATGTGCCCACAAGCAGCGAGCCGAGTAGGCCCGGGCCGCGGGTGAAGGCTATGGCCGAAAGATCGTGCTTGTCTATGCCGGCACGGCGCAGAGCCGTGTCAACGACAGGGAGCACATTCTGCTGATGTGCGCGCGACGCGAGTTCAGGCACCACGCCGCCATACTCGGCATGCACATCCTGCGAGGCTATCACGTTGCTCAGTAGAACTCCGTCGCTTATCACGGCGGCCGACGTGTCGTCACACGAGGATTCAATACCTAATATTATTACCTTGCTCATGATTCAGATACTACTGTTTCAATCTGCGGGTTGCAACCACGATATATAGAGCACCCGCCACCGCGAAGACAATCCCCGATATTAGCCGATATGCCGGCGTCATCCCGCCATCATATAAGACAATACCGATAATGACCAAACCACAGATCAGCATCATGATGCCACACACCAGACTGAACTTGGCCGGGTTGGACTGTTTCATACTATTCATACGACAAAATTATATCAAGAAAAGATGCTCTGCTATTAATATTTGTTAATTCTGAAAATTGTAGCCTCATTGTATCTCGATTGTCACAGCTATGTAACATCGATGCACTACCTTTGCAGTGTTGAAAGAAAAACAACGCTCAGCGTTGACAAGATATAAAGATCTATACCATATACGCTTTAGAAAATAACGGTTGCAAAATAATAGTTTTTAGTTAGACTAAACCAATCATTTATCACATCACACGAGCCGACTCCTCCCGAGCCGGCTCATTGTTTATCCCCCTGTCATACGGTCGAACTGCATACCGCGTTGAAGGATGAACTATCCGCTTGCCCCACGTGTTTATTATAATGAAAGCACGAAAGAGCGGGCAGCACCGCTCCCGTAGGCTTTCAGATGGTAGCTCACCCGGTCACAGACCCTGAGCTATGTGGAGCATGACTCCGCGATACGGTGACCCGTCGGGCGACCGGCGACCACCACCGTCAATATTGAAGGTCTTTAGCCGTAAAGACCTTGGGGCGGCAACGATGTCTACCGCCGCCCCGTTAGACAACACCCCGGTGATTCGGCCTCAGTGGAACCAGCGTCCCACGGCCGGGTCACCATTTTTGTGTCCGCTTGAATGAAGATTTATCCAATAAGGGAGATGGGAATATTGGTGCTGAGAAGTTTTAATCTTTAAACCACGGCGCCACACGAAATGTGTTACGGCTTGATAGACAATGTGAAGGTCCAATACAGTAACATGCAGAAATAGTGGTGTCTTTCCTCAATGGTGAATTACACTGAAGAATGTCAAACTGAAGAATGTCAATGTGCGTGGGCATTCGCGTCCGGCAAAGACACCACGCTGCGAGAGTGAGCAGATAGGCTCACCTGAGGCGTGCGGGGAAACAACCCCTGCTTATATATGGCGTCCGGCAGGGACGCCGAACCATCTTAGCCCCATTCGCCGCAGCGCAGCGGAGGCGAGTGGGGACAAGCCCGATCTAACCTCAGGGCGTCCGGAAGGGACGCCGAACCATCTTAACCCCATTCGCCGAAGCGTAGCGGAGGCGAGCGGGGACAACCCCGAGCTAACCTCAGGGCGTCCGGCAAGGACGCCGAATCATCTTAACCCCATTCGCCGCAGCTCAGCGGAGGCGAGTGGGGACAACCCCGAGCTAACCTCAGGGCGTCCGGAAAGGACGCCGAATCATCTTAGCCCCATTCGCCGAAGCGCAGCGGAGGCGAGTGGGGACAAGCCCGAGCCACCTCAGAGCGTCCGGAAGGGACGCCGAATCATCTTAGCCCCATTCGCCGAAGCGCAGCAGAGGCGAGTGGG
>CAZAWC010000138.1:0-6102 GCA_964488595.1 uncultured Staphylococcus sp. | reverse complement strand
AGCACTGGAAGGTTTATTGTTAAAGATTCTTACTCTGCCTCGGTGAGCAGCAGGGTGTAGAGGCGGGCGTGGTTCACGTCGATGTTCATGTTCTCGTTCTCGGGGCGCAGCTCGAGGGCCAGCGTGTGGTGGCCCGGGGTGAGGTGCACCCTGAGCGAGTTGGTGCGACCGTGGTCGTCCCAGTTGTCGCGCCCGCGCTGAGGCATCACGATGGTGCCCGCCGTCGTGCCGTCCACGCTCAGGGTGCGGATGGCACACTTGTTCTCGGTGTTGACGGGGCCCTCGCCGTTGGCATAGACGAGACTCACGAAGTAGTCACCCTCCTTGTCCACCTCCACCGGCACCGTCACCGTCCCGCTCTGTCGGTCGGTGTCGGTCCCCCCGAGGTCAATGGCCTTGACGCTGCGGGTAGACCGCGGCTCGGAGGCAAATCCGGGTATCCCCGCCGCATCCACGCCGATCACCTGCCACTCGCCCGGCCGGCTCACGTCCCACGACGTGGCGCGGGTGGTGGCCACCTCACGCCCGTCGCGCACTATGATATAGTGGTCGATGTATTCTATAGGATTCCACATCAGCCTGTTGCCATCCTCGATCCACGTGGTGGGGGTGAGGGGAGCCTTGGCGTTGGCCACACGGTTCACCTTCATGGGGGCCGGCGTATTGTCGGCCATCACTATCTCTATCTTCATGGTCCCCTTGGCCTTGGAGGCGGGGATAAACGGGGCCTGCTCCTTGCCGTTGACCTTGAAGCTGCGTATCTCCGACCCATAGCCGCTCACCGTGATGTCGAGTTTGGCCCCGCGGTAGGGGAATCCCGTCAGCGTGCGGGTGGCCCCCAGCGCGCGCGGCACGAAGGGGTGGAAGGCCAGCCCGTCCTTTTCAAACTCGATGCCGAAGAGCACCTTGTGCGTCAGCGCGAGGTTGCCGCTCAGACACCACAGCATGTTGGACGAGTTGAGCTCCGTGGCTATGTCGCCGTTGTCGAGCACGAAGTTCTCCTTGTTGGTGGCAAAGAGCGCCGCCGGGCGAAACACCGACCCGATGGCCTCCATCACACCCTCCTCATTGCCTGCCTTGGCATTGGCCAGCGCCCACCATGCCCCGACCCACGGCCAGAGCGAATTGTTGTGATAGGGGGGCATGTCGGCTATCTGCGGATAGAACACCCCCACGCCAAACGGGGTGGTGGGATTGTTCTCCGTTATGCTCGCGGCGCGCCCGGCCGGAGCCACATCCCACATCACGGCCAGCGCCTCGCCCAGAGTCTCGGCACGGGGGTTGAGGATGAGGTTGTCGCGTCCGTAGCGATACATGGCATAGTATCCCTTGTCGTCCATCCACAGCTCGTCGTTGATCGCCCGGGCTATCTGTTCCGACCGCTCGAGGGCCTTCCGGGCCACATCCTTGTGTCCCAAGATGGTGGCTATCTCCCCCAGCACCCGCCACGCCTCGGCGTGGATCACCGAGGTGGAGAGGGTCTCCGTGTTATAGACGTCGGCCGTCTGCATCCACCGCGGATGGCTCTGCTCCCGCCAGTCGATGAACGAGGTCTCACCCTTCACCAGCCCCGACTCCGTGCCATAGACGGCCTTGGCGTCGGTCTCGAGCGAGCGCTTGATGATGGGATAGATATACTCCAGCCAGTCGCGGTCGCCCGTCACCTTGTAGAGCTCCCACGCGGCTATGGTCCATATCTCGCGGTCGGTCGACACGGGCCATGCGCCCCCCGACCCTGTGTCCTGAATGATGCGCCCCATGGGGTCCACCTTCTTCATCAGCGAGATGCGCGAGGCCTCGGGCTGCATGTAGGCCATGGACAGGAGTATGGAGTAGCTCACGTCGCGCGTCCACACCCCGGCCCACTCCTTGCCGGTGCGCAGGGTGGTGTCGGGCTCCACGGCGTTGACCATCTCGTCGAGCCCCATGTTGTAGATAGCCTCGTGGAGGCGGTTGGGGGTAGAGAGTTGCGGATAGGCCGAGATGTCGTTGCGCCGCCGCCACTCCTTGTCGATCCCCATATAGTATCCCGGCTGGGCCGAGTAGGTCGATATGATATGCTCGGCGTCGGGCGCCGTGGCCATGAACACCCCTTGGGTTATGGTGTCGCCGTGCCATCTGTAGGTGTCGGTCTCCACTATGGTGGTCTGTGCCGCCGCTCCGGCCGCGAGGGCCACGCCGAGGACTACCCCCGACAGGAATCTGTGTTTACTCATCGCGCGCGAAAACTAATATAGATACGTGTAAGCAGATAAGAATGTAATTGATACCGCAAATTTAACGATATTGCCCGTCATTTGCAACCGCCCCCGCCGATTTTTAGAGCGTTTTCGACCTTAGTCCGGGTTAGTTATTGTGAAAAATACAATAATATTTTTGGTGGTGCGGATTTTTTGACTAACTTTGCGCAAGTCAATCATTCAACCCCATTTCGATCCATGAAAAAAATCGCTATCTTTGCCGTACTGGCGGCCATGGCTCTCGCCGGGCAGGCGGCCGCTCCGCAGGCCGATCCCCACAGGGCTAAAGCCGAGGAGATGCTCGGGCGTCTCACTCTCGACGAGAAAATTTCTCTTATGATGGACGCCTCTCCGGCCATCGAGCGGCTCGGCATCCCGCAGTTCAACTGGTGGAGCGAGGCGCTCCACGGAGTGGCCCGTGCCGGCAATGCCACCGTCCTCCCGCAGGCCATAGGCATGGCGGCCACCTTTGACGACGGCGCCGTGCGCGAGGCCTTCACCATGGTCAGCGACGAGGCCCGTGCCAAGTTCAACCAATTCCGCGCCGGCGGCAAGGGGATCCGCCGCTACGAGGGTCTGGCCTTCTGGACCCCCAACGTCAACATATTCCGCGACCCCCGCTGGGGACGCGGTCAGGAGACCTATGGCGAGGATCCGTGGCTCACGTCCACCATGGGCGCAGCCGTGGTCGAGGGCCTGCAGGGCCCCCGCGACCTCCCCTATATGAAGACCCTCGCCGGGGCCAAACACTTTGCCGTCCACAGCGGCCCCGAGTGGAACCGCCACACCTTCGACGCCCGCGACATCGATCCCCGCGACCTGTGGGAGACCTATCTTCCCTCCTTCAAGGTGCTTGTCGACTCGGGCGTGGCTCAGGTGATGTGTGCCTACAACCGTTTCGAGGGCGAGCCCTGCTGCTCCAACAAGAAGCTCCTCACACAGATCCTCCGCGGCGAGTGGGGCTATGACCGCGTCATCGTCACCGACTGCTGGGCCATGCGCGACTTTGTGGTCGACTGGGGCCACCACACCCACGCCTCCGAGCCCGAGGCCGGCGCCGACGCCGTGGCCTCGGGCACCGACCTCGAGTGCGGACCTCTGTTCAAGAATCTGCGTGCCGCCTACGATCAGGGCCTCATCACCGAGGACAAGATTGACGCCGCCGTGCTCCGCGTCCTCACCGAGCGCTTCCGCCTCGGCGAGATCGACTCCGCCCCCGTGCCTTGGGACACCCTCGAGGTGGCCACCACCGTCGACACCCCCGAGCATCGTCAGATAGCCCTCGACATGGCCCGCAAGTCCATGACCCTCCTCAAGAACGACGGCATCCTCCCCCTCGCCAAGTCAGGCCGCAAGATCCTCGTGATGGGCCCCAACGCCACCGACTCCGCCATGCAGTGGGGCAACTACAATGGCTTCCCCTCCTTCACCACCACCATCCTCGACGGCATCCGCAGCTACTATCCCGACGCGCGCTACCTGCGCGGCTGCGACCACGTGGTGAGCGCCGACCGCAAGTCGGTCTTCAACCTCTTCGACGGCGGCATGCAGGCCTCCTACTGGAACGGTGAAGTCTCCGGCTCCCCCGTAGCCACAGCCACCTACACCCTCCCGCTCAGCTTCGACACCGGCGGCGCCACCGTCTTCGCCCCCGGCGTCAACCTCACCGACTTTACCGCACGCTACACCGGCCGCTTCATCCCCGACGAGGATGGCGAGTATATCATCGACCTCAAGGGTGGCAAGGGCCGCGAGGTGGTCACAGTCGATGGCCGCGAGGTGATCCGCCGCGAGCCCGGAGGCCGCAGCGCCCACATGGGCTCTTACATGTTCCGCGGACGCAAGGGTGTCCCCGTCGAGATAGCCCTCGACTACACCCACTTCGACGACATCGCCACCCTCCAGTTTGACGTCCTCGCACCCTCCAAGGAGGAGATCGACTTCGCCGACGCCGACGTGGTCATCTTCGCCGGCGGCATCTCGCCCAAACTCGAGGGCGAGGAGATGAAGGTCAGCGTGCCCGGATTCCGCGGCGGCGACCGCGAGACCATCGAGCTCCCCGCCGTCCAGCGCGCCTTGGTGCGCAAGGCCGTCGAGGCCGGCAAGCAGGTAGTGTTCGTCAACTGCTCCGGCTCCGCCGTCGGCCTCGCTCCCGAAGACTCCATCTGCTCGGCCATCCTTCAGGCATGGTATCCCGGTCAGGACGGCGGCCGCGCCGTGGCCGAGGTCCTCTTCGGCGACTACAACCCCGCCGGCCGTCTCCCCATCACATTCTATCGCGACGACTCCCAGCTCCCCGACTTCGAAGACTATTCCATGGACGGACGCACCTACCGCTACTTCCGCGGCACACCCCTCTATCCCTTCGGCCACGGCCTCAGCTACACCACCTTCGCCTATGGCACCCCCGAGGTCAAGGGTAGCGGTGACGACATGATGCTCACCGTCCCCGTCACCAACACCGGCGCCAAGGATGGCGACGAGGTGGTTCAGGTCTACCTCTCCAACCCCTCCGACCCCTCGGGCCCCATCAAGACCCTGCGCGCCTACCGCCGTGTCCACATCCCCGCCGGCAGCACAGCCAACGTCAGGATCCCCATCACCCCCGACATGATGGCCACCTACGACCACACCACCGGCCGCATGTCCACCCGCCCCGGGGCCTACCGTCTCCACGTCGGCACATCCTCGGCCTCCACAGTGCCCGTCGACGTCACCCTCTGATCCCAGCATCACCCGCTCCTGATAACGGCCGCGCGCCCCTCCCCCCACTCAGGGGTCAGGGCGCGCGGTTGTCTCTTATCCGTGTCGGGGCAATCCCCCCGGTCATTTGATGCGGATCACCATATATCCCATCCGCTTGAGCGTCCGCTCCAGCAGAGGGCGCATATTGAGCCGGCTCATCATCCTGCGCCACAGCGCCGGCCTCTGCAGCGACCCCCCCAGCACCTCCTCGCGCCAGCCCCCCAGCAGATAGTGGTGGGCCACCGACGTCGACGGCTTGTCCTGACCCGACGAGAACAGCGTCGCCGGATAGATCGTCAGCCCGTCCGCCAGCTGCTGCAGCTCCGGGGCCGACGGCGCCGGGTCATACCCCCACCGCTGCGCTATGCGCGCCTGTATCAGAGGCATTATGTGCATGTCATAGCGCAGCGAGTCAGGCAGCTGCGTGTTGGCCGACAGCACAAATCGGCGGTCGGCATAATACTCCAGACACGCGCGGATGAACGGGTGATGGGCCTCCGCACCTATCAGGTGGCTCGACAGCCCCGTCACAGGGCGCGAATTGTCGATGCTTATGAACTCCCGCGCCATGAACGCACGGTTGTCCATAAACCGATCCAGACCCCCCAGCAGCTCCACATCAGTGTCCAGATACACACCCCCCTCCTTCTCGAGCGCATACAGCCTGATAAAGTCCGTGGCAAAAGCCCACTTGCGACACTCTATAGCCTCGCGCATAAACCTATTGTCCACATCCTTCACAGCCTCCATGTCCCACAGGCGCAGCTTCCAGCCCGGACAGTGCACCCTCCACGAGTCCATCATCTTCAGGAGTTTGTCAGGCATCGGCTCGCCGCTGAGCCAGCAGTAATGTATCGTGTGGGGTATCATGGTCGCAGTATCGTGTAGGGGGGTTAAAATATCGTCTGTAGTATGTCGGTTATGGTATCGTCTGTAGGTATCGTGACGCAAAGATAACTAAAATTTGCCTCACATCCCATCCCCGCCCCAAATTTTTTCCATCCCCTCACACACCCCTTTCGATCTTAGGAGAGTGTGAGGAGGGATCGACGATCTTGCGGAGATAGGAGAGACAGACGGACGGGGATAGTTGAAACGGGCGTGCGGAGATAGTTGA
>CAZAWC010000137.1:0-6183 GCA_964488595.1 uncultured Staphylococcus sp. | reverse complement strand
CCGCCGTCGCCGCCCTCGGGGCCGGACGATAAACAATCTCTTTTTCACCCCTCTCTACAGCAATGGAATCCACAGCAACCTCCTCTGCGTCTCCCACCCCCGCCACCGCCAAGCCCAAGGCAGTGGCCGGGGCCGACAAACATATCTGGGGCATCGTCATAGCCCTCTGCCTCGTCTCGGTGATCGAGCTCTACAGCGCCTCGTCGCGCGAGGTGGCCGCCTCGTCGATGGGCGTCATGGGCCCCATCCTGCGCCATCTGGTGATGCTCGCCGGCGGCGTGGGCATAGTGTGGCTCCTGTCCAAGCGCCACTACAGCGACTTTGCCATCTTCACGGTGGTCTTCTCGGTGATCAGCGCCGGGCTGATGATCTATGTGCTGCTCAACGGCGAGTATATCAACGGGGCGCGACGCTCGCTGACCATCCTCGGCATAGGCATATTCCCGGCCGAGATGGTCAAGATCTCGGCCGTGCTCCTCGTGGCCCTCATCATGACGCTCAATCAGAATCCCAAGGGTGTGGGCATCACGGCCCGCGGCATGGTGCTGAGCTGTATAGTGCTGGTGTTCTTCTCGGCGTTGCTGGCCACACAGGGCCTCACCAACACCCTGCTGCTCGTGGCCATCACCGCCTCGATGATGATCATAGCCGGCGTGCAGTTCAAGCACATGCTCATAGGGCTGGCCACGCTGGCCGTGCTGGCCGGCGGAGGGTTTGCCTACCTCTACTACACCGAGTATGTCCCCTATAAGGAGGCGATGGAGGCCCGCAAGGCCAACCCCGCGCTGGTCAGCGAGGACGAGGAGGTGAAAAACGTGTCGCGCATCGTCACGTGGATCAACCGTCTGGACCGCCATTCGGCCGACTCCGTGCCCAAGTGGGAGCTCCCCGCCACTGGCGACAACCGCCAGGAGGTGCTCAGCTATATGGCTCAGGCCCATGGCGGCATCACCGGCACCGGGCCCGGCAACTCGCGCGAGGCCGCCCGCCTGCCGCTGGCGTTCTCGGACTATATCTATGCCATCGTGGTCGAGGAGCTGGGGCTGATAGGGGGCATAGGCGTGTTGCTGCTCTATCTGTGGCTGCTGGGGCGCGCCGCCTCCATAGCCTCGCGGTGCACCGTCACCTACCCTGCCCTGCTGGTCATGGGCATGGCGGTGATGATAGCCTTTCAGGCACTGTTCCACATGGGCATCGTCACCGGAGTCTTCCCGGTGTCGGGCCAGCCGCTGCCGCTCATATCCAAGGGTGGCACATCCATCCTCGTGACCTGTGTGGCCTTCGGCATAATGCTGTCGGTGAGCCGCACGGCCACACGCAAAGCCAATAAGAAACAGGAAATCCGCGATGAGATAGACGCCCTCCCCGAGCAGCTCAGCGGAGAAAACACCATGCAGCTATGAGAGTGCTTATATCAGGCGGGGGCACGGGTGGCCACATCTACCCTGCCCTGTCGATAGCCGACGCAGTGCGTCGCCGCCACCCCGAGGCCGAGATCCTCTTTGTGGGCGCCGAGGGGCGCATGGAGATGGAGAAGGTGCCCGCCCGCGGCTATGAGATCACGGGCCTCCCGGTGGCCGGATTCGACCGCCGGCGCCTGTGGCGCAACATCCCCGTGATCTTCAAGCTGATCCGTTCGCTCATCAAGTCGCGCCGCATCGTGCGCGACTTCCGCCCCGACATCGCCGTGGGTGTGGGCGGCTATGCCAGCGGCCCCGTGCTCAAGGAGGCGCAGCGCAGGGGCATCCCCACGCTGATTCAGGAACAGAACTCATATCCCGGCGTCACCAACAAGCTGCTGGCGCGCCGCGCCGCCCGCATCTGTGTGGCCTATGACGGCACCGAGCGCTACTTCCCGGCCGACAAGATAGTCAAGACCGGCAATCCCATGCGCAAGGAGCTGGAGGAGTGTGGCCTGACCCGCGCCGAGGCCAAGAAGGAGCTGGGCTTTGACCCCGACGCGCCGCTGGTGTTCGTCACCGGCGGGAGCCTCGGGGCCCGCACCGTCAACCGCGCCACCGCCGCCTCGCTCGCTCTGCTGCAGCGGCTGGGCGTGTCGCTGCTGTGGCAGACGGGGCGCTACGGGGCCGACGAGTTTCAGGGGATAGCCCGCGGGCTCAAGGGGGTCGAGGCCACCACGTTTGTCAACCGCATGGACCTCGCCTATCGCGCCGCCGACCTCGTCGTGGCCCGCGCCGGTGCCTCGACCATCTCCGAGCTGCAGAATCTCGGCAAGGCCTCCATCCTCATCCCCTCGCCCAACGTGGCCGAGGACCATCAGCGCCACAATGCCGAGGCCCTATCCTCGCGCGGCGCCGCCGAGATGATCCTCGACAGCGACGCCGTGGACCGGCTTCCCGCCACGCTCGAGAGGCTCCTCGCCGACCCTGCCCGCCTCGCGGCTCTCGAGCAGGGCGCCTCGGCCATGGCCCTCCATGGCTCGGACGACAGGATAGCCGACGAAATAGATTCGCTCATCTCATAAACTTTTCTCACCATGAATGTGTACTTTATCGGCGCCGGTGGCATAGGAATGGCGGCTCTCGAACGATATTACCTCAGCCGCGGCATCAGCGTGGCCGGATATGACCGCACCCCCACCCCCCTCACCGCCGAACTCGAGGCCGAGGGGGTGGAGATCAGCTTCTCGCCCGACCCCGCCACCATCCCGGCCGCATTCCGCGACCCCGCCGTGACACTCGTCATATACACTCCCGCCGTGCCGCAGGAGCTCCCGATATTCCGCTATTTCGCCGAGGGTGGATTTGAGATGGTGAAGCGCGCCCGTGTGCTGGGCGACATCACCCGCGACTCCATAGCCCTCTGTTTTGCCGGCACCCACGGCAAGACCACCACCTCGAGCATGGCCGCCCACATCCTCACCGTTGAGGGGACGGGGTGCAACGCCTTCCTCGGCGGCGAGCTCAAGAACTATGGCACCAACTTCCTGCTCGCCCCCTCGTCGGCCTACAGTGTCATCGAGGCTGACGAGTATGACCGCTCGTTCCACCACCTCTCCCCCACCGTGGCCGTCATCACCGCCACCGACCCCGACCACCTCGACATCTATGGCACCGAGGAGGCCTATCTGGAGAGCTTCGCGCGGTTCACCGAGCTGATCCGTCCCGGGGGCACGCTCATAGTCCACGAGGGGCTCAAGCTGCGCCCGCGCGTGCAGGAGGGGGTGAGAGTGCTCACCTACTCGCGCGACGGGGGCGACTTCCACGCCTCCTACATCCGCCGCACCCCGGGCACCATCACGTTTGACATCGTCACCCCCCGCGGCACCATCCGCAACGTCAACCTCGGGGTGCCCGTCGAGGTCAATATCGAGAATGCCGTGGCCGCCGCCGCTGCCGTCACATGCACGGAGGCCTTTGACCCTGCGGCCATCCGCGAGGCGCTCTCTTCCTATCAGGGCACGCGCCGCCGCTTCGAGACATGGCTCAAGGAGGATGGGGGCGCCGGCCGCGTCATCATCGACGACTATGCCCACCACCCCGAGGAACTGCGCTCGTCCATAGCCTCGGTCAAGGCCCTCTATCCCGGGCGCCGGCTCACCGTGGCCTTCCAGCCCCACCTGTTCTCGCGCACCCGCGACTTCGCCCCCGAGTTTGCCGACGCTCTCTCCGGGGCCGACTCCGTGCTGCTGCTCCCCATCTATCCGGCCCGCGAGGAGCCCATCCCCGGCGTCACCTCCGAGATAATCTTCAGAGACGTTAAAACTGCCGATAAAACTTTAATAGACAAAGAAAAATTGGTAGAGACGCTGAAAAGTCGTAACTTTGACATCCTGTTGACGGCCGGAGCGGGCGACATCAACACCCTCCTGCCCCGCCTCGTCGACGAAATGACCCGCTGATCCCCCCTATCCCGCCCCCGCCCATGCACAACTATCTGAAAATATCCCTGTGTGTAGTGCTCGCAGCCTATCTGGCCGTGGCGCTGGTGGTGGCATCCACCCACCCCGACGAGCAGGCCTGCAAGGGCGTGAGCATCACGGTGGAGCCCACCGAGGGGGCCGACGGATTCGTGACCCGCTCCGAGATAGCCTCCGAGCTCGGTGCCTTTGCCGACTCGGCTGCCGGCACGCCGCTGGCCTCCATCAACACCCAGACCATCCGCCGCCGGCTGCTCGGCCTCGACAAGCTCGAGGATGCCTCCGTGGTGCGCTACACCGATGGCACGGTGCGCATATCGGTCAAGCCGATAGTGCCCGTGGCGCGCGTGTTCGAGGGGCGCGACAGCTACTACATCAACCGCTCGGGCAAGCGTGTCAGGGCCGGGGCCCGTTTCCGCAAGAATGTCCCCATCATCCGTGGGCGTTTTGACCCGGCCGACTCCCTGTTCACACCCCTGAGCCTGCTGCCGCTGATCGACTATATCGCGGCCGACTCGATCTGGAACACCTATATCACCATGATTGATGTCAAGGGGCCCCGCGACGTGATCCTCGTGCCCGCCATCCGCGAGCATGTCATCAACATCGGCTCGCCCGACGATATAGAGCAGAAGCTCGGGCGTCTGCGCACGTTCTACACCCGCGTGCTCGCCGGGCAGGGGTGGGAGAAGTATGACACCATCTCGCTCAAGTGGCGCGGACAGATCGTGGCCACCAAGCGCCACAAGGCCGCGGCCCAGCTGCCGGTGAGCGCCTTTGACGAGGACGAGGCCGTGAGCGTCGACGCCATGCTGGCCGGCGACGACGTGGCCCCCGGACAGGCTGTGCCGGGAGTCAAGGCCCACACCGAGCGCCCCATCCCACGCAAGAAATAAATTCACTAACCCCACACATACACGCTTCCACATGGAGGAAAAAACCATCATAGCTCTCGAGATAGGGAGCAGCAAGATAAAGGGTGCCGTCGGCACCGTCGACCAGACCGGCGCGCTCAGCGTGAAGGCTGTCGAAGAGGAGAAGATCAGCGATATAGTGCGCTACGGGTGCATACGCAACGTGGTGGAGACCGCCAACGCCGTGCGCTCCGTCGTCAGCCGTCTGGAGCAGCGCGAGGCTCCGCGCAAGATCGAGCGCGTGTATCTGAGTCTGGGCGGCCGCTCGCTCACCTCCGAGTGTGTCGACATCGAGCGCCGGTTTGCCTCCGAGACCGAGATCACCTACGAGATCATCAAGGATATCACCGACGAGGCCCTCAACCGTCCCCTGTCGGACCGCACCGTGGTGCGTGCCCTGCCCCGCGAGCTGCGGGTGGACAATGCCCCCACCCAGCGCCCCGTGGGGATGTATGGCCAGCAGATCAGCGCGCGGCTCAATCTGGTGAGCTGCCGCAATCAGCTGCTCAAGAATCTCACGCAGGTGGTGGAGGGCCGGCTCGGCCTGCAGGTGGAGGATGTGTATGTGCGTCCCCTCGTCGAGGCCGACCTCGTGCTGATGTCTGACGAGAAGCGCCTCGGGTGCATGCTCGTCGACTTTGGCGCCGAGACCACCACGGTGGCCATCTACAAGCATGGCGTGCTCGTGCACCTCGCGGTGCTCCCCATGGGCTCGCGCAACATCACCCGCGACCTCACCGCCATGAACTGTCTCGAGGAGCGTGCCGAGGAGCTCAAGATACAGTTTGGCACCGCCGGAGGCCCCGATGCCCAGCAGATGGTGCGCCCGCTGGAGAATCTCGACCTCGCCCTGATCAACTCATATGTCGGTGCCCGCGCCACCGAGATTCTGCTCAATGTGGTGGAGCAGATCAAGTATGCCGGACTCACCCCCGACCAGCTCCCCGGCGGAGTGGTGGTGGTGGGCCGCGGAGCCCGTCTGTCGGGCCTCACGTCGCGCCTCGAGCAGATGCTGTCGGGCATCAAGGTGCGCATGGGCATCCCCGACAATCGCGTGCGCATCCTCGACGGCCGCATCCAGAGCTCGGATGCCGTCGACGTGATCGCCCTGCTCGCCGCTGCCGCCCGCGCCGGGGCACACGAGTGTCTCAGCGCACAGCCGCGCCCTGTACAACCCGCCCAGCCCGTGCAGGCCGCCCAGCCCGCGCCGGCTCAGGCCACGGCCAACGTCTATCAGCACCCCTATCAGGGCAACGTAGACCGCCCCGACACCTACGTGCAGCCTCAGCGCACATCGACGTGGCAGGGTGGAGCGACCGCCCCCACCCCCACGCCCACCCCGGCCACAGGGCCGGCACCGCGTCCGCGTCCCGTCCCCCAGCCTGCTCC
>CAZAWC010000136.1:0-6220 GCA_964488595.1 uncultured Staphylococcus sp. | reverse complement strand
CCGAGGGTGTCAAGGCCGGTGGTAAGCTCAACCTCTCCATGAAGAAGATCAAGGTCAAGGCTCCCTACACCGCCATCCCCGAGCGCGTAGTGATCAACGTCGACAACCTCGGCCTCGGCAAGACCCTCCAGATCGGCGACCTCCACTTCGAGGGCCTCGAGCTGATGAACGCCAAGAACGCCGTCGTCTGCGCCGTCGCCCTGACCCGTGCAGCCCGTGGCGCACAGGCCAACGCCGGCAAGTAAGCCCGCTCTCGACCCCTTCACGCCGACTCACCCGGCCGGCACATCACCACACGCACCCCCCGGGACCCGCACGGCCCTGCGGGGGTGTGACTTTATATCCACCCGCAATATATGAAATATCTGATAGTGGGGCTCGGCAACATCGGCCCCGAGTATGAAGGCACCCGCCACAACGCCGGCTTCATCGTGGCCGACGCCCTCGTGAGCAAGGCCGGCGGCTCATTTGCCACCGAGCGTTATGCCGACGTGGCCCGCATCAGGGTGAAAAACGCTCAGCTCACCGTCATCAAGCCCTCCACCTACATGAATCTCTCCGGCAACGCCGTCCGCTACTGGCGCGACAAGGAGGGTGTGCCCGTGGAGCGCATTCTGGTCATCGTCGACGACCTCGCACTCCCCTTCGGCGCCATACGCATCCGCCCCTCCGGGAGCGACGCCGGCCACAACGGCCTCAAGAACATTGCCGCCATGCTCGGCACTCAGGCCTACCCCCGCCTGCGCTTCGGCATAGGCAACGACTTCCCCCGCGGCACACAGATCGACTATGTCCTCGGCCTCTTCACCCCCGAGCAGGCCGCAGCCATGGCCGAGCGCGTCGGCGTGGCCGTCGAGGCCGTCCACACCTTCTGCCTCGCCGGGCTGCAGACAGCCATGTGTCAGTATAACAACAAATAAAGGCCGCCCCCTATGTCCGAAGTAAGAATCGACAAATGGCTCTGGGCCATGCGCGTGTTCAAGACCCGCACCGTGGCCACCGAAGCCTGCAAGAAAGGGCGCGTGATGATGGGCGGCGTGGCCGTCAAGCCATCGCGCCCCGTCAAGCCCGGCGACGTCATCGACGTGCGCAAGCCCCCGGTCACCTACTCGTTTCGCGTCAAGGCCGTGGCGCAAAATCGCCTCGGGGCACGCCTCGTGCCCGACTACATGGAAAACATCACCCCTCAGTCGCAGCTCGACCTGCTCGACGTGGTGCGCATCTCCGGCTTCATCGACCGCCGCAAGGGGCTCGGGCGCCCCACCAAGCGCGAGGGGCGCGAGCTGTCGCGATTCACCGACTCGCTCGCCGACTCCACCGACGGCTGGGACTTCGACTTCCTCGACGACGACTCCGACGACGACATGCAATAACGCCTCCGCGGACACACCCACTCACAACTCCACTCACCCCGCAGGCGACCCCTGAAAGGGCCAATCTCCTTAATCCCTCCCCTCACCGCAAGGAGACCCCTGAATGGGCGCATCCACTCACCCCGCAGGCGCCCCCTGAAAGGGCCAATCTCCTTAATCCCTCCCCTCACCGCAAGGAGATCCCTGAATGGGCGCATCCACTCACTCCACAGGCGGCCCCTGAAAGGGGTCATGGCCTTGGTAGGCCCGTGCCTTGGCACGGGTATAAAATGACTATCAATAAATTGCGGCCCCCGACGGGGGTCGTGGATTACTCTCCAAGGCCATCCCTCACACCACCCCTACTCCCCAAGAAGATACACTATCACGGAAATCCACGACCCCCGTCGGGGGCCGCAACTTGTTAGTGGCGAACCGATACCCCGGCTGAGGCCGGGGCCTACCAAGAGCCACGACCCCTTCTCGGGGGACGATTCCGACACTCCATAACATCCCATGCTACATGGCTCCCGTCCGGGCCTGCCAAGAGCCACGACCCCCTCTCGGGGGCCGATTCCGACGCTGTATAACACCCCATGCGACATGGCTTCCAGCCGGGGCCTACCAAGAGCCACGACCCCCTCTCGGGGGACGATTCCGACACTCCATAACATCCCATGCTACATGGCTCCCGTCCGGGCCTGCCAAGAGCCACGACCCCCTCTCGGGGGCCGATTCCGACGCTGCATGATAAGGCGTGCGGAGTATGCCGCAAACGCTACATCCATCTCGGGGGCACTCTGCGAGGACAGGCGTCCGGCAGGGACGCCGAACCATCTTAACCCCACCCGCCGGAGCGCAGCGTAGGCGAGTGGGGAGAAATGGACGTACGGCCAGGGCGTCCGGAAGGGACGCCGAAACGATGAACCGGCCCAGCGACCTCTACACGCATCCCCATCCACGAGCCCGGACACGGATGCCCGCAGACGGCCCCCGAGAGGGGGTCGTGGCTACCGGTAGGCCCCGGCCTCAGCCGGGGTGTGAAAGCCACCCACCCAGAGCGGCTCCCGAAGGGAGTCGTGGATCACCCGCACACGCCACGTCGACGTACTCGCGGCCACCCCAAAAGTTTTGCGGAATGATATGGTTAATTTTTGTTAACACCACGGTAAAACACACTAAAAAATCGTATATTTGCACGGTTTTACCACCATCACACCCACTCTTGACAATATAACCTTACGCTAACCTTAATCAACCTCACAGACAGGAGATTGACCATAGAACGTAAACACAGATAATTCCACAGAAGCAATGCTCTCTTTCAAGCGCATAATGACACTCATGGCAGGATGCTCGCTGCTCGCAGCCTGCCAGCTCGACCCCATCGACATCCCCGCCGATGAGCTCTACACACGCGAGTTTATCAAAAACTACGGCATCATCAACAGCGAACAGGACTGGAGCGTGGTGAAGCGCGGCGCCATCACCGTCACCACCACCCAGACCACCAACGTACAGATATTCACCAAATTAGGGGGGGTAAAAACCGTTATTCTCGGCTCATTTGCCGACGTCAGCGGCACACAGACCCTCGAGTTTGACTGCCCCAAGGAGACCGAGACCGTCATGGTCAAGACCTCCTCGACATTTGAGATCGTGCCCCTCGGTGGCGACCTCATCATCGGCCCCGAGTCGCGAGGCACCTCAGGCACCGACGCCCTCACCGGCTATACCATCGACAACGGTTGGTATGTCGGCCCCGAATACCTCAAGGCCGTGCAGAAGATCCTCCCCGAGGGTGACCCCAACAACCTGAACCGCAAGAATATCGTGGCCGACTTCAACTTTGTGTCAGACGGCACAGAGTTTGCCCTCTATCCTATCGGCTGGCAGACCACCGCCAACGACGTGCTCGGCGTCTACTGGTATAAGGACGGCAAGATGTATACCAAAGACATCTTCGACAACAAGGTGATGGATGGTAATGTCAATTATCACAACATCTATAGACGCTCAACCAAGGGAGGTCCCCTCACCATCACCCCAGCCATTAAGGACGGCACCGTCAATGTCCCCCTCAGCGGCACATTCAAGATCTCTTTCAACCGCAACGTCCGGACAGTTACCGGCCATTCGGCCAAGTTTGTCAGCAGCAGCAATACTGTCGATCTTGTATGGCCTACAGAGGTTAACGGTCACGACGTCACATACGCCTACTCGGGTCTTGAGCCTGATACGGAGTACACCTTTACCCTCACCGCCGGCTCATTCGAAGCCGTTAAGCAGTATGGCGAAAGAGACGATGCCAAGCTCGAGAAAACCTACACCCTCAAATTCCGCACCGAGGACAAGCGAGCCAAATGGGTCAGCACCACTGTCACCCTCGACGAGACCGGCATAGCCGGCACCGTTGCCGTGACATTCGACCGCGACGTCTCCCTCGGCTCAGGCAAGCTCGTCTTCTCCCCTTCTGCAGGAATTGAAACAGGGACTCCGGCTCTCTCCACCGACAACACTACTATAACCGTTCCTTTCAGCGGATGCGATTATAGCACCACCTATACTGTCTATCCCGCCTCCGACTTTGCATCTCACGCAGAAGGCGTAATGATGGGCAGCGAAAACGATATTATAGAAACGTTTACCACGCCCAAAAAGCTCATCAATTACGAAAGCTCCGCCACAGTCGTAGGATTTAGGGAAGGACTAAATAACGGATCGACAAAATTAGCCGATGATTTCACATCTGAAACTCAGATTCTTGAAGAAAACGACTATCTATCAGCTACTCTTACTTATTCGGGCCAACCGTTAAGAGCTGATAGCCACTTCCCCGATCTGAAATTCCCGGTAGACAATGGAGAGCCTGCATCATTTAATATAGCATTCAAATCTAAGATGATTGTTGAGACCCAAACACCATCCGGAGATAATTATGCAGGCATCTATCTTTCCGCTACGTCCGATTTATTACTCTCAGTATATGGGTTCCCGGATAAAAGCGATAAAGTAATAGCACCTACTGTGTATGATCTCGATAGCAAAACTATTTTGACGGAGACTGATCATACTTACGATATTCAGACAGTTATTGATAAGAACAACAATAGCGTAACTTACAATGTCTTTCGCGTAAAATTTGAGATCAAAGCAGGTAATTATTTCGTTTGTATTGACAAGAGCACAAACGGCTACCTCGCAGGCTTCGCCTACCAGTTACCTGACTCGGAAGCATCCGACGGTGGTGAGACATCGCGAGGATACAGGCCCCGCTCATTCACCAAATACAACACCAAGCTCTTTGGCTACGACAGCGCCGCGCGCTCACGCGCAGATGGCTCCAATGGCATCAACCTCAACATCCATAAACTCGAGGATTGGGATAGCAACAGATCTCACTACCTCGTGGACGAGGGATACTTCCGCACGGATATGAATAAAAAGGATGCCGTCTCCACTGCAGGTGAGGACGAGGTGATCACCCACCGCGTAGCCTTCACGCTGCCCAAGGGTACCATCTTCGGCTTCTATATCCGCAACAACAACGGCGCAGCTCAGATCACCGGCGACGGTAACAACCCGAAGCCCTACACCAACTATTCGATGTCGTCGCTCAACAAGAGCATGAAAAACTCGTTCTTCAACAGTCTTGACCTCTCTAAGACTGACGCTAAATTCTTCACCGAAGGATGGGGTACACCGGAGGACGGCAACTATGATAGTAAGGTCTCCTCCAATTTCCACGACAAGCTCACGCACGACTCTAAATTGGTCAAAGTCTCCGACACCCGCCGCTACTCCACGGCCTCGACATATACAGATGATGAAGGCAACCGCTACTTCAGCTTCGAGGACTGGGTGGACTATGACTTCAACGACATTATGTTCCTCCTCGAGAAGAAGGATGTCGAAGTGGTGGACGGCGACGTAGAGACCTACCCATACATCTTTGCCGTTGAGGACCTCGGTGCGACATCAGCTTCAGACATCGACTTCAACGACGTGGTGTTTGCCGTAGAGCACCTCGACGGCTCTGACTCGGCCTTCGTCACCGTGCTTGCCGCCGGCGGTACTCTCAAGACCGACCTCTGCTATGATGGCAAGGTGATCGGTCGTGAGATCGGCGAGATCGTCGACGGTCCGCTTGATCCGAGCACCCGTCTTGAGCACATCAACCAGTGGTTTGGCCACGCCGGCCATGGCACCGTCATCAACGCCGGCACGGGTGTCAACCATCCGTTTGACGAGCTCACCACCGTGAGGATCCCCGTGGACAAGAACTTCTCAATAGTCGATGCCCACAAGGCAGATCTGAACAAACTCGGATTCTCCATCAGAGTGGAGCGTGGAGATGGCACATGGGATGAGATCACCCGCCCCGACCATCTCGGCGAGGCACCTCAGATCATCATCCTCCCCGGCACATGGGCATGGCCGCTCGAGACCACGCCTATCATGGAGGCATATCCCGGTGGAATTAACGAGAATGGCAACTTCACCCCCTCGTTCAAGGAGTGGGTGAACGGAGGCGACGGCAAGGGCTACCAGAACACCAAGTGGCACCTCACCCCCGCCGAAGGCAAGGTGATGGAGCACCCGTGGGAGGGATCAGACGCCGCCCGTCGCTACTTCTACAACCACATGGAAAACCGCGACAACTAACCCCCTCGCCCAGACCACAAAGCCATCCCGACGGACATACAAAGACACCCCGTCGCCCAGACCGCCAACTCTTCCCGACGGCCTTACATAGACACCCTGTCGCTCTGACCACCAAGTCATCCCGACGGCCTTACAAAGACACCCTGTCGCTCTGACCACCAAGTCATCCCGACGGCCTTACAAAGACACCCTGTCGCTCTGAC
>CAZAWC010000135.1:0-6222 GCA_964488595.1 uncultured Staphylococcus sp. | reverse complement strand
AAGCCTGAGATGGCTCCGCAAGCTATGGTGATGAACAGCGTGGGGATGATGGGAAGTGCCTCCGGGTCAAGCTGATAGTTGTGGAGGGATGTGAACTCTGGCACAGTGTATGTTCCTGAGAAGATCACGCCGAGCAGTCCCACGGCCATTGCGATGAGAGCTATGCCGAATATCGGATAGAGTTTGCCGATCACCTTGTCGACCGGGAGCATCGTGGCGACGAGATAATACACAAGAATGATCCACACCCACACATCTTTAGTGACAGCAGGGGCCATCGTGGCAAGCAGTTGGGCCGGACTGAGGATAAACACACTGCCCACAAGGATCATGAGGGCTACAGTGAACACCCTCACCATGGCACGCGTACTGACTCCGAGATACTCCCCTATCACTTCCGGCAGGCTGCGCCCGTCGTTGCGTGTGATGAGCACACCCGAGAGGAAGTCGTGCATGGCACCGAAGAAGATACCGCCTAAAGTGATCCATACAAATGCCACCGGGCCGAAGCAAGCACCAAGGATGGCACCGAATATAGGTCCTGTACCGGCGATGTTGAGAAGCTGGATCAGGAAAACACGCCATCGTGGCATAGGCATATAGTCAACGCCGTCAGCCATACGCATGGCCGGAGTGACACGAGCGTCGTCTGTCTCGGCTACCTTCTCGAGATATTTTCCATATGTGAAATATGCTGTGACCAGAAGGGCCAGACATATCAGAAATGTTATCATGGTGTTGTTATAAGAAGTTATATTATTGCAATATCAATAGTCAGTTGTGGATTGTTGGAAATACCATGGGTGGGAGGAAATGCGGATTATTCCTGTAGTGTCTTCTGAACAACTATACCTCACTGCTCCCCGATAAGTGCGTGGAGCAAAATCAGGGTCGTCTGCCGACATTCTGCTCACTTTGACCTCTCCTGACGAGTGGATGTAGACGCCGTCACCATCATAGACAGCCACATGAGTGATCTTGCCGGCCGGGCGCGAACTGAAGAACAAAAGGTCTCCCTGTTCGAGTGCGTCTGTGTCGGCGGCCGGGAGTGAACGCCCGATTAGATATTGGTCGGAGGCGTCGCGGGGCAGGATAAGACCTTCGTTGAAAGCGAGCATTTTCACGAGGCCCGAGCAGTCCATGCTTTTAGTTGAGCATCCGCCCCACAGATAGGGAGTGCCTCGGAGTGAGTAGCAGAAATCGAGGGCGCGCACGGCATCAAAATTCCTTTCTGTCGCCCATTCTCCAAAATCTTCTATCGCAGACGTCGTGATAAATCCCGTCCTTCCGTCTGGAAACGTGACTTGTGAATATCCCCCGGACGATTTGGTGCCGGTGAGCACAGTCCCGTTTACAACTGATGCCACGATGCTACGAGGAGAAATATTCAAGGTGTCGGAAAGCACAGGAGTCTCAATTATTGGAGTTACTACCACTCTCGGCGATGTACGCCATGCTGACATTGAGACAGAATCAAGCAACACGAGCCCTGAGACGTTGACAAGTCCCTCATATCCGTCAGGTGTGCGGACATTCACCCACTCGCCGCTTCCTTTATAGTCAAGCACCTTCACCGGAGTTCCAAGCAAAGCCTGTGAGACCAGCTCGGATGAGTGGCCCGCAGCGGCACGCATACAGGCAACCGGAATATTCACCAGCCCCCATTGCTCTGAGTCTGAAGCAGAGAGAGATGCTATTGCCAGTAGCCCGGTTGTTAAGGTAAGGTTAAGTCGCATACAGAGACAACGTTGCGAGTGAACGTTTTATTCCGTCGATGCAAATAATTTTTCGCCATTCTTGGTGGTGAGATCCGCTATCGCTCCTATCTCCTTGCCAAGCACTGATGCCACTGTTGAGGCAGTATTGAGTATATATGCACTCTCGTTGCGTTTGCCTCTGTATGGGACCGGAGCGAGATAAGGCGAATCTGTCTCAAGCACCAGCCGCTCCTCCGGGATAGCAGGGAGAGTGTCGCGCAGAGTGCTATTCTTAAAGGTGACTATACCGTTGATGCCGAAGTAAAAATCGTCCGACACCGCAAGAATTCGATCCACATCCCTTGGCGAGCCGCCAAAACTATGAAAAACCGCGCGTGGGATGCTTATAAGTCCTGACAGCACTTCAAGAGCCTCGTCAAGACCATCCCGGCAGTGAATTATTACCGGCAGGCCTTTCTCGGCAGCCCAGTTGAGCTGAGTCTCGAATACGCTCTGCTGCCTGTCTCTAAATGTTATGTCCCAATACAGGTCAATGCCGATCTCCCCTATCGCTCGATACATTCCGGGAGTGTCGTTAATGTACTCGCGGATTTGGGCGAGAACTTCGTCTGAATCTTCACCCACTTCCGTGGGATGAAGCCCCATTGCCATCATGGTCTGGTCAGGAAACTGTGAGTGGAGTTCGTGCATCGGCCCTACGGTCGTGAGGTCTACGTTGGGGAGCATCAGCCTTGATACTCCCGCTTCGAGCGCCCTTTTCACTGCAGCGGCACATCCATCCGAGGCAAACTCGGGGAGGTACAGATGTGTATGGGTGTCAAAAAAAGTCACTTGTCGCGTGTGGCTGAACGGAGGGCCAGATCCATGAAGAAAGCACGAGCCTCCGCAGGTAAGTTGATATGGTCAAGACACTTGATAGCCGTGTCGATATAGGCGCTGATCAGCTCATGGATCTGTTCAGGCAGCCCGAGCCGGTTATACACGTCGCGGATTCTATCTATCTTCGCTTGCGGATCGTCTGTCGGTCCCAGCAGCGACCTGACGGTGCCGGTCTTGTCCTCGGCCAGCGCCATGATCAGCAGCCACGTCTTCTTGTCATTGAGTATGTCGCCACCGATGGCCTTGCCAAAGGTCTCGGGATTCCCATAAGTGTCAAGATAGTCGTCCTGAAGCTGGAATGCGAGACCGAGATTCACACCATAGTCAAAAAATCGCATCTGCGTCTCCATCTCGGCGCCTGCCATGAGGGCGCCCATTGCACAAGCGCAACCGAGGAGCACCGATGTCTTGAGGCGGATCATCTCCATATATTCCTCCACGCTCACATCCGTGCGTGTCTCAAAGTCCATGTCAAGCTGCTGCCCTTCGTAGATATTCATAGCTGTGCCGTTAAACAGGTCGAGAGCAGTGGCAAGATGCTCCCCGGCCTTAATAGCCAGCAGCATCGTGGAGGTGGTGAGCATGGCGTCGCCCGACAGGATGGCTGTACGCTCGTCCCATTTGCGGTGCACGGTCGGACGCCCTCTGCGCATGTCCGCCCTGTCCATCACATCGTCATGGAGCAGAGTGAAATTGTGAAACATCTCAATGGCTATCGCCTGATGGATGGCTTTCATGGGATCTGTCCCCATCGCTTCGCAAGTGGCGAGAGTAAGGACCGGACGAAGACGCTTGCCTCCGCAATCGAGCGTATAAGTGATCGGCTCATAAAGGCCGGAGGGATGTGAGGGGAGCCTGAGATTGGCTATGGCTCCCTTCACCATGTCGAGGTATTGGGTATAGTCTTTCACTTTCTGTGACGTTTTTTCTTGGCAGACTGATGTTGGGCGGCTTCGCGTCCGGGATTCTTCTTGCCCATATGGTCCTCCCCGCGGAGAGGGTTGCCCTTGTCATCGAGAAGCACGAAGTCCAGTTGTTTCTTTTCGAGGTCAGCACGGGCCACACGCACAGCCACGTTGTCACCGAGACGATAACGGTTGTTGTGGCGACGTCCGATGAGACAATGGTTTTTCTCGTCAAAGTCATAGAAGTCATCCGCAAGATCGCGCATGGGCACGAGACCTTCGCAGAGATTGTCGTTGAGCTCCACATACAGCCCCCATTCGGTGACACCCGTGATGCTTCCGGTGAAGACCTCGCCGAGATGCTTCTGCATATACTCCACCTGCTTATATTTGATGGATGCTCTTTCTGCGTTGGCTGCCAGCTGTTCCTGATCGCTGCAGTGCTTACAGAGATCCTCGAGCTTCTGGACATTGACGCTGCGGCCGCCGTTCATATATCGCTCGAGCAGACGATGCACCAACATGTCGGGATAGCGGCGGATCGGCGAGGTGAAATGAGTGTAATAATCAAATCCGAGTCCGTAGTGGCCGATGTTTTCAGTCGAATAAATCGCTTTGGCCATAGAGCGGATGGCAAGTGTCGACAGATAGTTTTCCTCCCCGCGTCCCTTGACCTCGGCAAGCATCTTGTTGATGGAGCGGTTTATCTCACGCGGCGTACCAGACGACTTGATTTTAAAGCCGAAATTGCGCGCTATGGCGGCAAGATCTGCCAGCCTTTGGCTATCCGGCTGATCGTGGACACGGTAGACGAAAGCCTTTGGCTTCTTTTTCTTATCCTTTGGCTTACCTACGAATGTGGCTACAGCCTTGTTGGCAAGCAGCATAAACTCCTCGATGAGTTTGTTGGCATCCTTTGATACCTTGAAGAATACACCTGTGGGGGTGCCGTCCGGGGCAAGGTCGAATTTCACTTCGGCGCGGTCAAATTCCACCGACCCATCCTCATAGCGCTCCTTGCGAAGTATCTTGGCCATCTTGTCGAGTGTCGTGATAGCCTCGACGCAATCACCCATCCCCGTCTCTATGACACTCTGTGCCTCCTCATAGCTGAAGCGGCGGTCAGAGCGTATCACTGTGCGGGCAATCTTCGACTTAAGTATCCGGGCATCGGGCGTCATCTCAAAGATCACCGAGAAGGCCAGCTTTTCCTCCTCGGGGCGCAACGAGCATATGCCGTTGCACAGATGCTCCGGGAGCATAGGCACTACCCTATCGACAAGATACACCGAAGTGGCGCGCTTTTCAGCCTCGCGGTCGATGATCGTGTCTGGATGGACATAGTGAGTCACGTCCGCAATATGGACTCCGACCTCATATGTTCCCCCCGGCAACTGACGGAATGAAAGAGCGTCGTCAAAGTCCTTGGCATCGGCGGGGTCTATAGTGAACGTGAGGACATCGCGCATGTCGATTCGGCTTGCGACAACCTCGTCGGTGATACCGGCGTCTATTTTATCAGCTGCTTTCTCCACAGCCGATGGATATTTGTAGGGCAGACCAAACTCAGCGAGTATGGCATGAATCTCTGTGTTGTTCTCGCCGGCAGTGCCGAGGATATCTATCACCTCGCCGGCAGGATTCTTGCTGTCATCCTTCCACTCCGTTATCCTGACAACGGCCTTGTCGCCGGTCTTTCCACCTTTGAGTTTGGCTTTAGGTATGAAAATGTCAGTAGCAAGATACTTTGAGTCGGTGAGCAGATATGCGAAATGACGGTCCACCTTGAGTGTGCCGATAAATGTCTGATCCTTTTTCTCGATGATCTCGACCACTTCGGCCTCCGTCTCCTGCCCCCGGCGACGCGCGGCGATGTTGACCTTCACCTTATCGCCGTTAAGGGCGTGCATCGAATTACGCTCGGCCACAAAAATCGTCTCTCCGTCTGTATCCGTGATGACAGAATTCTTGCCATTGCTGCGTCGCACGAATACGCCCGTAGCTTCCGAAGTACGCTGGGGCGATTTGTACTTGCCCGGGGATACCTCTATAATATCTCCCTGAAATGCCAGTTCCACGAGCTTCAACGCCACGTTACGCTGCTGCACGGGAGTATTGGCACCGATGGCGTGGGCTACCTGTCGGTAATTATATGTGTTGTTCTGCTGGTTGCCAATGAAGTCGCGTATGAGGCGGTCCAGTTCGCGGGCAGATGCCTTGGATGACGATTTTGATTTCATAATGTGCTTTTAGGTGAATTCTAATGTAAGTCCTTACATATAGAATAAACGAGGGGTGCATATTGTTCATAATTTCTGCACCCCTCGTGTGTGGCGTTAGATAATCAGGCGTCGATGTTGGCGTAGTTGGCGTTGGCCTCGATAAAGTCGCGGCGCGGGGCCACATCCTCGCCCATGAGCATTGAGAAGATGCGGTCAGCCTCGGCGGCATCGCTGATCTTCACCTGCTTGAGCAGGCGCTGTTCGGGGTCCATTGTCGTGTCGCGCAGCTCTTCTGCCGACATCTCGCCAAGACCTTTGTATCGCTGCACCTTTGTCTTGTCGCCATTCACGGCTATGAACTGCTGCACCTGCGCATCTGTCCAGCAATACTCCTCAGCCTTTCCTCTCGTGCACTTGTAGAGCGGTGGTGTGGCCAGATAGAGGTAGCCCTGTTCTATGATGGGACGCATACGCCGGAAGAAGAACGTCATCAGAAGG
>CAZAWC010000134.1:0-6299 GCA_964488595.1 uncultured Staphylococcus sp. | reverse complement strand
AGTGAATGAGTGGCTGCTATCAGCTAAAGAAATTTAAAAGACCCGATTAAGATTCCTGGAATCTCGATCGGGTCTTTTGTTTTTATTTATTTTCAATGAGAATAAGAATGGTCAATGGTGGGGGAGGTGGTCTCATATTGACGCATACATTGCCCGGTGGTGGAACCTATATAAGTAGGGTCGGATATATAGTAAATCTTACCACCGTTTTCATATGATGTACCTCTTATAGAGACACCGGGAATGCTTACCGATGCGCTTTCGTGTCCGGGGAAGGCGAGGAGCTGATTATCTATCCCCAAGGCATTCCAAAGCATATAGGTGTAGAAAATGGCTCGGTCTTCACAGTCATTCTTGGGATAATAGAAATTTTCCTCAAGGAAGTAGGGCTTCTCAAAACCGTGGAACTCATCATCGGTGGCATAGTCGAATCCGAACTGCATGAAACGAAGAAGCTCATTGGTGGCGGCAAGTTTGTCTTTATCGCCGAGTTGGCTCTTTATTTGGCTTACAAGATTCTTACGCAAATCCTTATCAAGCACGCTGACTGCAAAGCCTTCTGTGTCCATCTGCGGATATTTGTAGACGATGGGCATGAGGTTTTCATTGAGGGTGCCGGTGAGTGTAAGACCACCATTCGACACCTTGAAAGGACGCTCTTTCATAGGAAGGTTGAGACCGTCGATACGTAAGTCAACAGCTTTGCCATTCTTAGCGGCTTTCGGAAGGTCGCAAGTAGCAAGTCGCACCCCATTAAGGTCAACTCCAGGAGGTGCCATAAGGAAATAATTACGTCCTCCTATGGTCATATATGAATTACCGTAAATCATCTGCTCGCTGGGCATCAGTATAATGGGGTCGCCGCTATTGGTGGTGACGGCTATTCTCACGTCGTAGCCTTGATTAGCGAGAAGATAGTGAACTGCCGACATCTTTGACGATACAGCTGCGTCGGGGAATTTGCTGTCCATGTATGCACTGAGGAACTCATAGGTAAGATAATCATTCAGACCCAATTCCTTAATTTTAGGCATTATAGTCTCTTCAACACGTTCAGCGAGCTCTTGCTCATCCATCAGTTTCCAGTGGCGTGCGAAGTCAGCCGCGTTACCGAGACTCTTGCTGATTTTGAAGTCTATTTCTGGCACAAGAATCTCCATTCCGTAGAACTTTATTGCATCTTTACCGTCACGACTCTCTTTCTCCTGATAGGTTGGCATAGGGCGCATTTCAACCCCTTCATCCATCACCGCTACCTCCGGAATTACCGGAGTGACATTAATCATAGGTTTCGCAACATCCGGTTTGATTTTGATAGTGGGAGGCACCTCTTTCTTTGCTTCGGGAGGCACCTCTACGGGAGGGGTATCCAACAGTGAACCCGGACCGTTAGGGGATATGGGAGTCGTATTTTCGGCAGGCGATTCGGGCTGGGTCGGTTGCTGTGGCTTTACCTTCGGCTGTGGGATAGTGGCTAAATGCGGAGCCGGGAGCTTTACCGGATTTACCGATGGCTTCGACAGCTCGATATTAGGCACCTTTATAGGCTTGGGAGTCTCGTCGCGTTGCACCGGCAGAAGAGTCTCATATTCGTGCCAAGTTCCCTCAAGAAAGTCGGCATAATGGGCAAGGATAGTCCGACGAAATTCCTGATAGTCGTCGAGTATACCCTGTCGGAACTCAAGGAAACTTTGAGGCACTTGGGAATTGATTACTCCGGTACCGCAACAGAGAGCGGCTCCGATCAGCAAAGATCTTTTCATAGGCTGAGGAATTCTATCTTTATCGTGAGAATATTTCTTGACTAAAAGAAACGTAAGAGGGTGTATCAAAATTCAAAATTACCTATTTTGATACACCCTCTTACGTTGCAATGACATTAAACAATGAACTTCACCTGATAAAAGCTTTATTGCTCGATGGGATCATTGGCGTAAGAACGGATCTGAGCACCATATTTTCCGGCAAGTTCACTCTCTTTAAGGGCAGCTTCAAGAGCTTGTTCACGAGCGATGCGAGCTTTGGATTCATTGACGATGAAGAAAGACTGGACTTCGTAGGTGCCGTCGCCGTTATCCTTGATTACCGAATAGCTGGGTTCAAGTATATGTTTTACTTTCTGCTCTATCAGCCGCTCGTAAGCCGCATAGAATTTCTCGAATTCTCCTTCTCCAGAAGTCCCATCTGCAAAATTGTCGCTTACTACACGACCTTTGACAGTGCTGCCGGCTTTTTGGGCATAGCTGATAGTAGCATTGTTAAGCGCCATCTGTTGACCGAGATTTTTTGACTTTGTTTTGGTTGAAATACCTTCAAACACGGTTGCATTGTCACCGAGTTCATTGAGTTTGGCATAATGTTTCACAAGAGCTACTTCCATTGTGCGGCTCCCCATGATCTCATAGCCTTTTTTCTGGTATTCTTTCATTTTCTCCTTAAGTTCCTTCTTTTGGGCTTTTTCGGTCATCTTGCTGTAATTCTGACCGAAAGCAGGCATAAGGAAGCATAAAGCTATGATAAGAGTTAATATCTTTTTCATATCATCAGATAGGTATTTATTTGTTGGGATTTAGAACTGGAGTTTACGCCATTTATCTCCAACTTGATCAGACGCTGCTGTCGAAGGAGTCTGAGGTTTTCTCATCTTCATTTGAGGTGCGGTCTGCGATACGTTATTTGTCACTCTGTCGGTCAACGTGCCAAGTGAAATATTACCTCTTGTATCGCGCAATTCTTTCAATAGATAGTAGGTAAACAATCCGTGTCCTTCTTCAGGATAGCCTTGTGCTGTCTCATTGCCTTGAGCAGCCGAGAAAACTACAATATTACCATCACCCAATGTCGCATCTTCAGCATCTATCTCCACACCACGAAGGCCTTCTGTTACACCTTCATTCTCTCTATTTACTCCACTAAAGCAAGCATCCAGAAATACAGTGGTATTACTGAAATCAAAATCTCCAAGTGTTTTATAGAACTCGTCAAGTGCGATACCACGCTTAGGACTTGTGCCACGTACGTCCGTAGGGAGCAGATAAGCCTTATTGTTATTTTTTACATCAGGTACCCCATGTCCGGCATAATACACAATAAGCTCTTTGTCTTCACGGTCCGGAATTGAAGCAATCCAATCTTGAAGTTCCTCTTCAAGGATCATCTGTTTAGTGGCGTCTTCAGTGAGGTGAATGTTTTCCACCGGAATGCCAAGGGTTTTCTTGCAGTAATCAGCGAAGACACGTGCATCATGAATTGCATATGGTACATCGGATACAAAACGATAATTTTGATTGCCGATTACGAGTGCATATGTATTATTTCTTGTAAAAGGACCCACAGGGATATCTGAGTCAATGTCAGAAGTCTGATAATCGTAGTCGATTTCTTCTCCTTTCCCGTTATTAGTTAACTTTTCAATGGAAGAGCTATCTAAACCATACTCATTGGCATTATCTTTATTGATATAGGCAGGGGCACGGCGTACTTCGCCTTTGTAAAGAGTATGTCGGGGTGTACCGTTGACTTTGGTTTCTCCGGCGAATACATAATGACCTAAGATTGTGGTAGGACTAATATCAATACTTTTTAGATTATCGCAGTCGGCATACGCTTGGTCGCCAACACGACATTTGTCGGGTATATTAACTGATGCTAATGCGTCGCAGTTGGCAAAGGCAATTGTTTCGATATTAGCAAGGTTTACGGGTAAGGAGATGGTGCGTAGTTGTTTGCAGTTCAAAAATGCTCCCCAACCTATGCTGGATAAGTTAGGATCTTCAAATACTACTTCTTGGAGATTGGGCATATTTGCAAAAGCACATGAACCAATTCTGCTTATGCCATTTCTAATTTCTACTTTCCTCACATCGAGCTTCTTTTTTATCCAAGGAGCTACATCGGATGTGGTATTATAGTTCTTGATTTCTACGTCAAGACCTTTTTTGTTTGCATTGGAGATTGTGAGGGTGTAGCCGTCGAATGACCATACACAGTCATTTCCACAACGTCCTTCAATTTTAGTCCTGTCATTTTGGGCTAACGTTCCGAGAAAGCCGAATATGATTAATGATATGGTAATAATATAGTGTTTCATATCTTATATCGAATGTTTGGTTAATATATGGGTTAATATCTTATTTCTAAGAAGACTCGTCCGGTAGTGGTATTAAACTTATAATGGTTTTTACCGTAGTCATCTTTCTGTAACGCTTGATAATTAAGTGGACCTGTTTTCACCTCGTAGCCCACACCGATGAATCTCCAGGAAAGGTTGAAACCAAAGCTATTGGTCAGACCATGTCCCCAACTTGCTACAATTGAGCTGTCGGCACTCTTATTGTTGTTGGTCTGTGGAGGGTTAATATCATACTTGGTATCATTATCCATAGCAAGTATGGATACCGCATAACCTATATGATAATAAATATTTAATTTTAAGAAATGAAGATTGGGTACGTTCAGATTCATAAAAGGTGCCAGTGTGATTGAAGGACCCAAGCACATGCCGTAATTGATCTCATACTTTTGCATACACCAGGGCATGTATTGGTAATTGCCATATGTGGCATTACTGTCATAGAGTTGATTGCCCTTTTCTCTCTTATAGTGATTGAGATTCAAGTCAATGTATGAGTAATCAATGTTGAATCGCAGAATATCAGCAATAGGACGTTTGTGAAGAGCATAGTTATGTCCGAGCTGTAATGATATGCCCCAATCTGATTTGAATTCCGGAGCAATACCATTGTTGTAGTCGCATCCTAAGCTAATGTCATTCTTGGGTGTCATCTTAGCCGAATTGAAGCCTATGTTAAAGTAGGAGGTATATGACCATACTTTTTCATAATGATTCACATTGGAAGTACGCGAATTGATAACTTCCTGAACATCGATGATGTCGGCAATTGTAGTCACTTTCGTTGTGTCTTCTTTTATGTCCAACGCCAACGTTTCAATGTCTGCCGTGCCTTGCGCAAATGAGAGCAAGAGCATTGTTTGGGCAGCTAAGGTTAAAAAAAATCTTTTCATAGAGTTTTATATTAGTTGGATTTTATTCTGTTCCTTTGATATTAAGCCATTTACGGTTGACCATCATCTCTTTGTCCGCACGCTGGTTTTTAAGCAGCCATTTAGCGAAGTCTTTCTGATCTAAAGAATTTGGATGACGTGAATCCACACTTGTGTCAGTACACTTGGTGAAGGGGTTTGGAGAGTAAATCATAACTAATTGATTGTATTCCTGCAATTTGTTGGTGCTTAATTTATAATAGGAAGCCGTCGGGTCAATTGCCTTGTCAAAGAATATATAGTCCTTTCCTCCTTTTATCTGATAACGTCCGGAATTATCTTTCCTATAGGGTAGGAGACAGGCAGTCTCATTGTCGGATGTAATAAGGTAAATAGCTATATAACCGTCGGAAGGTGAGCGAAATTTAATAAAGAATCGCTCCCCAGTGTTAAATTCGTCTGAGTCGATTTTCTTACCCTCAATATCTTTTTGCACTTGCCACTTGACATCTGTGTTAGCGCGTATTATTTCTCTCGCGCTACCCCAAACCTCAGCTGTAAACAATAGCTCTCCATTGATATATTCGATGTTAATTTCAGGTTCACGCTCATCTCCCAGCCATTCTCCTTTTACCGAAGTGGAGGTATCCATGATGTAAAAGCTATTGGCTTCATCGTCAACGATTTTATCAGAATTGATAAAATCTGACATTACCAGAGTGCCGAATTCGTTTTTTAATGCCTCAGCTTTTGCCAATTCCACACATTTGATTTTGGCCTCCTTAAGTGTTAAATTATCATTTTCACTTAAGATGAAGGTGGATTTACCATTAACTTTTGCCACACGTTGAGCGTGGGTAGTCAAAGGAAGAAGTGTGAGTAATATAAATATTATCACTGATACTTTGTAGGGTGAGAGATAAGTCATATTGTACGTTGGTTAGATCAAATATTAAATCAGATAGAAGTGGGATTTTGTTTTTGCGCTGCAAAGTAAATACATAATTTTATGAAAAAAAAGTCCATTCCAGTCCTTTTCACTTTTGATATTCAATTTTTTATGAAAAGAGCATTAGATTTAAAATAAAGTAAAAAATAACAGGAAATAAGGTCTCCATTACTCAGGGAAATGGGATTTTGTATTGCTGAATTATTTTAAATTAATACATGGTTAATTCAGAAGGGTGATTTTAAATGCTATACGAACACTAAAAATCCCATATGAGGGGATCATATGGGATTTGGCTTGTAAGATTAGGGTTGGCAGACCGATTGGATAGTAATGGCTGGTCGGG
>CAZAWC010000133.1:0-6347 GCA_964488595.1 uncultured Staphylococcus sp. | reverse complement strand
TGCGACCTTTGGGTTATGAGCCCAACGAGCTACCACTGCTCCATCCCGCGATGTTGTTTTCAGTGGTGCAAAGGTACGGACTTATTGCGAAACGGCCAAATTATGGCGCGTTAAACATTGTTAATCCTCCAGCGAGTCGACGATGTGAGCTATGGTGACGGCATAGAGCGCCGCCGTCTCGGTGCGCAGGCGATTGTCGCCGAGGGTCACGGGCACGAACCCGGCGGCGAGGGTGGATTCTATCTCGGTGGGGTCGAAATCTCCCTCGGGGCCTATGAGGATGAGAGTGTCGCGGCGGGGTGCGCATGCGCGGGCCATGTCGACCCTCGGCCTCGAGGGGTCGCAGTAGGCCACAAAGCGCTGTGCCCCGGGCATGAGGGTGAGCAGATCGCGCAGGGGGGTCATGGGCCACACGGCGGGGAGCACGGCCTTGAGGCTCTGCTTCATGGCCGAGACGGCTATCTTCTCGAGCCGTTCCTCCTTGATCTCGCGCCGCTCGCTGCGGCGGCAGAGGATGGGGATGATGTCGTTGACCCCTATCTCGGTGAGTTTCTCCACCATCCACTCCATGCGGTCGAGGTGCTTGGTGGGGGCCACGGCCACGGCTATGCGCTGCGGCCACGGGAGGGGCGAAGGGATGGTCTCGATGATCTCGACGGCGGCATGCTTGGGGTGGGCGGCCGAGAGGCGGCAACGGTAGATGTGGCCCTGTCCGTCGACCACCTGCAGCTCGTCGCCCTCGGTGAGGCGGAGCACTTTGACGGCGTGGCGCGAGTCGCTCTCGGGGAGCTCGAGGCGGCTTGCGATGTCGGGCGAATAAAACTGTATCATGCTCCCTGCCGATTGCTCTCCGGGGCCTGAGCCTCACCCTCGGGCGAGGGCTCGGTCTCCTCGATATATGTGCGGGCTTCGGCCGCGGTGGGGGTCTTGGTGTCCTTGAATATGAGTGCGAACAGCACACCCACCACGAGGGCATAGGCGGCAAAGATGAACCATGCCGTGGTCCATCCCGCGTGCATGGCCTCGGGGGTGTCGCAGCTGAACACGAATCTGTTGACGATGGCCTGTGCGCCCAGTGTGCCCACCGTGGCGCCGATGCCGTTGGTCATGATCATGAACAGGCCCTGAGCCGACGAGCGGAGCGCGGGCGAGGTCTGCTGGTCGACGTAGAGACCGCCGGAGACGTTGAAGAAGTCGAAGGCGATGCCATAGACTATGCACGACACCACGAGCAGCCACAGGCCGGAGCCGGTGTCGCCCAGCCCGAACAGCCCGAAGCGGAGCACCCATGCGAACATCGACATGAGCATCACGCCCTTGATGCCAAACCGCTTGAGGCAGAACGGGATGAGCAGGATGCACAGTGTCTCCGAGATCTGCGAGAGCGAGATGAGGGCGTTGGCGTTGCGTGCGCCCCATGTGTCGGCAAAGGCGGGCAGGTCGCTGAACGAGGTGATGAAGATGTTGCCATAGGAGTTGGTGATCTGAAGCGACACTCCGAGCAGCATGCTGAAGATGAAGAAGATGGCCAGACGCTTGACCTTGAACAACTTGAAGGCCGACAGGCCGAGCGAGTCGGCCAGCGAGCCTCCGGAGGCCGACTTGGAGACGGGACACGACGGGAGGCTGAGGGCATAGGCGGCGAGTACGAAGCTCAGGACGGCCGAGGTGATGAGCTGCCAGGCGTTGGTCTGAAACTGGGTGAAGTTGACAAACAGCATGGAGCAGATGAAGCCCACGGTGCCAAACACGCGTATGGGGGGGAAGCTGGTGATGGTGTCGAGCCCGGCACGCTGCAGGGCATTGAAGGCCACCGAGTTGCCAAGTCCGATGGTGGGCATGAAGAATGCCACCGACAGGGTGTAGAGCGTGAACAGGGGGCCAAACTCTATCTGTGACGTGCCGAGACAGTAGATGCCCGCCGCGCCCATGAAGAGGCCTGCGAGCAGGTGGCAGATGCTCATCATGCGCTGGGCCTGTATCCAGCGGTCGGCCACGATGCCTATCACCGCGGGCATGAACAGCGACACCACTCCCTGTATGGCATAGAAAAGTCCTATCTTGGTGGCGAGCCCCACCGAGCCGAGAAAGTTGCCCAGCGAGATCAGATATGCGCCCCAGACTCCGAACTCCAGAAAGTTCATCGCTGCCAGACGCACCTGTATGGGTTTGATACGTGACATGGTATTATGTGTGGATTTGAGGGATATTATTTGCGATATGGTTACTTCGGTGAATGATCTCGTTGGCGCGTCAGGCTCCGGGGTCGGTGGCCGGGCCGCGCTTGCGCCCGATGATCTCGGCTATCTTTGCCGCCTCCTCATAGTCCTCGCGGGCTATGCTGGCGTCGAGCATGCGCTGCAGCTCGTCGATGGTGAGATTCTCGAGTCGCGGCTCCGTGCGGCTCTCGCGCCGCGCCGGGGCCTCGGCCGTGGAGTCGGCCACCTCGAGCTCCTCCATCTCGAATCCGGTCTCGGCGAGCACCTCCGGGGTGGTGAAGATGGGAGCGCCTGTGCGCATGGCCAGAGCGATGGCGTCGGATGTGCGCGAGTCGATGGTGATGGTGCGCTCGCCGTCGGTGAGGGTGAGCTCGGAGTAGAACACCCCGTCGTCAAAGCGATAGATGCACACCTCGGTGAGGCGTATGCCGAACGCCTTCCACATCCCCGGGAAGAGGTCGTGGGTCAGCGGGCGGGGCGGGGTCACCCCCTCCATCTTCATGGCTATGGACTGGGCCTCGGCAGCTCCGATCATCACGGGGATGCGATAGGGGCCGTCGGTCTGTGCCAGTATCAGGGCAAACACCCCGGTCTGCACCTGCGAGTATGATATGCCCAGCACCCGGAGCGGGATCCTCACCGGGGAGGGATTGGGGTCAGAGTAGTCACCGTTGTTCATGTCTTGGTCTCTGCTTTAATATATGGTGGGCTGCGGGGCGGGGCCTCACAGCATTACGTTGCGTCCTGTGATCACTCCGCTGCCGAGGCAGACCGAAGCGTCGGGGGTGTATATCACGCCAAACTGTCCCGGGGCTATCCCCTGCACCTGCTCGCGGCTCTCCACCACATATTCGCCCTCGGCGGTGCGGGTGAGGGTGGCGGGGAGGAATCCGGGGGCGTGGCGGTTCTTGAACATTATCTCCACGCCGCTGCATGTGTCGGGCCACGGGTCGCGGGTCAGCCAGTGCATCTCGTCGAGGTGGATGGTGTGGCCATACTGGCGGGGGGTGTCATAGCCGCGCGACACGTAGATGACCCCGTCGGGCACATTTTTCTTCACCACAAACCACGGACCCCCGCTCAGGCCGAGGCCCTTGCGCTGGCCGATGGTGTGAAACCACACCCCGCGGTGCTCGCCCAGCCGGCGTCCGGTCTCTATCTCGATGATAGGGCCCGGCTTCTCGCCCAGATGGCGGCGGATGAAGTCGTTGTAGTTGATCTTGCCGAGGAAGCATATCCCCTGACTGTCGCGGCGGTAGGCGTTGGGCAGATTCTGCATCACGGCTATCTCCCTCACCTTGGCCTTGGGGAGGTCGCCGATGGGGAAGAGCAGGTGGCTCAGCTGGCTGTAGGTGATGCGGCACAGGAAGTCTGTCTGATCCTTGACGGGGTCGGGGGCGGTGCCGAGCCACACCAGCCCGTCGCGCTCCACGATGCGGGCATAGTGGCCTGTGGCCGTGCGGTCAAACTCGCGTCCCCACCGCTCTTCGAAGAATCCGAATTTGATCATTTTGTTGCACATCACGTCGGGGTTGGGGGTGAGCCCCTTGCGCACGGCGTCGAGGGCATACTCCATCACGTTGTCCCAATACTCCTCGTGGAGCGAGACCACGTCGAAGGGGAGGCCGTAACGTCGGGCTATCACCTCGCACATCTCGATGTCCTCCTCGGCGGCACAGTCGCCCCGGCCATCGTCGAGGCCGATGCGGATATAGAACAGATGGAGGTCGTGCCCCTGCTCCACGAGCCTGTGCACGGCCACCGCGCTGTCCACGCCACCGGATATGAGTACTGCCGTCTTCATGCCGTCACACCTCCTCGAGCTCCTCCTCCTCGTCCTTGTCGCGGAGGTTTATCACATAGAGCGATATGAAATAGTCAAGCGAGATCTTGCCGGGGCCGGCCATGAGCATCCACACATAGATGCCTATGAACATGATGGGCAGATAGCCGGGGTCGGTGCTGTCGAGGCCATAGACCGGGAGATTGGGCACCATGTCGTGGAGTATGTAGTACTCCGCGCAGCACATAGCCCCGATGAGGGGGATGGTGGAGAGGCGCGTCAGGAACCCCACCATGATGAGCAGCGAGCACACCGTCTCGATGACGATCATGAGCACCAGCGAGGTGGTCGAGGTCATGTCGAGCACGGTGGGAAACGTGTTTTGCAGCATCTCGAAGTGGACCATGTGGCGTATGCCGAACTGGAGCATCATTATCCCCGCGAAGAGGCGCATGAACAGGCGGGCGATGTTGGTATAGGTGTAGCCTGTGAGCCGCAGGAAGCAGTTGGTGACAGGCGAATAGAGCATATTCATAGTCTATGTGGCTGTGTGGTGGGGGATGGACTTAAGGTGGGGGTGTGTCAGCGCTTCTTGAGCTGGCGCGACACGTCGAGCAGCTGATCTATGTCGAGGTGCTTGAATCTGATCTTGCCCCCGCGCCCCAGCACATAGAACTCCGGGGTGCCCCCGCGCAGGTCGATGGTGAGGTCGGCGTCGGGCGAGGCTCCTTTGGCCCATGAGTCGGGCATCTGTGCCACGAACTCGCGCCAGCGGGCGTCGGGCTCGGTCAGCGACAGGGATACTATCTTCATCTTGCCCTCGGCCACGAGCTCGGAGGTGGAGATGTCGGCGGCCAGACGCAGGCGCGCCATGTCGCAGTCGGGACAGTCGGGGTCGTTGAAGAAGACCACCGTCACCTCGGCCGAGTCGGCGAGGAGATTGCCTTTGGTGCCGTCGGGCTTCTGATATTCTATCGGGGCTATGGGGGAGCCTATCATGGAGTTGCGCAGCTGGGTGGCCTGCTGGACGAAACGCGCCTTCTCGGCCTTGCCCGTGCGGCGGTTGGCAGCGACAGCCTCGGCATATGGCAGATAGAGACGGTCGAGCCACACCTGTGCCGTGTCCGAGTAGAGACGCCCCTCGGCTATCTCGGCCAGATAGAGCTGGTCGGCGGGCTGCTTGTCGAGCTTCTTCATCAGTGCGCGGGCCTCGCGCTCGGCCACGTCGGGGTCGGCTCCGCTGGTCACGGAGATATACACATTGAACTCCTCGCCCATCCTCGCGCGGTTGGAGAAGGCTTTGCCCAGATCGCAGAAGTCAAAGAAGTGGCGGGCCAGATAGTTGCAGCGACCCTGAAGTGTCTCGATCGAATCGGGCACTATCGGGTATTGGAAGTATGTGTCGGCCCTTGCGCCGGTGGCGGCTGCCACCAATAGCAATAGACTGAGTAATAGTTTTTTAATGTTCATTTCGGATGTGTCAAGGCCCATTAGGGGCAACTTACAGACACAAAAATAATAAAAAAATCGCTCCCCGCCATAAGCTGAGTATTAAAAAAACCTATCGCCGGGAGCGGGGGTCAGAAGGGGGGCAGGTCGCCGGGCCCGGCGGTGGAGGTGAGGTCGACCGTGCCGCCCGACAGTGGATCGGGGGTGGTGAACGGCGAGGGGGCACCGTCAGCGGCGCCGCCCGAGTTGAGGCGCGACACGCGTGTGCCGCTCGACTTCTCGGTGTCGCCGTCCCAGTTCTCGAAGCGTGCGTAGCGCGACTTGAAGCGCATCTTCACGTCGTCCACGCGGCCCGAGCGGTGCTTGGCCACGATAAACTCCGCAAGGCCGCGGATGTCGTTGCCGGCGGCATCGGTGCCCGAGCGCAGATAATACTCCGGACGGTGGATGAAGCAGACGATGTCGGCATCCTGCTCTATGGCGCCCGACTCGCGCAGGTCGCTGAGCTGCGGGCGCTTGCCGTCCTTGCTGTCGGCTCCGCGGCTCTCCACCGAGCGGTTGAGCTGAGAGAGGGCCACGATGGGGATGTTGAGCTCCTTGGCAAGCTGTTTGAGCGAACGCGAGATCATGGACACCTCCTGCTCGCGCGAGCCAAACTTCATCCCCGAGGCGTTCATCAGCTGCAGATAGTCGATGATGATAAACTCCACGTTGTGCTCCCTGACCAGTCGGCGGGCCTTGGTGCGCAGCTCGAAGATGGAGAGCGAGGCCGTGTCGTCGATAAAGAGGGGGGCGTTATAGAGATTCTTGACGCGCGACATCAGCTGGTCCCACTCCATCTGCGAGAGCTGGCCCGACTTGATCTTCTCGCCCTCGATCTCGCAGGTGTTCTGTAT
>CAZAWC010000132.1:0-6376 GCA_964488595.1 uncultured Staphylococcus sp. | reverse complement strand
CTGTAACCTTCTGATCCGTAGTCAGATGCTCTATTCAGTTGAGCTAATGAGCCGTCTTTTTCTCTTTTGCGATGCAAAGTTACGCACAATTTTTGTTCTGTGCAAGTGTTTGGGAGATTTTTTTCAAAAAAACTTTCCTGAGGTTGTTCGTGAGGGTTTTTCTATGTAATTTTGGGGTGTCAAATCAATTATACAATCCTCTCGTTTCAAAGACAATGCGCAAATATGTCATAATCCTGTGTGTGGCTCTGCTGTCGGCGATGGGTCTCCGTGCCGAGGAGAATGCCGCCGATCCTGCCGACCGGTTTGTCTCGGTCAACGTGCACCTGACCGGCGGTCTGGCCTACACCACCAACAACTATGTGAAGTGTTTTCCAGAGATCAGCGACCTCAACTCGTCCGTGGGCCCGTGTATAGGCATAGGCTTGGAGGGAGCCATGAGGCTTGGTGCCCGCTGGTCGGTGGGCACGGCACTCAATGTCACCCGCTCGTGGCGGCGCATGGACATGGCTGTCAGTGTGGCCGGGGCGCAGAGTGTGTCCAACGTGTTTCAGCGCAACCATTATTATCAGATAGATGTGCCGGTGTTCATGCGCTGGAATCATTTCATAGCCGACGAGGTGAGGTGGAACATCGACATGGGCCTCTATTATGCCTACGGGCTCGGAGGCAAGCAGAAGAACACCATATATGATGCCAAGACCAATGATCTGGGACAGCTCATCACGTCAAAGTCTGAGCTTGAGGCTGGGTATTACACCGACTCGGATGCGTTTATCAACTCCTACCGCCGTGCCGACATCGGCCTGCATCTTGGGATAGGGCTGACATTCCGCGGCCACATCACTGTGGGCGTGCGCTCGCATCTGGGACTTAAGGATGTGGCCCAGTCGCACGGGATCGTCAACCCCTCGGCCCACAATATTGATATGCTGGGGGTGATAGGCTGGACATTCTGACCCGGCACGTCGGGGAGGTCAATCGGTCATTTCGCGATAGATGTCGAGGGCGGCGAGAATGTCGTCCTCGCTTGCCGTACAGTCTATGCGTGGCCGGCCGGGGGCTGAGAGGAGCGTGAAGTTGATGGCCCCTGGGGTACGGTTTTTCTTGTCATGGCGCATCAGGTCGATGAGGGCCGGATAGTCGTCGCAGGTGAAGAATCCGCGCGGGTAGCCCAACCGCTTGAGCGTGTCGATATATTGGTGCAGTGTCTCTGAGGGGAATCCCGATAGCATCCGCGAGAGTATGAGCTCCACGCCCATGCCCGTGGCCACGGCGTGGCCGTGGGGGAGGGGTGTCCCCTTGGCGAGCGACAGCGACTCAAACGCATGTCCCACGGTGTGGCCTAAGTTGAGGGCCCGGCGCAGACCCTTCTCCAGCGGGTCGGCCTCCACTATGCGCTCCTTGACGCGCACGCTCGTCTCGAGCAGGGCGAGGAGGTGTGTGCGGTCACCCTCCACGGGGTCAAACGACAGTGTCCCGGCCGTCTCGGAGGGGCCCGACAGCAGGGCGTGTTTCATCATCTCGGCATAGCCCGATGTGATCTCGCGCTCGGGCAGGGTGTCAAACGTCGAGGTGGAGATGAGCACGGCGTCGGCCGGGGCGAAGGCGCCGATCTCGTTTTTTAGCCCTCCGAAGTTGATGCCGGTCTTGCCCCCCACGGCAGCGTCGACCGCAGCGAGCAGGGTGGTGGGGAGATTGATGAACCTGATGCCGCGCTTGAACGTAGCCGCTGCAAATCCCCCCATGTCGGTCACCACGCCCCCGCCTATGTTTATCACCAACGATCCGCGCGTGGCGCCCCCCACGGAGAGGTCGCGCCATATCGCGGCGAGGCTGTCGAGATTCTTGGCCCGGTCACCGTCGGGCACGGTGATGATATGGCTCCATTTCAGCCCCAGCCGGGGAACGACCACCCGTCCCACGGTGGTGTCGGTGATGATATGCACGCTGGCGGGGCTCATCGAGTCGACGAGACTCTCGAGCCGCGTGGTGATGTCGTTGGTGAAGATGATGGTCTGCATCGGAGAGCGGTCAGAGGGTGATTTGCATCATTGAGGTGAGTAGGGTGCCCACGCGCTCGGCGAAATCGGTCATCGATGGAAACACCACGTCGGCCCCGGCGCTCCACATCTCGGAGGCCGGGATAGGCCCTGTGGTCACCCCGATAGTGAAAGCCCCCGAGGCAGCCCCGGCCTTGACGCCCAGCGGGGCATTTTCGATGACGATGGATTGCCAATATTTCACCCCCGCGAGCTCCATCGCCTTGAGATAAGGCTCAGGGTCGGGCTTGCCGTGGACCACGTCGCGCGAGGTGATGCGCAGGTCGGTGGAAAAGAGCCCCGGGAAGTCGACCGGGATGCGGTCGATGAGGCTGCTCTGTCCCGAGCCGGTCACTATCACGCGCTTGAGGCCCATATCCCTGAGGGTGGTGACCATCTCGAGGGCCCCCGGCATGCGCGACACAGGGGGCAGTTCGCGGAAATAGATGGTCTTGAGGTGATAGAGGTCGCGCTTCTCCTCGTCGGTAGCCTCGCGCCCCTTGCCGCGCTTGAAGAGCTCGTTGATGGTGGCGGCTCCCGTGCGCCCCTCGTAGAGGTAAAACTCCTCGCGCGTGCAGGGGATGCCCGCCTCGGTGATGAGCCGGTGCCATGCCGCCGTGTGGTTGACCATGGAGTCATAGAGGGTGCCGTCCATGTCGATGAGGGCAGCCCGGGGGTCACAGCGGTCAAGGCCGTGAGCGGTGAGATAGCGGATTATTTCCGTGGAAAACGGGATGGGTGCTGTCATTTCCTTGAGGTCTTTTTGGATGTGGGTGGAGCGGGTGGCGTGAGGGGCTCGGGAGGAGCCGGGAGCACACCCTCGCGGATGAAGAAGAGGGAGTCGGCGTGCGAGATGGTGTCGCCCGCGGCCTCGGCATCGTTGAGCAGGTTTCTGTCCACGCCGGTGAAGTCGAGCCGCTTCATCCGTGCCTGCCGCACACCGCGGCGGAACACGTTGCCGATCTCGTTGACGAGATTGATGCGGGTGGTGTCGGCGATGGTGACCGTGCGGGCAAAGTCCTTCTCTGAGAATCGCGCACGCCCGAGACGCACCTTCAGATTGTCGGGATTGCCCGACAGATTGATGCCAAACTTGAACGGTATAGGCGACTTGAGCACGGCTACGTGATAGTTGAGGTTGAGGGCCATGTCGTTATAGCCCGTCACGCCGAGGCGATAGCGGTCGAGGTTGAACACGAAGGGAAACATCCTCAGCTGCGAGTTGTCGATGATCATCTGCACCGACATCGAGTCGATCATATTGTGATTCTTGTCCTTGAACAGCAGCCACTTGCCCACTTTGCGATATGTGGCGTCGTCGACCACCACGAGCGAGTCGCCCGAGATGCGGAGCGCGGCCTTGAGCGAGGGGATGTCAAAGTTCATCCCCGCGCCAATGTCGGTGGTGGCGGCGAGGTCGGCGTTTATCACGCCGCGGATGCCGTTCATCATCGGCATGAGCGAGTCGACGGCCGGGATGAGATCGAGAAATTCGGCTATGCGGAAGTCCTTGATGCCCAGCCCAAAGGCGAAGGACGCCGACTTTCTGTCGTGGGCTGAGTAGAGGGCATTGAGCGATAGCGAGCCCACATCCGTCGACGCCGCCAGTTGCGACAGATTGAGCGCGCCGTCAAAGGCATTGAGCACCCCGCGGAAGTTGCGGAACGCTATGTCAGAATACACTATGTTGGCCGCTGTGATGTTGAGGCGCGCGTCGAGATTGGCGGGCACCACCAGCACGGCCGACGAGTCTGTCGCCGCGGTCTGCGCGGGGCCGAACGAGCTGTCGTCCGTCGCCTCGAGGGGTGTCTCTACAGCCACGTCGCCCTGAGCGGTCTCACCATATGCCGCGCCGGCAAACACCGCTCCGGCTATCTCGTTGACATTGATGGTGTCGGCCATGAGGTCGAGGCGCACGCGCAGAGCCTGCGAGCCGTTGCGCGAGGTGAGGGCGCGCGAGATGTTGCTTATCGTGCCGTTGACGCGGAAGTCGCTGTGGCCCGCGCGGATATGAGTCTCCGTGAGGGTGATCGAGTCGGTCGTGAACCTCATGTTGAGGTCTGTGATGCGCGAACGCAGGGGGAACGACGGGGTGAACGCCATCACCTTGGCGGCCGAGAGGCGTCCGGCGGCCTCCCATCGGCGCAGCAGACGGCGTATCGAGCCGTCGACCTCGAGGTCGAGATTGTCCGTGGTCGGGGGGATGGAGTCTGAGGCCACTCGCCGGCGGGCGTGTGAGCGGGTGGTGCGTGCCAGCACCTCGAGCGAGTCGCGGCTCAGGGTGGGATAGAGCCGCCTCAGCGAGTCCATGCGGGCTAGCCTGCGCGTGTTGGCGGCCGATGTCGAGGGGTGGACGGTGACGCCCGCGTGGGCCTCGGTGAGCATGGCGCGCGTGGCGCCGTCCGAGTAGAATGCCCGCCGGGCATCGATGCCGAGCGAGAGACGGGGCTTATGGACGTCACCCTTGAAGCGCGTCAGCGAGGCTCCGACCGAGGCCTTCTGCGCCGCCACACGTATGGAGTCGGCCTCGCTGTGGAAGTAGATGTGGCCCACCGTCACGCGCGCCCCTATGGGATTGATCTGCGTGGTGTCGCTGCTCGAGCCGGTGTTCTTACATCCCACTCCCGCCGCGAGGTCGCGGAGATTCATGTCCATGCCCGGCAGTGTCAGCGACAGGGTGTCGGCCTTGAGCGAGGCGGTGAGCAGGGAGTCGACACTCAGGGTGCCTCTGGTGAACGATCCCGAGGTGCCGAACTTCAGGTCTATCCTCCGTGCATATGCCTCGATGGGGATGGCGGGCATGTTGACGTCGAGTCCGTCGAGCGAGGCATCACCCTTCACGCGGATGCGGTGGAAGTTCTCGCGGTTGAGCCACGAACGGCGCAGGTCAAACGAGCAGTCGGCCCTGAGCACTCCTTTCACAGGCCCGGGGAGCATGGAGAGCATCGACTTGGGGAGCCTTGATGCGTCGAGGCTCCCTTCGAATCGGCCGCTGACCGTGGGGTCGGAGAGGGGTGTGACGATGTCGCCCGACAGCTGAGCCTCGATCCCGTCACCCGAGGCAGCGAGACGCTCTATGTGCACCTGCGAGGCATCGGGGTCGGCGCCGTCGACGCTGGCCGAGGCGGCAAGGAAGATTTTGTCCACCCGCATCCCGTCATATGCCACCCGGCCCGCGGGGATGCGGAGGTTGAGGTCAAACGACGGGAGGGTCCCCTCGGCGGGGCGGTAGGGGCGCGTGAGGATGGCGTCAAGGCCGATGGTGAACGATGGGTCGGTGAGCTTGTCGAGCGGAGCGGTATATTCCGGCGGGATGAGGGCTATGATGTCGGCCGCCGGGGTGTCGGGCAGCCGCAAGGTGAGCGACTCCACCGTGAGCGTGTCGGCGAAGTCTATTGACGTGTCGAGCCTCAGATTCACATTACCGGCCGCTATGCCAAATTCCCGCAGCCCGAGTGCCAGCGGCTCGCGCGGGGTCCAGTCTATCCCGCCGTCGAGTCCTATACGGGTGTCGGGCAGAGTCATGGAGGGGAGCTTGGCAAGGCCGACCCCTTCGATGTTGAGTGCATATGCTGGAGATCCTTCCTCGTCCAGCTGCAGGGCGTTGAGCGTCAGGCGTGCGTCGATGGTGTCAGGCAGCGAGAAATAGCTCACCATGAGGGCCGAGTCGACCGTGAAGTGCGTGAGGCTGATGTCGGGGATGCTGACGGGCCCCTTGTCATCCTTCTCCTCCGACGGTGGGAAGATGTCAAGGCTCCCCGTCTCGGGGGTGGCCTGCACGATGTTGACCCAAGGGTTGGTGAGATAGAGCCGTGAGATGTCGATGGTGCCGGCGAGCAGCTTCAGGATATTGAGCGTGCCGGTGATCTCGTCGACACTGAGCAGACGGTCGGCATCCCGGGGCAGACGGTCGCGGATCTCGGCCGGGAGCGAATCGAATGCGGCCGTGCGCACCCTCAGGCTGTCTACCTGCAGGTTGAATCGCGGGAATGTCGAGAAGATGCTGATGTCCACGCGCCCTATCTTCACCTCGCCGCGCAGATAGCTGTTGGCCTCGCGCTCGATGAGAGGCGTGAGGCGCTCCGGGGTGAGATACCATGCGGCCACTCCGAGGAGGGCCGTGATGAGGATGATGATGCCAAGCAGCGTGAAGCCCGTCACCTTGAGGATGGTGCGGACCGTCGATTTGCGGCGCGGAGGCTCTGCCTGAGGCGTGGCGGAAGGGGTGTGGTTGTTATCGTTCATATTCTCTCAACAATCCATGAGGGTCAATCGTTTTGCGGGGCGCGTGCCGTGATGTGAAAACATGGCTGGCCGCGCTCATATTTCACCCA
>CAZAWC010000131.1:4914-6530 GCA_964488595.1 uncultured Staphylococcus sp. | reverse complement strand
GGGCGCCGGTGAGGAGGGTGAGGAGGAGGAAGATGGTGCGCCAGTTGAAGGTGAGGAAGTTTTCCCATTTGCAGAGGGGGAGGCTGTGGCGCAGGAAGCGGGTGCGGAATGTGGCGGGGATGCCTTGGGGCCAGCAGGCGGCGATGTGGCGGCGGAGGCGCTGCATGGCTGGGGTGAGGGCTTCCTGACCGCGGGTGTAGCTGAGGTAGATGCCGGCGATGAGTTTGCGCAGGGGCTGGCGTGTCCAGCTGAGGGTGGCGTAGTGGCGTGTGAGCTGGGACGAGGAGTCGAGCTCGCTGCCGGAGAGGCCTTTGAGGAAGAAGAGGTGGAACTGGCGGTAGTAGTCGGCGATGGCGGCCTGACGTGCGTGGCAGATGCCGGCGGTGGCGGCGAGGGTCCAGATGGCCCACGGGTGGGCGGCGAACCATGGCTGGGTGTGGATGGTGCGGAGGCAGATGGCTATGTAGATGGAGGCGAACCAGAAGTCGCCCGAGAGGCCGTCGAGGATGCGTCCGAGGCGGGAGTAGCTGCCAGTGAGGCGTGCGAGCTGGCCGTCGGCGGAGTCGAATGTGTTGGCCCAGACGAGGAGGAGCATGCCTGTGATGTTGATGGCTATGGAGGTGGGATAGAAGCATATGCCGGCGGCGACGCCGATGAAGATGGAGGCGATGGTGACGGCGTTGGGGCTGATGTGGAGGCGGCGGAAGAGGATGGCCCATGCGAAGCCTATGGGGCGGTAGAAGGCGAGGTCGATGTGTTCCTCGGTGTCGAGGCTTTTGAGTGAGTCGGCATACTGGGCGCGGAGGGAGCGGCGCGGGGGTCGCTCGCCGTTGATGCGTGTGGCGAGGCGCTCGGCGCAGGTGCGGTCGTCGCCACAGTCGACGTCGACGGCTATGGAGAGCTCGTGGGGGCGGACGGTGATGGTGTTACCGGTGGCGAGGATGCGCTGGAAGTCGCTGAGGGAGGCGGGATATGTGCCGCCGGCGGTGGCTGAGGCGATGGCCTCGGGGGTGAGGCCGTAGATGCCTGCGGAGACGATGGGGCCCTCGGGGAAGGGTGTGCCTCCGTAGCGGTAGTCGATGATGCGGTCGCCGTCGGGGCTGAGGCGGCCGTAGAGGGGGCTTTCGTCGTGGATGTAGCGGGTCATGGCCATGCATACCTCGCCTGGGGGGAGGGCTGAGACGCGCTCGACGAAGCGGGCGAACTCGGCGGTGGGGAAGACGGTGTCGACGGTGAGGGCGATGAATGGGGCTGTCTGGCCTTGGGCTCCGTGGGCGAGGGAGGTGAAGGAGTTGTCGGTGACGAGGGGGCGGATGTCGAGGGGGGCGCCTTGGGAGCGGAGGTCTTGGAGGTAGGGTATGAGCCCTTGCATGCGTGGGTTGGCGACGATGGTGATGGTGCCGCATGCGGGCAGGGAACGGAGCACCCCGATGAGGCGCCCTATCATGGGACGCCCCATCAGGGGGACGAGTGGTTTGGGTGTGGCGACTCCTTCGCGGATGAAGCGGGAGCCGAGGCCGGCGGCAAGAATGACGTAGTTCATCTCGCGGGCAAAGGTACGAAAAAGGGGGCGATATTCCTAACATCCCCCCTCGCTGAAGCTCGGGGACCGGGAC
>CAZAWC010000131.1:0-4814 GCA_964488595.1 uncultured Staphylococcus sp. | reverse complement strand
CGGGGGGATCAGTACATGGGGGTGAAGGGGGCGGTGCGGAAGAGGTGGCGGTTGGCTTCGCCGACGTAGTCGCGGCTCTTGGCGACGTCGATCTTCATGACGGGGGCGCCTTTGCGGAGGTCGCACTTGGAGAGGTCGATGTAGAAGATGCCGTCGTTGGTGACGACGTCGAAGTAGTAGCGGAGGTCGCGGATGTTGGCGTAGGAGCGCCACTGTGTGGCGGAGAGGTTGGCTTCGCCTGAGGTGTAGGTGTAGGGGACGGAGACGTTGGCCATGATGGAGCGGAGGATGGAGAATCCGAGGTCGGGGTCGGCTGTCTTCTCGACGTGGTGGTCGAAGAAGTAGCCGCGGACGAAGCGGTCGGGTGAGGTGACTGTGCCGGGGAGCATGTGTGTGCCTCCGATCTTGACCCAGTAGTCGTTGATGGCGTTCATCTCGGGATAGGTGGGGTCGTTGGTGAGGACGGGGATGTCCTGACCTTCGTAGATGCGGATGTCGCCGTTGTCAAACTCGATGATGGCTGAGCGGCCGGCGGCGTCGGTGATGCCCCAGTGGAGGGCTGAGACGGTGCCTCCGTCGAATGTGGCGCCTGAGATGTTGAAGTCGTGGCGGCGGAGGAGGGCGACTGCCTCGGGGGTGTCGGCGCATGTGTCGAGGATCCATGCGGGGAACATGGCGAGTGACATGGGGGGACGGCCGTCGGTGGTGGGGTTGCTGTAGACGGTGCCTTTGCAGAAGAGGCCGTTGACGACGAGGCCTTTTTCGTTCATGCCTTCGGTGACGCCGCCGTCATAGCCGACGGCGTAGACGGCGCCGTAGCGCGAGGTCCACTCGACGGCGCCGGGGAGGGAGTGGCCTTTCTTGGCCATGCCGGCGGGATAGACGTAGAGGTTGGTGGGGATGGGGTTTTTCCAGTCGAGGGAGCGGCCGACGATGCGGAGGCTGTCCTGTCCGACGTAGAGGATGCGGGAGCAGGCTGAGGACTGGGGTGCGGTGGCGAGGAGGGCGGTGGCGGCGAGGGCTGCGCCGGCGAGAATATGGGAGAGTCTCATAGGTGGATGTGTTGATGGTGGGTGGATGATGTGGGGATTGCTATCACAATATCACTCTGATCACTCTGCGGCGAGGGGGGCGGGGGCGGTGTAGGTGCGTGTGGCGAGCTCCTGATCGAGCATGTAGAGGCCCATGCCGTTGCCGCCGATGAGGCGGAGCTTGTCGAGGATGGTGCGGACGCTGTCTTCCTCCTCGACCTGCTCGGTGACGAACCATGCGAGGCGGTCGCGGGTGGCGTAGTCTTCCTCGCGTGTGGCGAGGGTGTAGAGGCTGTTGATGGAGGCGGTGACTTTCTGTTCGTGTTCGAGGGTGGCCTTGAAGGCTTCGGTGGGGTCGGCCCATGATGTGGGGACTCCCTCGATGGGCTTGAGCTCGACGCGGCCTCCGCGGGCGTTGATATAGTTCATGAAGATGCGGGCGTGGGCCTGTTCTTCCTGTTCTTGGATGTTGAACCAGTTGGCCAGTCCCTTGAGGCCTTCGGCTTCGTAGTGGAGGGACATGGAGAGGTAGAGATAGGCGCTGTAGAGTTCGGCATTGATCTGCTCGTTGAGGGCAGTCTGTACGTTGGGATTAAGCATGACGGGGTGTGGTTTGATAAATTAATAGTTTTTACGTGTCACGGTTATAACAACCGGGGGGTGGATTTGGTTAGCGATTGACAGAAAAAAAGTGGGTGAAATTGTTAATAAATTGGAAATTAGTCAAATTTTGTTTATCTTTGCGGGGAGAATGCCCTGATGGCTCTCTCCGATAGCAAAAAAAATCACACAGCACATCGCTCCATGTTGGTATATTGGCTGATAAACATCGTACTGGTTTTCTTCCTGTGCGTGCTTTTCGCGGGTGTCCTGATCCCGCAGATTCTCCTGATAGCTTACCGCCGCAATCTGTTTGACGAGGTGGACGAACGCAAGATCCACAAGGGGTCTATCCCGCGGCTCGGTGGCATAGCCTTCGAGCCTGTGATCCTGCTGAGCATCGCGCTGGTGGTGGGTGGCAACATCATGCTGGGACAGCTGGAGCTGGTGCATGCGCTGGCGGGGAACGGGCTGCTGATGCTGTCGGCGTTCTGCGCCATGCAGCTGCTGTATCTGGTGGGTATAGCGGATGACCTGATCGGTATAAAGTATCGTGCGAAGTTTGTGGTGCAGATACTGTGTGCGGTGCTGTTGCTGTGTGCGGGGTGCTGGTTTACGACGTTTGCGGGGGCGCTGGGGCTGACTCAGGTGAGCCCGTGGTTTGGGCTGCCGTTCACGATGATAGTGATAGTCTATCTGATCAATGCCATCAATCTCATAGACGGTATCGACGGGCTGGCCTCGGGGCTGAGCTCGATAGCGTGTGTGATATACGGGGTGTCGTTTGTGGTGCTGGGCAAGTATGGGCTTGCTGTGGTGGCGTTTGCGACGCTGGGTGTGCTGTGTCCGTTCTTCTATTATAATGTGTTTGGGGACGTGAACAAGCACTCGAAGATCTTCATGGGCGACACGGGGTCGCTGACGATCGGGCTGATATTGGGGATATTGGGGATACAGCTCTATACGACGCCGGTGAGCGATGGGATAGTGTTTCAGCCGGCGGTGCTGGCATTCTCGCCGCTGATCATCCCGTGCTTTGACCTGCTGAGGGTGTATACGGTGCGCATCAGGCAGCACCGCTCGCCGTTCATGCCGGACAAGAGCCATATCCACCACAAGCTGCTGGCGGCGGGGCTGAGCCCGCGCAGGGCGATGGTGACGATCGTGCTGGTGTCGGTGACGTTCTGTGCGGTGAATCTGGGGCTGTCGACGTGTGTCAACATCAACTATATCGTGGCGCTTGACCTCGTGGGATGGGTGGCGTTCAACGGCTGTATCAACCGGCGCATCAGCAGGGTGAACAGGGGGATGACGACGCCTGCTGCGCAGAAGGGGTAATCGCCCCGGACGGATGGGGGTAACCCTCTCCTAAAAAAGGGAAAAATCAGAGAAATCAGTAAGGACAAGAAGCTGTGGAGGCGTGGGTCAGGAATGGAACACGCCTAAGAGCCATGTGGATATGCCCATGTAGATGACCATGCCGATGATGTCGTTGGTGATGGAGATGAAGGGGCCTGTGGCGAGGGCGGGGTCGATCTTGAACTTCTCGAGGGTGAGGGGGACGAAGGTGCCGAAGACGGAGGCGAACATCACTACGCAGAAGAGGGAGAGGGAGACGGCATAGGTGGTGGCCATGTGGCCCTCGCCGATGGTGAGGAAGTTGTAGATGAACACCAACAGGGCGATGATGGAGCCGTTGAGCAGGCCTACGCCCAGCTCCTTGAGCAGCTGTGCGGCCGACTTCTTGACGTCGAGCGATCCGTTGGCCAGACCCTGCACGACGATGGCCGACGACTGTGTGCCGACGTTGCCGCCGGTGCCTCCGATGAGGGGGATGAAGAGGGCGAGGGCGGGGTCGACGGCAAATCCGCCTTCGAAGCGCCCGAGGATGAATGAGTTGCAGAGGCCGCCGATCATGCCGATGAGGAGCCACGGGAGGCGGGCCTTGGTCTGGGCGAGGAGCTTGTCGTCGCCGTCGACGTCGCCCGAGAGACCGGAGGCGAGCTGATAGTCGCGCTCGGAGAGGTCGCGGACCTTGTCCATGACGTCGTCGACGGTGATGCGGCCCAAGAGGCGGCCGATGGAGTCGATGACGGGCATGGCGACGAGGTCGTATTTCTCGAAGTCGAGGGCCACCTCGTCGATGGGTGTGTCGGCCTTGACGGCGACGGGGTCGGTCTCCATGACGTGCTTGATCTTGGAGACGGAGGGGTGGGTGATGAGCTTCTTGAGCGGGAGGGTGCCGCGGAGGCGCTCGTCGTTGTCGACGACGTAGACGTAGTAGACCTCGTCCATGTCCTCGGCCTGCATGCGCATCTGCTTGATGCACTCGGGCATGCTCCAGTTCTCGTTGACGACGATCATCTCGGTGCCCATGAGGCCGCCGGCGGTGTCTTCGTCATACTGGAGGAGGTCGATGATGTCGCCGGCCTGCTCGACGTCGTCCATGTGTGAGAGGATCCTGTCGCGCTCCTCTTGGTCGAGCTCCTGAATGATGTCGACGGCGTCGTCGGTGTCGAGGTGTTCGATCTGCTTGGCGATGTCCTCGGCGTCCATCTTGGAGAGGAGGCGTGAGCGCTCGTCCTCGTCGAGCTCCATGAGGACGTCGGCCTGAGTGTCCTCGTCAAGGAGCTTGAAGAGGAACTCGGCGTCGTCGAGGTCGAGGTCGCGATAGAGGTCGGCGATGTCGGCGGGGTGGAGGTCGGAGAGCAGGCGCGCGGCCTCCTGCTCGTCGTGGTCGGCGATGAGGGTGTGGATGTGGTGTATGTATTCCGGTGTGTACTCTCTCATGGGTGGTTATTTCCGGAGCAGGAGGGTGAGTTGGATGAAGTCGTCGACCGTGAGCTGCTCGGGACGCAGGGCCATGAGGGGGGTGTCGGGGAGCTGGCCGCCGGGAGGGAGGAGGGAGCGGAGGGAGTTGCGGAGGGTCTTGCGGCGCTGGCCGAAGGCGGTCTTGACGACGGTGCGGAAGCTGCGCTCGTCGCAGCCGAGGGTGGTGCGGGTGTTGCGGCGCATGATGATGACGCCGCTCTGCACCTTGGGGGGCGGGTTGAAGACGGTGGGGGGGACGGTGAAGAGGTAGTCTACGTCGTACCACGCCTGAAGGAGGACGCTGAGGATGCCGCGGGCCTTGGTGCCGGCGGGGGCGGCGAGGCGCTCGGCCACTTCGCGCTGGAGCATGCC
>CAZAWC010000130.1:0-6588 GCA_964488595.1 uncultured Staphylococcus sp. | reverse complement strand
GGGAGCGGATAGATCATCGTGCCGGGTTTCCAGGATACTTTTGCCATGCCTCGGTGGGTGTCAGATTATGGCGTCGGCGCTCTTCACGGTGTGGGAGCAGTAATGACAGGAGATGATGGCATTGTCGCGGTCGACCACACGGAAGCGGGTGCGCATGGGCTCGTTGTTGGTGATGCATTTCGGATTGCCACATTTCACGAGTCCGACAATGGTGTCGGGAAGTGTTACGGGAAATTTCTCCACCACCTCATAGTCTCGGATGATGTTGATGACAGCGGTGGGAGCTATCAGGGCGATGCGGTTGAGGGTCTTCTCAGGGAAAAATACATCTGCCACCTTGATGATACCCTTGTTGCCGAGACGCTTGGAGTCAAGATTGTTGCCTATAGTCACGGCAGTCTTGAGATTCTCGATGCCGAGAATCCTGACAGCCTTGAAAAGCACTGAGGAGGGGATATGGTCAATGACAGTGCCGTTGCGGAGGGCAGCGACGGCGAGTTCGGATTTAGAAACAGTCTTTGTCATAGCTTTGCGGTTTTATTCGGTGACGTCGATGCCGAGCGAACGGCAGATGAGTGCCTCACGCGCATAGAGGCCGTTGCGGGCCTGGTCGAAATAATAGGCATGGGGATTGTCATCGACATCCTGTGCGATCTCGTTGACACGGGGCAGGGGGTGGAGGATGCGCATGTTTTCCTTGGCTCCGGCGAGCATGGCGTTGTTGAGATTGTAGAGGTCCTTGACGCGCTCATACTCCATGATGTCGGCAAACCGCTCGCGCTGCACGCGGGTCATGTATATGATGTCTGACGTGTTGATCACCTCGGGGGTGAAGTCTGTGTGCTCGGTGAAGCGTATGCCGTTCTCGCGGCAGAAAGCCTTGTATTCCTCGGGCAGGTCGAGCTCCTTGCATGCCACGAAGCGGAACGTGGGGTTGAACCACCGCATGGCCATGATGAGCGAGTGGACAGTGCGTCCATACTTGAGGTCGCCCACCAGAGTGATGGTGAGATTCTCGAGGGTGCCCTGTGTCTTGTATATGGAGTAGAGATCGAGCATGGTCTGCGACGGGTGCTGATGGGCGCCGTCGCCGGCGTTGATCACCGGCACGTCTGTCACCTCGGTGGCATAGAGGGCGGCTCCCTCCAGAAAGTGGCGCATCACGATGAGGTCGGCATAGTTGCTCACCATCTTGATGGTGTCTTTGAGTGTCTCACCCTTTGAGGTGGAGGTGTTGGAGGCGTCGGAGAATCCTATCACTTTGCCTCCAAGGCGGTTGACGGCTGTCTCGAAGCTGAGACGGGTGCGGGTCGAGGGCTCGAAAAACAGTGTGGCCACCACCTTGCCCTCGAGTAGTCGGCGGTTGGGCCGGGCCTCGAATCTGCGTGCTGTCTCCAGCAGACTCAGTATCTCTTCGCGGGACAGATCGCTTATGGATACAAGACTTTTTGTGCTCATTGGTGTGGATTGTAGGAATACAGTTGCAAAATTAGTGAAAAATATCAAGAAAACCTTGTCGAGGAGCTTTTGTTTGCCCGCCCCGTGCGTGGAGCATGGTCAAAACGGTGCCGAATATGTGCCATATGGCCAAATGATGCCTTTTGGTTAATATTCTTTAACATTTGCGTTAAACCTGCAGGAGGGTCGGGGCGTTAGAAAGGTATATTCATCCGTTATGATCACCTCCACCATCACCCTCCGACGCACCCTCGCCACAGCCCTCATGGCTCTCGTGGCGCTCAACGTGTGTGCGGCCGAGACAGACTCGGTGGCGGTCAAGACAGATTCAGTAGCAGCCGAGACAGACTCGGTGGCGGCCAAGCCGAAGAGCTGGTATGACCGCGGTGTGGTGGGCAAGGTGATCGACTACTTTGCCAGCGCCAACAAGACGGTGCTCACCCGCCGCCCTTCGTTCTCGTTCATCGGCGGCCCCCACTATTCGTCAGACACCGGTGTGGGTATCGGTCTGGTGGCCGCCGGCCTCTATTCGACAGCCCCAGAGGACACTACGCTCCAGCCTTCAAACGTTTCTCTATTCGCCGATCTCACCACAGGAGGCTATTATGAGGTTGGTATCGAGGGCCTTCATATCTATAGAGGGGGTGCGCGCCGCGTGGACTATGAGCTCAGCTTCAATTCGTACGATACATATTTCTGGGGCGTGGGCTATGAGAAAGCCCGCATCAACGCCAACAAGTCGAAATATCTCCTCCTCGACGTTATGCTTCAGGCCGACCATCTGTGGCGCATCGGCGACACTCCGGTGTTTGCCGGCCCGCTCGTCAAGTTCAACTATATGGCTGCACGCCATATAGAGCATCCTGTCCTGTGGGCGGGGCTCGACCGCTCGTTTGCCGCCACAGGCGCGGGATTCAAGGTTCAGCTCGACACGCGCGACAACTACACCGATCCGCACAGCGGCTGGATGGCCGAACTGATACAGCGCCTCTATCCCCGCATTTTCGGCAACGGGCCGCGCACGTTCGGCTCCACGGAGTTCTCCGTCAACAAGTATGTCAGTGTGTGGCGCGGAGGCATTGTCGCCGCCCGTCTCCACGGCTCGTTCACCTACGGGGATGTGCCTTGGGGGATGATGCCCACTGTGGGCGGTAGCCACACACTGCGTGGATATTATGAGGAACGTTATCGCGACAAGTGTGAGAGTGACTTCACCGTGGAGCTTCGCCAGCACGTGGTGCGTCGCAGCGGCGTGGCCGTGTGGGCCGGGTTAGGCTCGGTGTTCCCCTCGTTTGACAAGTTCAGGAAACAGGATCTGCTCCCCAACTACGGCATTGGTTATCGCTGGGAGTTCAAGCGCCTCACCAATGTGCGTGTCGATGCCGGATTTGGCAAGAAGTGCTGGGGTGTGGTGCTGAGTATCAACGAAGCCTTCTAAAGTGACAAAATTATTTAAGAGATGAAACTGATCAAGAAGCATCTGCCCGACATATTATATATCTGGATCGTAGTGACACTGATACTGCCCAACGTGGTGCTGTCCATCACCGAGCCCCTGACCGTGTGGGGCAGGGTGGCCAATCTGCTGCTCCCCCTCGGGGTCATCGGTTGGCTGGCGGCCCTCTCGCCCAAGATCGGGCGCACCGTCTGGCTGATGTTCCCGCTGATCTTCATAGCCGCATTCCAGATGGTGCTCCTCGGGCTCTACGGGCGCAGTGTGATAGCCGTCGACATGTTTCTCAACGTGCTCACCACCAATCCCGGCGAGGCGGGCGAGCTGCTCGGCAATCTGTGGCCCAGTGTGCTGCTGGTGTGTGTGCTCTATCTGCCCGCGCTCATCACGGCCGTGGTGGTGATGAGGAGACGGCGCCGCCTCTCTCCGCGGTTTGCCCGTGCGGGCCGTCGCGTGGCGGGCGGGGTGGCCATAGCCGGAGCGGCGGTCCTCGGTGTCTGCTATGCCACCGACCATGCCTATGCGGCCCGCAATGACCTCTATCCCGTCAATGCCGCCTACAATGTGTGTCTGGCTGTGGACCGCACGGTGCGCACCGGCCGCTATCACGACACCTCGGCCTCCTACTCATATGATGCACGCTATACGGCCCCCGACTCCATACGCGCCCTCACGGTGGTGGTGGTGGGCGAGACCTCGCGTGCGGCCGACTGGCAACTGCTCGGCTACACCCGCCCAACCAATCCGCGCCTCTCGCGTCGCTCGGACGGACTCTATGTCTACCCGCGGGCCTACAGCGAGTCAAACACCACTCACAAGAGTGTCCCCATGCTGCTCAGCCCTGTGGATGCGCGCACGTTTGACACCGATATATACACCACCAAGAGCCTCATCACGGCCTTCAAGGAGGCCGGCTATGAGACGGCATTCATCTCCAACCAGCGACCAAACCACTCGTTTATCGACTTTTTCGGCAACGAGGCCGACACCACGGTGTTCGTGCGCGAGCAGCCGGGATATGTCGAGCTCCCCGGCGACTTCAATCTGCTTGCCGAGGCGAGCCGCATCATCGGCAACGGAGCCCGTCGTCAGCTGATAGTGCTCCACACCTACGGGTCACACTTCGACTACCGCGACCGATATGGCGATGAGGACCGTCATTTCACCCCCGACACCTATCCCGAGGCCTCGCCCTCCTATCGCGACGAGCTGGTCAATGCCTACGACAATACCATCGTGGCCACCGACCGTTTTCTCGACAGCCTCATGACGGTGCTCGAGGAGTCGGGGGCAAGCGCCTCGCTGGTCTATGCCTCGGACCACGGTGAGGATATCTATGACAATGGGTCGAGAGGCTTTCTCCACGCATCGCCGCTACCATCCGAACATCAGGTGCATGTGCCGATGCTGGTGTGGCTCTCTCCGCGTTACATAGCCTCACACCCGCAGGCCGGTGCCCGTCTCCGTGCCAACGGCTCCCGTCTCGTCTCCACGTCGCGCTCCTTCTGTCCCACCGCCCTCATGCTGGGCGATGTGGCCACCCCGCGCGCCGACACCTCGGCCTCGCTGGCCTCCGACAGCTACACCGAGCGCGAATCCCTCTATCTCACTGACCACAATGAGCCTGTGGCTCTCAAAGATATACTGTAATGAAACGGCTGTTCTTCATCATCGTCATCATCATCATCGCAGGGAGCGCCTCCCTGCGCGCCGCCGAGGCCACGGACACGCTTCGGGCCCGCTCGGGCCACGACGGTCTCTATGACAATATCTATGCCCAACCCTATTCGCTCACAGCCAATGTCTATCCCAAGCCGGGGCGCCTGTGGGCCAACACAGGGACACTGCTCGGGGCCTATGTGGCCACGCTCGGTGTGCTCGAGTGTCTACCGGCCGACGCCACGGCATGGAACAGGGCCGAGATACGCAATGTGCCTATGTTCAAGAGGTGGTATAACCACGTCATCAAGCAGGGCCCCGAGTGGGACCACGACAAGTTCATATTCGACTATGTGCTCCACCCCTATGCCGGCGCCGTCTATTTCATGGCCGCGCGTTCGTGTGGCTATGGATTCTGGCGGTCGATGCTCTACAGCACCCTCATCTCCGACGTCGGGTGGGAGTTTGGCATAGAGGCCTTCATGGAGAGGCCCTCTTATCAGGACCTTTTCATCACCCCGGTCATAGGGTCGTGTCTGGGTGAGGTGTTCTATCAGATAAAGCGCGGCATCGTGGCCAATGACTACACGCTCTCCGGCTCGCGCGTGCTGGGCAACATCGTTGTGTTTCTCGTAGACCCTGTCAATGAAGTCCTCAATCTGATGCGCGGCAGCGACACCCGCCGCATGCACTTGGGGCGCAAACCCGACACGTCACGCCGGGTCGAATCATCACTTATTCCTGTCGGAGCAGGTGGCGCACCCGGCTTCACACTTTCTGTAATATTCTGACTGTTATGAAAAAGATTATCCTCACCGTTCTTGCTGTGATGGCGTCGGCCGGTGTATCCGCCGAGCGGTTCCAGCTCCTCAAATACGGCAATTTTGACCAGTGGGTCACACGCGAGATCTCCGAAAGCGCTGTGATAGGAGGCCACGACAAGACCCTCTACGAGATAGGCCCCACACAGACCGTTAAGGGCAACATAGCCTATACCCCCAAGGGGGGGGTCGCCATGGGCCACATCCAACGTCTATGCCAAGGTGATGGGTGTGGTGAAGGGGAGCAATGCCGTGACTCCCGACGATCGCCCCGGACAGGGCAAATGTGTCAAGCTGTCGACCATTCTCGAAAACTGCAAGGCGGTCGGCGTCATCAACATCGACGTCACCGTGGCGGGCTCCATCTTTCTGGGCAAGATGCTCGAGCCAATCAAGTCGACCAAACATCCTTACACCAACATGGAGATGGGCATCCCCTTCACGGGCAGACCCAAGGCTCTGCGCTTCGACTACAAGCTCACCGTTCCACCTGAGGGCGGGCGCCTGTTCTCCAACGGACTGAGCCACAAGAAGACCCTCCCCGGCACAGAGAAGGCCGAGGTCTACATCCTGCTGCAACGCCGGTGGGAGGATGCCGACGGCAACATCCACGCCAAGCGAGTGGGCACGGGGCGCCGACATTTCGACAAGTCGACACAGGGATGGGTCAATGCCTACGACATCCCCGTGTGGTATGGCGACATCACCACGCGACCAGACTATAAGCCGTTCATGGGACTCATCCCCGAGGACCGCAGCTATTATGCCCGCAACAGCAAGGGCAAGATGGTGCCCGTGATAGAAGAAGGGTGGGACACGGCCGACGCCACCCCCACCCACCTCCTCGTGATGGCCTCAGCCGCTCAGGGCGAGCCTTATGTAGGCACCATCGGCCTCACCATGTGGCTCGACAACATGGGCCTCGTCTATTGACCCCGCAGTATGCGTCCCGAATAAACATTATTAATAATATTAACTTTGTTTAACCCAAATAATCACATTATTTGGGTTAAACTGTTTAAATTTGCGAACGGCTATTATTCACACAACCCATTCATCTCAAGCTCATCCCCACATGAAAAAGATCACACTCACCTCATTAAAACTAACCACAGCACTGAAACAGTCAGAACCGACCTACTATGTGATAGATGAGGTGATTCCTGTCAAAGGCACTATCGAATTTCCTTCTCGTTC
>CAZAWC010000129.1:0-6907 GCA_964488595.1 uncultured Staphylococcus sp. | reverse complement strand
CCTTGGTGCCGGCGGGGGCGGCGAGGCGCTCGGCCACTTCGCGCTGGAGCATGCCTGAGCAGACCTCGGCCTGATCGCGGTAGTCGAGGATGTGGAAGAAGATCTGTGAGGAGATGTTGTATGGGTAGTTGCCGATGACGGCAAACTTGGTGTCGGGGCCATAGAGGGCGGCGAGGTCGAGGGTGAGGAAGTCGGCGTCGAGGATGCGCCCCTCGAGGGCGGGATAGTGTCGGCGCAGATAGTCGATGGACTCGCCGTCGATCTCGGCGACCTTGACGTCGTGGCCGTCGGCCACGAGATACTTGGTGAGGACTCCCATGCCGGGGCCCACCTCGAGGACGGGGAGGCCGCGCCACGGGAGGAGGGTGTCGGCGATGCGTCGGGCCACGGACTCGTCGGTGAGGAAGTGTTGCCCGAGGGCTTTCTTGGGCTTGACGAGGCCGGAGGGATGGGTGGTGACTCGTTTCATGGGCATGTGGGGGGAGGAGGGTGATCAGTTGCGGCGGGCGGCCACGTATCGGAGCAGGGTGATCAGCGGGTTGGAGGCCGCGGAGGGGGCGATGGCGCGGGCAAGGGAGGTGCCCTCGTCGCAGAGGCGATCGACGGTAGCACGGGCGGCCTCGATGCCGCCGGCCTCGACGGCAAAGGCTATGAGGCGGGCTATGTCGTCGTCGGTGAGGATGTCGGCCTGCAGGGTGCTGCGCATGCGCGGGGCGTCGGGGTGGCCTGAGGCGAGGGCGCAGAGCAGCGGGAGTGTGACCTTGCCCTCGCGCAGGTCGAGGCCTGTGGGCTTGCCGAGGTCGTCGGGGGTGCCGTAGTCGAATATGTCGTCGGTGATCTGGAAGCACTGGCCGAAGATCTCGGCATAGCGGCGGAGCATGTCGAGGCGGGAGTCGGTGACGCCGGCCGAGTAGGCTCCGATCTCGACGCAGGCCTTGAAGAGGGCGGCGGTCTTGTTGGTGATGATGCCGAAGTAGGCCTGCTCGGTGAGGGAGTGGCCGCGTGCGTTGTCGATCTGGTCCATCTCTCCGAGCGATAGGCGTGCGCCGAGGCCGGCGAGGGTCTCGATGACGCGGAGGTCGGCGGTGGAGGTGGCCAGACTGAGGGCGCGGCTGACGAAGAAGTCGCCCACGAGGACGGCTATATGATTGTCCCAGACGGCATTGATGGTGGCGGCGCCGTGGCGGGTGTCTGAGGCGTCGACCACGTCGTCGTGGATGAGGGAGGCGTTGTGGAGGATCTCGACGGCGGCGGCGGGGCGGGTGACGTCGTAGCAGACGTCGCCCCCGAGGAGGTCGGCCGTGATCATGGCCATGAGGGGGCGGAGCTCCTTGCCGCGGCGGCTGAGATAGTGGCCTATGACGCGCGCCATCAGGGGGTTGTCCGAACTGAGCGCATCGACTATCACGGCGTGGAGCCGGTCGAGGCGCGGGGCATAGGTGGATCGGATGGTCTGGAGGCGGGTCATAATCGAGTGCAAAATTACGAAAATTTCCGTAAAACGTAGAAAATTATACAAAATACTCAAATTTGGGTGTCGTGGCGGGGAGAGTGTCGGAGGAAATGAGTAATTTTATGCCCCGAAACAAAAAAATCAGGTCCGCCTCTATGGAGAAACGTCTATTCCTTCTCGATGCCTATGCGCTCATCTACCGTGCCTATTATGCGCTGATGCGGTCGCCCCGCCTGTCGGCGGTGGGATTCAACACGGCGGCAATCTTCGGCTTCTGCAACACGCTCGACGACCTGCTGCGCAAGGAGAATCCCACCCACATAGCGGTGTGTTTCGACCCCTCGGGGCCCACGTTCAGGCATGAGGGGTATGAGGCCTACAAGGCTCAGCGCGACAAGCAGCCGGAGGATATCACGCTGGCTGTGCCATATATCAAGCGTATCCTCGAGGCCTATCGCATCCCTGTGGTGGAGGTGGCCGGGTATGAGGCGGACGACGTGATAGGCACACTGGCCACGCGGGCTGCGGCTGAGGGGTTTGACACCTATATGATGACCCCCGACAAGGATTATGGCCAGCTGGTGGGGGATCATATCTATATGTATCGGCCTCCGCTCAAGGGGGAGGGATTCGAGGTGAGGGACTCGGCCAAGGTGTGTGAGCGCTATGGTGTGGCGGATCCGCGCCAGATCATCGACCTGCTGGCCCTCGAGGGGGATGCTTCGGACAATATCCCGGGGTGTCCCGGCGTGGGCGAGAAGACGGCCCGCAAGCTGATAGCCGAGTGGGGGAGCGTAGAGAATATGCTGGAGCACACCGACAGCCTGAAAGGGGCGCTGCGCAAGCGCGTGGAGGAGAATGCCGAGCAGATACGCATGTCCAAGTGGCTGGCCACGATATGCCGCGACGTGCCTCTGCCCGAGGGGATCACCCCGGGGGCGCTCGAGCGTCGGGCGGCAGACACGGATGCCCTCACAGCCATCTACACGGAGCTGGGATTCAAGACCTTCCTTGCCCGGCTGCGCGCGCAGTCGGTGGCCGCGCAGGGGGCTCCGGAGCCGCCGCGGGAGGGGGAGCAGCCGTCGCTGTTTGACACGGTGGCCGAGGAGGATGAGGCTGCGCCTGCCGCCGCGGCATGCGAGGAGCGCCGATATGTCATGGCCGACACGCCTCAGGCCGCCGGCGAGGCTGTGGCGGCCGCCTGTGCGCTGCCGGCCGCGGGGGTGGCCCTCTATGCCGTGGGCGACGACGCGATGCGCGCGCGCCTCGAAGGGGTAGCCCTGTCGACAGGGGCGTGTGAGGGGGTGTATATCCCCCTGCCCGATGACAAGGAGAAACGGAGCGAGATACTGGCGCTGATGGGGCCGCTCTTTGGCGCGGGGACCACCGTGCTGACCGGCCACGACATCAAGCGCGCCATGCTGCTGACCCGCATGGAGGGGATAGAATGGGAGGCGCCATACTTTGACACCTCCGTGGCCCACTATGTGATAGACCCCGAGATGAGGCACGACCTGAGCCAAGTGGCCGAGAAGTATCTGCACGTGGGGCTGCAGGGGGTGGCGGCTGAGACCCGCCCGGGCCATCCGCAGGCGCCGCTGAGCCCCGAGGAGGCGATGGCCCGATACTGTGAGGAGGCCGACCTGAGCCTGAGGCTGCGCCGCCCGCTGGCCGAGGAGGTGGCTGCGCGCGAGATGACCACCCTGCTCACCGAGGTGGAGCTGCCGCTGACGCGGGTGCTGGCCGCGATGGAGTGGAACGGTGTGCGCATCGACCCCACGGCCCTCACCCAGATGTCGGTGAGGCTCAAGGAGCATATAGCCGAGCTGGAGCAGGAGGCCTATGAGATGGCGGGGGGAGTGTTTAACATCGCCTCGCCCTCGCAGGTGGGGATGGTGCTGTTCGATTGGCTTAAGATAGATCCCCACGCGCGGCGCACGGCCAAGGGACAGTATTCCACCACGGAGCAGGTGCTGGAGAAGTATGCCGCGCGGGTGCCGCTGGTGAACCTGATCCTGAAGATACGCCGCCTGCGCAAGCTGGTGTCGACCTATCTGGACGCGCTGCCGGCCCTCATCAATCCGCGGACGGGGAAGATCCACACCTCATATAATCAGACCGTGACGGCGACGGGGCGCATCTCGTCGACCAACCCCAATCTGCAGAACATCCCGGTGCGGACGGAGGACGGGCGCGAGATAAGACGCGCCTTCATCCCGGACCCGGGCGACATAATGATGAGCGCCGACTACTCGCAGATAGAGCTGCGCCTGATAGCCGACCTGAGCGGCGACCGCGACATGATAGAGGGGTTCCTGAGCGGCGACGACATCCACCGCATCACGGCCTCCAAGATCTATGGCGTGCCTGTGGAGGAGGTGACCCCCGACCAGCGCGGGCATGCCAAGACGGCCAATTTCGGGATAATCTACGGCATCTCGGCCTTCGGGCTGAGCGAGCGGCTGGGAATCTCGCGCACAGAGGCCAAGGCGCTGATCGACGGATATTTCGCCACCTATCCCCACATACGCGACTATCTGGACAAGGCAGTGGAGCAGGCGCGCGCCAAGGGATATGCCATCACCCGCATGGGGCGTCGCCGCTATCTGCCCGACATCAACTCGCGCAGCGCGGCTGTGAGGGCCTATGCCGAGCGCAATGCCGTGAATGCCCCGATACAGGGCACGGCGGCCGACATCATCAAGGTGGCGATGGTCCACATCTATGAGGCCATGGAGAGCCGCGGGCTGCGCTCGACGATGATAATGCAGGTGCATGACGAACTGATATTCAACATAGTGCCCGAGGAGCTGGAGGAGATGCGCCGCCTCGTGGAGGAGGGGATGGAGGGAGCCTATCACGGCGCCGTGCCCCTCATAGCCGAGGCGGGCACCGGGGCCAACTGGCTCGAGGCGCACTGACTATAAACCTCATATCCCTCACCACAATCTCACATATCTCTCACCATCAAAAAATCACCTTCCTTAATGACCAATCACGACCGGATCACCGTCACGTCGCCCCTGCTGCCGGATCTCGACGAGTTTCACACGCTGCTCAAGGAGATCTGGGAGAGCCGATGGATCACCAACAACGGCCGGTAGGGGTCATATCCGAGACTTGGCGGGGAGAGGGGTGAGATTTTTTGGGGGAATGTTTGGATATTACGGGGATTCTGACGATATTTGCTATCATATATATAATATCTATGTCCATTATGTCCATGAAGCGGCTGGCTGTGATCGGCGCGATGATATTGGCCCTCGTGATGGGGGTGTGTGCCCGCGCGGAGGAGCGGGGGGTGCCTTTCAACGGTGTGATCCTCGACGGGGACGGACAGCCGGTGAAGAAGGTGCGTGTGTATACGTTTGACCGCAATTATTATGCGACGTCGGACAAGCAGGGGCGTTTCGGCCTGACGGACGTGGCGCCGACGGACACGCTGACGCTGCTGGTGGGCAAGAAGACTGTGGTGAGGATCCCTGTAGAGGGGCGCAAGAGTATGCGCATAATCCTCGGGGACGACTATACGATGAGGAGTGCTGTGGAGGATGACTCGCTGGTGAATCTGGGCTATGGCTATGTGAAGCGCCGCGAGTATACGGGCTCGGGGTCGGGCATCAGCGGGGAGCTGCTGCGCCGCTCGGGGGCGACGAATCTGCTGCAGGCGCTGGCGGGGAAGGTGGCCGGACTGACGGTGACGCCGGACGGGCAGGTGCAGATGCGCGGACAGCGGTCGCTGCTGTTCTCAAGCCAGCCGCTGTTTATGGTGGACGGCATGGAGGTGGAGACGCTGGACAATGTGAATGTCTATGACGTGGACCATGTGGAGGTGCTGAAGAGCGCTCCGCAGTATGGGATGCGGGGGGCCAACGGGGCTATCCTCGTGACGACCATCTCGTTTGGCAACAAGAAGGGGCGGCGCTGAATGTATACTATATGTTGTACTAAAAAAAATAATTATTACTCGCGATGACTGCTGAAGATAAGCTCAAGATAGAAGAGAAGGCTGTGGATATGCTCAAGACTGTCTATGACCCGGAGATCCCTGTGGATATCTATAACCTCGGCCTGATCTATGGCATCGACCTCGACGATGAGGGCAACCTGACGGTGACGATGACGCTGACGGCGCCGTCGTGTCCGGCGGCTGACTTTCTGGTGGATGATGCGCGCATCAAGCTGGAGAGCATCGAGGGGGTGAAGGGCGTGGACATCAAGATAGTGTTCGAGCCGGAGTGGAATAAGGATATGATGAGCGAGGAGGCTAAACTGGACCTCGGATTCTTATGACGACGGACGAGGGGGGACGCACGCTCACATACTTCATCAGCGACCTTCATCTCGGGGCGGGATATATAGCCGACGGGCGTGCCCACGAGCGGAGGGTGGTGGAGTTTCTGCGCTCGATCGGTCCGCGGGCGCGGCGGCTGTTTCTGTTGGGTGATGTGCTGGACTATTGGTGGGAGTATCGCGACGTGGTGCCGCGGGGGTTCACACGGTTTTTCGGTGCGCTGGCCGAGCTGGCCGACTCGGGGGTGGAGATCACGTGGCTGAAGGGGAATCATGATATATGGATCTTCGACTATCTGCCCTCGGAGATAGGTCTGACGGTGCACGACGGGATATTGGTGAGGGAGATGGAGGGACGCCGTTTCCTGATGGAGCACGGCGACGGTGTGGGGCGTAGGCGGCTGGCGTTCAGGGTGCTGACGCGGCTGTTCCGCTGGCGGCCGGCTCAGGTGGCGTTTGCGGCTATCCACCCGCGGTGGACGGTGGGGTTTGCGCATGCGTGGTCGGCCCACAGCCGCAAGAAGGGTGGCTACACGCCGCCGGCGTCGATGGGGGAGTCGCTGGTGGAGTGGGCTGAGGAGTATAACCGCTCGGCGGGGGAGAAGGTGGACTATTTTATCTTCGGCCACCAGCATACGCTGCTGGACCACAGGCTGCCCGAGGGGGGACGGGTGGTGATCCTCGGGGACTGGATAAGCCGCTTCACATATGCGGTGTGGGACGGGCGTGAGCTGGCTACCAAATCATTCGCGGATGGCGCCACGGGGGACGGGGTGTGAGGTTTTAACATATTTTATCATCTACTTATCGTAAAATGTCTTTCTGTGAGGATGCGCTATATCAGGCAGTTAGGCGCGATAAAAATAAATAATGCAAAGAATAGGTCAAGAAATTATGTTGGAAAACATAAAAAAAAATTTCTCTGCCAACAAATTTAGGCCTACCTTTGCAACACGAACCTAAAAACAATCTTTTTTACCTTAGAAATTGTACCTATTGGAAACTCATGGAAAGGAGCTGCGTGAAGCAGTTCCTTTTTATTTTATGTCTGCGGGGGCGAGTAATCCACGACCCCCTCGCGGGGGCCGCTGGGTGGGGGTGCAATCTATACCCGGGCCAAGGCCCGGGCCTACCAATGGCCATGACCCCCTCGCGGGGGCC
>CAZAWC010000128.1:0-6941 GCA_964488595.1 uncultured Staphylococcus sp. | reverse complement strand
ACACACCGTCCTTATAGAACATACCGTTGGGATCGTTCATCCAGCCGTAGAGCGGCGTGTGGTGAAATGCCGGGCGATATTCCTCCTTGTTGGCCACATCTATCGTGTCCGTGAGGTAGAAGTTTGTCCAGCAGGCATCCTCCTTAGCCTCGCGCAGGGTGCTTCGACCCTGCGACGTCACCACATTGAGCACCACGTTGCGTCCGTCATATTCGCTGAGGTCGAGAGGCATCGAATAGTCCACCTTCGACTTGGCCAGACGCACATAGATAGTGCGTTCGAGTTTGCCGTCCACCACGACATTGACCGTGGCGTCATCATATGCTTCCTGCACGGGCATCATCAGATAGCGTGCCGTGCTGTCCACTCTCACCAGTGTGTTGTTAGTGCCTAGATGTTCCACCCTGACGCCGCCGGCGGCCTTGGCCGGGAGTGATGTGAGCATCGGCAATGTCAGCAGTGTCATGGCGATTTTGGTTTTAAGGTTCATAGTTTATTGATGGTTGTTTATGTGATTCGGAAATTATGCTGCAAATCTACTACATTATCATAATCAGGACTATCACTAATCGGGCAATATGTGATAAAAATGTTGCATCGCACAAAAATTCATACATAATGCACCGTTCTTCATAGATAATAATTATCTTTGCGTGGCCCAAACCACGATACCATGTCAAACAGGACAATAATATATATAGAAAGGATATTTCCACTCCTGCTCTTGCTGCTGCTGTCTGTGGCGGCGTCAGGGTGCCGCGAGGAGAAGCGATACCGCATCGGCGTGTCGCAGTGCAGTCAGGACGACTGGCGTGCCAAGATGAACGACGAGATCAATCGCGAGATAATGTTCCACCCCGAGGCCGAGGTGGAGATACGCTCGGCCGATGACAGCAACGAAAAGCAGATTGCCGACATACGATACTTCGTCGACAACGGCTTTGACATCATCATCGCCGCCCCCAATGAGGCCGATGCCATCACCCCGGTGATTAAAGAGGTGTATGAGTCGGGGATCCCCGTGATACTGTTCGACCGTGAGATCAACGGCGATACATACACTGCCCGTCAGGGGGTGGACAATTACGGCATAGGCCGCGCAGCCGCCCGTTATGCTCATAATCTGGTGGGGACGGGAGGAAAGGTGATCGAGATATACGGTCTCTCAGGCTCCACTCCCGCCGTGCAGCGTCATGACGGATTCTATGACGAAGCGCGCTCTAACGGCCTCGAGATCATAGGCTCTGCTCATGGCAACTGGAATTATGAGGACGCTACCGTGGTGGCCGACTCGCTCCTGACGCTTTATCCAGACGTTGATCTGATCTACGCCCACAACGACCGCATGGCTATAGCCGCCTCGGAGGTGGCATCGGAAAAGGGTCTGAACGTTAGGGTATTAGGCGTGGATGCAGCGCCTGAGATTGGCATGAAGGCCGTGGCCGACGGTGTGATAGACGCCACATTCCTCTATCCCACCGAGGGCTATGGACTGATACGCACGGCATTGGCCATATTGGAGGGGCGCCCTTACGAGCGTGAGAACAGGTTGCCGCTGGCCTCGGCTGTCGACAAGTCTAACGCCGACATCCTTCTGCTGCAAAACGGGTCGCTCAAGGAGGAGACATCCAAGATACAGCTGCTCAAGTCGGAGGTCGACGAATATCTGACCCTCTATTCCTATCAGAGGGGGCTGTTTTATGCCACTATAGTCATACTGGCCCTTCTGTTCGGGTTTCTGTTCATGCTGCTGAGGGCATTCTGGCAGCGCAAGAGGCATCAGAAGATACTTGAGGAGCAGAACGAACTGCTTGCCCGACAGCGCGACACGGAGAAGAAGCTCAATGAACAGCTCCATGCCGCCACACAGTCGAAACTCATCTTTTTCACCAACGTGTCTCACGACCTGCGCACACCCCTCACGCTCATAGCCGAGCCTGTCGAGCAGCTTGAGAAAGCCGACTATCTCACCCCCTCGCACCATGCGCTGATGAAGATAGCCAACAAGAATGTCAAGATACTCCGCCGCCTTATCAATCAGATACTTGACTTCCGTAAATATGAGAACGGCAAGCTGCAGGTCAACCTCACCGAGGTGCCCATTGCCGACCTGATGCGCGACTGGGCCGAGTCGTTTATCGAGATAGCGCGCAGTCGCGAGATAAAGCTCTCCATCGACATCAGCGTCGATCCTTCGGTGACACTGGCTATCGACACCGAAAAGATAGAGCGGGTATTGTTCAACCTGATGTCCAACGCCATAAAATACACCCCGCGCAACGGACGCATCCGTCTGGTGTGCTCCTGCGACGACAGCCGGTTGACATTCAGCGTCGAGGACACAGGCCGCGGCATCCCCGAGGAGGACCTCGGCAATATCTTCGACCGCTTCTATCAGGTCGATAAGATTCACCCCAATGGCTCGGGCATAGGCCTGTCGCTTGCCAAGGCCTTTGTGGAGCTCCACGACGGCACTATCGAGGTGGAGAGCACTGAGGGCAAAGGGACTAAGTTTGCAGTGAGTCTGCCTGTGCGTCATATTGACACCGCGGAGGCCACGGAGGTGGCGCGGGCCATCCCTGAGAGCGAGATAGAGGCCGAGCTCAGCGAGATAGAGAGCGCCGTGACCGACGGCGGCGACGAGAGGCCTCTACTGCTGGTGATTGACGATAATGCCGATATCAGAATGATGATCAGGGAGTTGCTTTCCACGGACTATCGCATCATCGAGGCTCAGGATGGCCGTGAGGGGATCAGGCTCGCCTCCAAGTATGTGCCCGACCTCATCATCTGCGACGTGATGATGCCCGTGATGGACGGTCTGGAGTGTTGCCGTCGCATCAAGGAGGAGATCTCCACCTCACACATCCCCGTGCTGATGCTCACTGCCTGCAGCATGGACGAGCAGCGCATCGACGGCTATGAAAGCGGAGCGGACGGCTATCTCTCAAAGCCTTTCAACAGCAAGATGCTCATGATGAGGTGCGCCAATCTGATCGAAAACCGCAAGCGCATCCGCAACGTGCTCGGCAGCCCGGCCGCACCGGTGCCATCGCGCGCCGCTGTCCCCGACGCCAAGGACCGCCCCCTGCCCGCGGCCCCGGGTGACATAGACAACGCATTCTATAGCGAGTTTGTCGGGCTCGTCAACCGCGAGATAGGCAATCCCGATCTGAATATCGATGCCCTTGCCTCTAAGATGGGGCTTGGCCGCTCACAGTTCTATCGCAAGATAAAGGCCCTGACCAATTACTCGCCCGTGGAGCTGCTGCGCAAGATCAGGCTCACCAAGGCCCGCGACCTTCTCACGTCGACCGACAAGACGATCAGCGAGATTGTCTACGAGGTCGGATTCTCCGCGCCGGCCTATTTCACCCGTGTGTTCCGCGAGACATATGGCGAGTCACCCTCGGAGATGAGGACGAGGCTCGGCATCAGACAATAGTCGGTCTCTATCGGCCATAAGGCACACTGTTAGGATATTAAGAATTGTGCATTATGTATGAATTTTTGGGCATTGCTCAAAAATTCATACACTATGCAACACCTGTGTTAACATCCGTGGGGCATGTCACAATACCTTTGTGGCAGAAATTCTCAAAAAACCCTAAAAATCAAAAACCAGATGAAAAAAACAATTCTCAGTGCCTTATTGCTATTGTTAGCAGCGATAGTCGCACAAGCACAGAACATCACTGTGCATGGGACCGTTGTTTCAGCCCTCGACGACGAACCGCTCATCGGGGCAAGCGTCGTCAGCGACGCTTCGGAGAAACTCGGCGTCTCAACCGACTTCGACGGAAAATTTGTAATTACGGTGCCCGAGGGGTCAAACCTCACGGTGACCTATATCGGATATGAGTCCAAGACAGTGAAGGCCGAGCCCGAACTGACCATAGCGCTCGTCGACGACTCCGAGCTTCTCGACGATGTGGTGGTGATCGGCTACCAGACAGTCCGCAAGGCCGACCTCACCGGCGCTGTAGCGGTGATGAACATGAAGGAACCTCTCAGTGAGAACTCCGGCAACATCATGAACTCCATGGCCGGCAAGCTCCCCGGCGTGAATGTGATCCCCGACGCTGCTCCCGGCGGCACAGGCTCCATCCGTGTGCGAGGCATGTCGACAGCCAACTCCAGCAACGACCCCCTCTATATCATAGATGGTGTGCCCACCGACAATATCAACTGTATCAACCCCTCCGACATCGAGACCATGCAGGTGCTGAAGGATGCCGCCTCGGCCTCCATCTACGGCTCGCGTGCAGCCAACGGTGTGGTGGTCATTACCACCAAGCAGGGCAAAGGTGACCGTATGACCATCAATGTCAACTATGCCGCCAGCGCTCAGACCATAGCCAAGCGCTACAAGATGCTCAACGCCGAGCAGTGGGGTCAGGCTTACTGGACGGCCTCGGCCAACTCACACATCACCCCCTCACACGTTCTCTATGGCTCGGGTGCCACTCCCGTGCTCCAGCAGTATGTGGACGGCAACACCAACTTCCCCACCACCAACACCGACTGGCAGGACCAGATCTATCACACGGCTTGGACCAACAATCTCACCGCCTCTATCTCTAACAATACCGAGAAAGGCTCTGTGATGTTCTCGCTCAACTACATCAATCAGAACGGTAACATCAAGGATACATTCTACGAGCGCTACTCCGCCCGTGTCAACTCGCACTACGACTTCAACAAATACATCAGCGTGGGTGAGAATCTCGTGGTGGCCCGCTGGACCAACCGCGGTGTCGATGTGGCCGGCGACCGTGGCATCCCCTTCACCGCCATGAGCCAGCATCCCGCCCTCCCAGTGCGCGGCCTCAACGGCGACTGGACCCTCCCCCTCGGCCTCATAGGCTCTGACCTCGCCAACCCCGTGCAGCTCATCGCCAACGCCAAGGACAATGACTATGCCTCGTGGCGCATCCTCGGCAACGCTTATCTCGAGGTGAAGCCCATCGAGGGCCTCTCGCTCAAGTCCAACATCGGTATCGAACACAGCCAGTACTTCAACAACACCTTGGGCCGCTCCGTCAATCCCGGCGACGTCAACAGCATGACAAGTGTCTACGGACAGGGCGACACATGGACATGGACCAACACGGCCAACTATAACGCAACATTCGGCGAGAGCCATCACCTCAACGTCCTCATCGGCACCGAGGCTATCGGCTACACATTCCGCGACCTCTCGGCCACACGCGAGGGATATGCTTTCGAAGATGCAGATTTCATGCAGATCGGCGCCGGCACAGGCACCCGCACCAACGGCGGCGGCAAAAACCAGTGGGCAGTGTTCTCGCTGTTTGGCAAGGCTGACTACAACTATGCCGACCGCTATCTCGCTTCGTTCACCATCCGCCGCGACGAGAACTCGCGCTTTGCCAAGGGCTACCGTGCAGGTGTCTTCCCCGCATTCTCGCTGGCATGGCGTCCCACTCAGGAGGATTTCTTCCCCAAGAACGACATCCTCAACGACATGAAGATCCGCTACTCGTGGGGTCAGAACGGTAACGCCAACATCGCCACGCTCTATCCCGCCTACTCGTTCTATATCTTCAACACCGGCAACGGTGCCTATGACCTCAGCGGCACCAACTCGTCCACAACGGCAGGCATCACGCTGGCAAGCACCGGCAATCCCAAACTGAAGTGGGAGACCACCTATCAGAACAATATCGGTGCCGACTTCATCCTCTTCAACGGCACCCTCAACATCAGCGCCGATTATTTCATCAAGAAGACCAAGGACATGCTCACGATCCCGCCGGCCCTCGACGTGGCAGGTGAGAACGCCGCCATCTGGCTCAATACAGGCGACATGAAGAACACCGGCTGGGAGGTATCAGTGGCCTACCGCAGCCCCCAATACGGCGACTTCTCGTGGAACGGCTCTGTCAACATCTCGCAATACAAGAACAAACTCGTCACGCTCAACTCCCGTCAGAAGTTTATCGGCGGTGACCAGCGTCTCATCCCCGGCCAGCCGATGGGTGTCTACTACGGATATGTCTGCGACGGCATCTTCAAGAATGAGGAGCAGGTGGCCAACCACGCTTTCCAGAACGGTGCCGCTCCCGGCCGTCTCATCTATCGCGATCTCGACGGCAACGGTGTGATCGACGACAACGACCGCTGCATCATCGGCGACCCCAACCCCGACCTGTCGATGGGTATCAACCTCGGTCTCAAATACAAGGCTTTCTCTCTCGACATGTTCTTTGCCGGCGACTTCGGATTCGACATCCAGAACCACATGAAGCGTCAGCTCCTCTCCATGAACTACGGCAACATCTCCACCAACCGCGGTGTCGATATCCTCAACGCTTGGACCAAGGAGAATCCCAACTCAGGCATACCCGCCCTCTCGCTCACCGACGACAACAACGAGTCGCGCTTCTCGACCTACTATGTCGAGGACGGGTCATATATGAAGATGAAATATCTCAAGCTCTCCTACACCCTTCCCAAGAATATCATCGGCAAGATCGGGGCCTCCAACCTCGATGTCTACGGACAGGTGGAGAATGTGTTCACTATGACAAAATACACCGGGCTCGACCCCGAAATCCTGCCGGGCGAATATGGTGCGCATATCGACAACGGCGCATATCCGCGTCCCCGCACCTTCACCGTCGGCCTCAACCTTCAGTTCTAAGCCTCTCGAATCAGCAATCAGCACAAATTCAGAAAAATGAAAACTCTAAGAAACATTATAAAGAACGCTCTATGCCTGACTGCCATCGCCTCGATGACCGCGGTCACCACATCCTGCGATGACCTGCTCGACACCAAGCCGCAGGGCGTGTTCACCGACGAGCAGATCGGCGACGACGAGGCCGTGGACCTGATGACGTCTGCCTATGCCACGCTGCTGTGCCACTATTTCGGCAACAACGAGTCGTTTGCCGGCCCGATCAACAACTGGGTGT
>CAZAWC010000127.1:0-6984 GCA_964488595.1 uncultured Staphylococcus sp. | reverse complement strand
GGGGCCGCTGCCGACCTCATATGCAAGGAGGCCGTTGACAATATTAATCTATTAATTACCTTCTATTTTTTTGCGGGCTTGAGCCTGCGGTAGATACCCGAGAGGGTGTCGATGGCCGCGGGCAGGGAGAATTGGCGCAGGATGAGGGCGTGGGAGGCGTCGGAGATGCTGCGCCTCAGGGTGGCGTCGCCCGTGAGCCGCCTCAGGGCGCCGGCCAGAGCCTCCACGTCGCCCGGCTCCACCAGTAGGCCTGTCAGCCCGTCGGTGATCACCTCGGGAATCGAGGCTACGGGGGTGGAGATGTTGGGGATGCCCCGCGCCATGGTCTCGAGGATGGTCATGGGGAGCCCTTCGTGATATGAGGGGAGCACATTGATCATGGTGTCGGCGAGGATGGTCTCCTTGAGCTGTCCGTCGGTCCACCCGATGTGGGCTATCCTGTGGGAGATGCCCATGTCGTCGACAGCGGCGCGCACTTGGTCTACCTCGCCGTCGCCGCACAGGTAGAAGCGTATGTCGGCCGGGATGTCGGCGTCGATGCGACGGATGGCCTCGAGCAGGTCGTAGGTGCCTTTGCGGCGCCCGAGGCGGCCGAGGAAGAGCACTCCGCGACGCAAGTCGGTGTAAGGATTGACGGGAGGCACATCGACGGCGTTGTAGAGAGGCTCGACACGGGCGGCGGGTGCCTTGGAGGTGATGCCGCTGACGAGGCGCCGGCTGAGGACGATGTTGAGGTCGGCCTCGGCGAGCGCGCTGTCGATCATGCGCCTGACGCGCGGCGAGCGTCCGGCATACCACGGCTCGAACTCAGCCCCGTGGTGGTGGAGCACCACGGGGATGCCATAGCGGTGGAGGAGGCGCATCAGCATGGCCTTGCGCACGAAGCTGCCCCTCTCGGCCACATGCAGATGGGCCACATCTATCTCTCCGCGCCGGGCCATGCGCGCTATGCGGGCCAAGGCTTTGGCAAAGCACCACACGAGCGCTCCCTTGCCCCCCTCGCGGTGGGTGGGGACGAAGGTGAGCTCGATATCGTCGGGCCAGCGGTCATAGCCGAGATAGCCTTTGACCACGGACACCATGCCACCCTTGTAGGTGAGGTCGGAGCAGCAGATGAGGATTCGCATACAGTCAGTGTGGAGGGTGTAGGGGATGTGTCAGATGTTGGGGCGGGTCCACACCACGGTCTCGGTGCAGCGGAGGGGAGCGGTGAGATTGCCCACACGCAGGGTGAAGTCGCCCTCCTCGAGCGTCCACTGACCCTCGGCGTTGACAAAGGCGAGGTCGGTGGCGGGGATGTGGAAGCGCACGGCGCGTGTCTCGCCCGGCATCAGGGCCAGCGTGGTGAAGGCGCGGAGGCGCTTGTTGTCGGGCACCACGGAGGCCACATGGTCGGTGGTATAGGCCAGCACGGCCTCGATGCCGTCGCGTGTGCCGGTGTTGGTGACGTCGACGGTGACGGTGATCACGTCGCCGGCGTTAAACTCCTTGTGGCTCACCGAGAGGTTGGAGTAGGAGAAGGTGGTGTATGACTTGCCGTAGCCGAAGGGCCACTGCACGTTGACGCGGGCGTCATAGTCATAGGCGCCCTCCATGCGGGGGGCTTCCTCGGATGCCTTATAGTCGTAGGTGGTGAGGGAGTTGATCTCGCGGGGGTATGTGAAGGGGAGACGGCCCGAGAAGTTCTCGTCGCCGCTCACCAGCGCCGCCAGCGCGTCGCCGCCGAGATTGCCGGGGAGCATGGCGTCGATGACGGCCGTGGCGAGGGGCTCGATGTCGGCAATGATGCGGGGGCGTCCGCTGCAGATCACCATCAGCACGGGCTTGCCGGTGGCGGCCATCGCCTTGACCATGTCGCGCTGGGGGGCGGAGAGATAGAGGTCGGTGAGATTGCCGGGGGTCTCGCAATATGAGTTTTCGCCTATGCACACCACGATGACGTCGGCCCCGGCGGCTGCCTTGACGGCCTCGGCGGTGCCGGCGTCGACCTCGTCATAATACTTGCCCTGCTCGGGGAAGTAGACGGTGGGGACGTAGCTCACCGACGTCTTGCCGAACCGCTCGGCCAGAGCCTCGAATATGGTGTTGTAGCCCGCGGCACAGCCGTCGGCCAGATGACCCTGCCACGAGTAGCTCCATCCGCCGTTGAGGGCGCGCATGGTGTTGGCGGTGGGGCCGGTGACGAGGATGCGTGTGCCCTGTGAGAGGGGGAGGAGGTTGTCATTGTTCTTGAGGAGCACGATGGAGCGCACGGCAGCCTCGAGGGCCTGAGCGTCATGCTTCTTTCGGTCGGCAAACTCGGGATACTCGCTCAGTGTGGTGTTGGGGCGGTCGAAGAGCCCGAGGCGGTATTTGAGGCGCAGGTTGCGGGCGGCGGCGTCGTCAATGCGGCTCATGGGCACCTTGCCCTCCTTGACCAGCTCGATGAGCAGTGAGCAGAAGTCGGCCTTGTATGGCTCCATGGCCATGTCTATGCCGGCATTGATGGCGATGCGGATGGCATCCTTGCGGTCGGCGGCCACATGCTCGCGGGTGTAGAGATTGTTGATGTCGGCCCAGTCGGTGACGATGAGGCCGTCCCACTGCAGGTCATCCTTGAGCCAGCGGGTGAGGTAGCGCCACGAGGCGTGGACAGGCTCGCCGTTGATGCTGGCGGAGTTGACCATCACGGTGAGGGCGCCGTTCTTGAGCCCTTCGAGGAAAGGTGCGAAATGCTTGTCGCGCAGGTCGGAGGGGGAGATGAGGGCCGGCGTGCGGTCCTTGCCCGAGAAGGGCGAGCCATAGCCCATGAAGTGTTTGAGCGACACGGCGATGTGGCGCGGGCCCACATGGTTGGGGTCGTTGCCCTGAAATCCGCGCACGGCAGCCGCGCCCATCAGGGCATTGACCAGCGGGTCCTCGCCATAGTTTTCCCAGAATCGGGGCCAGCGTGGGTCGCGGGCCAGATCGAGCGTGGGGGAGAATGTCCACGGACAGTCGGCGGCGCGGGTCATCCATGCGGTGGTGGCGGCGGCTTTCTCGGTCAGGCCGGTGTCGAACGTGGCAGCCATGTTGATCCCCTGCGGGAAAAGCACACCGTCGTTGACATAGGTGGTGCCGTGGATCTGGTCGAGGCCATAGATGATGGGGAGCCCGGCGTTGAGGCGCATGGACGACTCCTGAAGGGTGGAGATGATGCCGTCCCACTCGGCTGCGGAGAGGGTGGTGGTGCCGGGGGTGTTGAGAAACGAGCCTACCTTGTAGGTGGAGATGACGGAGTCGAGCTTGGCCTGCGAGAGGCTGAAGCGGCCGTCTGTGCCAAACGTGCCCACCACGTCGATCTGCAGCTGTACCATCTGACCCACTTTCTGCTCGAGTGTCATGCCGGCGAGTGTCTGCTGCACACGGGCTTCGAGGGCCGGGTCGGGTGGGATGACGGGGAGGGTGACCGGGGTATAGGCCGAGGCGGTGAGTGCCGAGGCGGCCGTGAGGATGCACGCTAAGATAGTTCTCATGATTGTTGCGATGAAGGTGTTGAGGTAGTGGGATTGTCGGTGTCGGCGGGTGAGCTGCCGGGCTTGGGGTCCTTGTGGAGCTCGGGATAGGAGATGCGCGAGTGATACATGGTGCGCAGGCGCTGGGCAAATACGTCCTTGACCGTGTTGACGTCGCGGAACGACAGGGGCGACTCGTTGTGGAGCCCCTCGGCTATCTGCCCGTCGATGATCTTGTTGACCAGCGCCTGAATGGCCTCGGGGGTGTGCTCCTTCATGGATCGGGAGGCGGCCTCCACGCTGTCGGCCATCATGAGCAGCGAGGTCTCGCGGCTCTGAGGGTTGGGGCCGGGATAGGTGAAGGGGGCGGGGTCGATCTTCTCGTCGGGGTGGGCGTTGGCATAGGTGTTGTAGAAGTAGCGTGCCTTGCCTGCGCCGTGGTGCTCGGCAATGAAGTTCTTGATGGCCTGCGGGAGCTTGGCCTTGTCGGCCATGGCGAGGCCGTCGCGCACGTGGCCGGTGACGATGCGTGCGCTCTGGATGGCGTCGAGGGCGTCGTGGGGATTGACGCCGTGCTGGTTTTCGGTGAAGAAGGCGGGGTTGCGTATCTTGCCGATGTCATGATAGAGTGCGCCCGTACGCACCATCTGCACGTTGGCACCGATGCGCTGTGCGGCGGCCGAGGCCAGATTGCTCACCGCCATGGAGTGGTTGAAGGTGCCGGGACACTCCTCGGAGAGTTCGCGCAGCAGGGGGTTGTTGGTGTCGGAGAGTTCGACCAGCGTCACCTTGGATGTGAAGCCGAATACCCTCTCGAGCAGGAACATGAGCACGTAGCTGAACGAGATGAGGATGGCGTTGACGGCAAACGCGCCGAAGATGCGGGGAGTGACCTTGGCTATGGAGCCGCTCTGCATTATCTCGATGGTGACGTAGCAGAGCGAGTAGCTCAGGAAGATGAGGGCGGCCGTGCGTATGAGCTGGCTGCGGCGGGACAGGTCGTTGAGCGAGTCGATGGCCACCAGCCCGGCGATGAACTGGCAGAAGATGAACTCGAGCGGGAAGCGCGACACGATGGTGCACAGCATGATGCAGATGAGATTGACGAAGAATGCCGTGCGCGAGTCCATGAACACCTCCACCAGTATCGGCACCATGGTGAAGGGGGTGATGTAGAGCCCCAGCGCGAAGGTGGCCTCCATGGCAAACGTGAAGAGCGTGAAGAGGGTGACGAGGCTCATGGTGAAGATGACCTTGCGGTCGTCGGCGAAATACTCGGGGCGGAATATGTATAGGTAGCCGTAGATGGCGGCGAGGAGGATCATGACGAAGAGTATCTGCCCGGCCAGCGGATAGTGGTGCTGGCTCATCTGGCCCGAGTGGTCGCGCTCGTCGCTCATCTCCTCATATGTGCGCAGGATGGTGGCTATGCGTGTGGTGACGATGTCGCCCTTGTCGATGATGCGCTCGCCCTGCTGCACCACACCCACGGGGGCGAGGGCGCGCTGATAGGCGTCGAGCAGCAGCGAGCGTGTGGTGGCCGAGTCGACCGAGATGTTGGGGCGCAGCATCTCGGAGAGGCGTGTGGCCGTGAGCACGCTGCGGATGGCCTTGTCGCCGAGCATGGAGTCGAGCTGCTCATAGGCGCGGTAGGCCGAGAGGAAGCGCCGTGTGGGCACGGAGATGGCCACGTTGTCATGGACGAATCTCACGGCCGGGAGCGAGCCGTCGGAGATGCGGGCATAGGTGTCGCGGTCCACGATGCCGTTTTCGTAGATGGTGCGTATGGCTTTGATGATCTGGTTCTTCTGCGCCGGGGTGATGTCTGGCGTCTCGGTGGCGTTGAGGCGGGTGGTATAGTCGGAGACGATGGTCTTCTCGAGGGCGGCGTCGCGGGTGAACACCGGCTCGAAGTGGGCGTCGATGCTGTCCTTGATGCGGGTGGCGCTCACCGAGTCGAGATGCTCGGGGATGTCGAACGGCGCCGTGAACAGGGCGTAGCTCCACGGACGGTTTACCTCATAGATGAAGCGGTCCTTGTCTGTGCGCGGAAGGAAGTAGACCAGCAGAGCCACCGAGGCTGCGAACAGCAGGGAGCGGAGCACGATGTCGCGTGTAGTGAGACGGGTCATAGATTGCGGAGAATGGTCCAGATGATAATGACTGAGAGAAGCGAGAGGATGAACACTCGCGATGTGATGAATCGGTGCAGGCGTGGCCAGCGGCCGGGAGCCAGCCCGGTGAGGGCGTAGGCGGCAAATATGGGGAGCTCGATGAGCAGCAGGGCATTGTAGGCCCAAGCCTCGGCCACGCGGCCATGCAGCAGGGCGTGGATGGCGCGCTGGGATCCGCAGCCGGGACACTCCCACCCCGTGAGGGTGAGAAACATGCAGCGGGGATAGGCGTGGACGGAGGGGTCAAACACCATGTAGACCACCGCGGCGGCGAGGAGCAGCGCCCCGGCGGCCAGTGTGAGCGAGCGCCGCGAGGGCCTGACCGGCACACTCACGCTCAGAACGAGGTGAGGAGTGAGTAGAGCATCGAGAACGGTGCCCATATCAGCCCGGCGACGGCCGAGATGATACACCACCATCCGGCGCGCTCGGAGGCGCGCTTGGCCCCCTCGTAGTCGCCGGCGTTGAAGGCGGGCGACACCTTGGCGGCATAGATGATGGCCACGATGCCGGTGGGGAGACAGCAGCAGAGGGTGGCCGCGAGGGCCCAGAACATGTAGGTGCGCGGTCTGGTGAGGGGCTCGCCGCCGGTGGGGCTCACCGTGGCGGTGAAGCTGCTCTTGGGGGGACGGGCGGCACACCGGGGGCCCGTCAGCTCGGGCAGACGGTCGGCGGTGGTCCAGTCGGAGAGTCCTTCATGCCACACGGGGGTCTGCGGCGTGAGGTCGGGGCGCGAGGTGAGCTCGTCGAGGGTGTAGGGGCCTCGTTGCTCGCCGTTGACGATGATCCAGTATTTCTTTTCCATGAGTAGTGTCTCCGCAGCGTGGCGGCCGGGGTGGCGGGGCCGGGTCCGGCGCCACGCTGCGGGATGGGGTTAGCGGGAAGGGTGGATTGTCAGAAAAATTTGGTCTCTATGCCGATGATGTCGGAGAGGAGGTTGTTGGCCAGACGTGATGCGCCGATGCGGAAATACTCGTTGGTGGCCACCCACTTGTCTCCGAGCACCTCGCGCACGATGGTGTAGTATGCGAGGGCCTCGTCGGTGGTGGTGACGCCTCCGGCGGCCTTGAAGCCCACCATGCGGCCGGTCTTTTCGTAATACTCCTTGATGCACTCGCACATGACGTAGGCGGCCTCGAGCGATGCGCCGGGATATTCCTTGCCGGTCGAGGTCTTGATGAAGTCGGCCCCGGCCCACATGCTGAGGATCGAAGCGTTGCGGATGTTCTCGGCGGTCTTGAGCGCACCGGTCTCGAGGATCACCTTGAGCAGCGAGGCGCGGCAGGAGTGTTTCATCTCCGAGATCTGATCGCTCACCTCCTCATAGTCGTGGTCGA
>CAZAWC010000126.1:0-7011 GCA_964488595.1 uncultured Staphylococcus sp. | reverse complement strand
CGAACGGAGCAAGCTATGTATTCGGACCTCAGAAGGGTGCCGACAAAGAGATGGTCTCACAGTTAGACTCTTCGCTTGCCTCTTTCACTCGCGTGGTAGCCGACAATGCGAATATGATAGCCAATCATATGGGTGTTAGCGTCGGCAATATCGGTGTAGACTTCTCTACTTATCCCGGAGCTGGAGCTGCAGGGGGCTTGGGGTTCGCATTTTTGGCATTTCTCAACGCTACCCTTCAGCCGGGCATCGACATGGTGCTCGATGCCGTAAACTTCGATGCCAAACTTGAAGATGCAGTTTTGGTAATCACAGGAGAGGGACGACTTGATAAGCAAACGTGCATGGGCAAGACACCTTATGGAGTGCTTAAACACGCTGAGAAGTACAACGTCCCGGTGATTGCCATCGGAGGTGCCGTGATGCCTGAAGCTGTTCCCTCGCTTATGGAAGTCGGTTTCAAAGCCGTGTTCCCGATAATTGCCGGACCCGTTGAGCTATCGGAAGCACTTCGCCCTGACATAGCCGCTCAAAACGTTACGCGAACCGTAAGTCAGATTCTCCGTACCCTTAAACTGTCTTTTTAGCAACTTCTCAGCACACTCCGACTAACCCTTAGTGAAGACAAATCCTCAGCACCTTCCGCCTAACTCTTAGCGAAGCCGATTGAGAGGAATTGGAATATGGGTGCCATACCCGTAATCCAATAATACCATCCATGCACTCCGCTACGCATACGGTAATCCATAGGTATACCTTTTTCTTTCATTGCAAGGAAGAACTGGATATTACCCTCGTAAACATAATCATTGTCGGCACAGTCGGTATACCACCTTACGGTTTTCAACCTCTCCACCACATCATCAGTAGCATTCTCGACAAACAGGGAGGGATTGTTATTGGCAAGGGAATCGGCGTAATCCTTATCCGACTTCGACAACTGGCTTCTCTCTGTATGCCCTAAAAGACCACTGATGGCACAAGCCGAGCCGTAGTAGTCAGAATACTTCTGACCATAAGCAATAGCAGCTTCACCACCCATTGACACACCTGTTACGGCTCGGTGTTGCTTATCTGCAAGGGTGCGGTAAGTGGAATCAATCAAGGGAATCAGTTCCTTATGAATATATGCCTCGTAATCCCAACTGGGCACAGAGAAGAAACCCATATGTTTACCAAGGTGAAACTCCCCTTCTCCACTTGCATCGGGCATCACAATTATCATCGGCAACGACATTCCGGAGCGGATAGCATCGTCAGCAATCTGAGGCAATTGCCCACTGCTAATCCAAATCTCGTGAGTGCCACCACCCGGATGCAGCAGATACAATACAGGATACCTCTTTTCATTTATCTCAGAGCCAGCCTTATCTCCGATCACAGACTCTGCTTTTTCTGCCTCAGATCCTGCTTTACCTCCTGCACTCTCTCCTGCCTCAGAGGTGAATTTATCTACGCTACCGCTTCCAATCTCATATCCAGCCGGAAGATAGATTGAAAATTCCTTATTAACACCCAAAATATCGCTGCTCATAGTGCAATGCTCCACGCTCCCGTTATCCGGCCTGTTCCCAAAATGATGCACCGCCTTCCGCCTCTCCAATAACTTCACCATAACACACTCCTATATCTCAATATTAATTTTTACTTTCTCGAGATTCCTCCCATACAAGCGTAGCAAGGTACTTGTCACTACGACACTGCAAATCCGCCACACCATCCTCAATTAACCCTGAAGTATCAGATTCATAAAATAAGTCGGTCGCCTTTTCAAGAGAAAGAGGGAATAATTCGCATAATGCAAAAATGATATTAGCATTTTTATCACCACGAAGCACTAATTTACTTTCTTCTGTCATATTTGTCTACTTTCAATATGAGTAATACATTTCTCAAGCATTTCCTGTGATCGGATACAATATTGAATATTGGGTTTCTCATAAATCAGTTGACCAATTGTTTCCTCAGCTGATAATTCACCTAAAAAATAACGATCCAAAGTTCTGATTACTTTATCATTTGCAATGCCTCCAATAACTATATCATAATCCGAATCGTCTTTTCCTGATCTACATTTAGCCACAAAATCAAGCCATTCTAAATTATAAGAATCAAACTTTAAGACCTTCCACTCCGTCAATTCAGATTCAAATTCATAAATGTTGAGCCAAGCTTTTTGTTGTCTACGAATGAAACGTTGACCGTATTTAACAGCTTGGTCATATATTGAGGTTAAATAGAATCCTTTCCCGAAATCAAGAAAATCACGGGAATGGAAAGCATCTGGTTGTTTAACCGTCACATTGGATGTGTGATAAAGTCTCATTAATCCAAAACTCCTTTCTCTCTCATATAACTTGTTAAGTCATCCATTAGATAACGAGAGCCGAAAGTGTGAAGCACATCATACGACGGCACAATATAGTCATATAATATGCCTGATTTCTTCAAACGCCTATAAACCTCACTTTGAGGTAGTTTTAAGACATGAGACAGTTTACTAATACAATATGTCACAAATTCAAGAACCTCCTTATCCATAACTTATCATTATTTTACTGAACACTCATCTTATTATACTGAACAACACAAGAAATTATTGCTCGATAACTTCCAGGCCTTATCAAGACTACAAATTTACTCTTTTTTTGCTTTATCACCATATTCCTCTCAAAAAAATCCACTCCGATGACAAAGAGAAGGCTCTTTACCTCACCCTCTATTATCACAAATCTAAATTCCTATTCTGATATCATTCCTCTGTGTAAATAACAAAGAAGGTAATGACCGTCCATCTCATACTTCTGAACCTCACTACCTTCTTTACCAATTTAGTTAGTCTATTATTTTCACATACTCTCCTTTAATCCAATTACCGTCTCCAGTAGCCTCAAGAACTAATTTTTCAGAGGTTATTGAAATAATTTTTACTGTTATTGTTTCATTATCATACTCAAACTGAAGCGTATTAGGAGACAACACCTTCCAATCACCGTAAATGCTAATATCATCAAATAAAAGAGTGGACATCGAATAATAAAATAATTTTTCTTTTAAGAACGACAAAGTTGCTGGTACACCCTTTTTCTCCCATTGGCCAATTAAACTTAATTCTATGCTCTTAATAGTGTTATTGTTCTCTCCCTTATTTGATTTAATAGTCTGTTTGCCGTTGATACTTAGTTTGTAGGTTTCATCGTCTATATTAACTTTATCATGAGAGAATACAAGGTTTCCTTTAGAATCAATTTTTATTATAGCCGAAGGAATATCTTTCATTTTGAGTAAATATGACCCATCCTTATTTTTGGCAATGTCATAATTAAGTGGTGAGGAAAAGTATTCTTCATCTGATTCCATTATTGTTACTTGTGCACTTGTATTTGACTCTCGCTTTATTTCAACTCGAATATTGTCATAAGCCTCTTCCTGAATCTTCCCTTTGTATAACTTACCAGTGCCTGCATAAATACCCTCTATAGCTTGTCCATAATCTTTTAAACCTTTTTTCACTTTAGAAGTAGAAGTTTTATTTACACTTTTAGAATCTCCAACGGTTGCCTTACTTCTTTTAGAGATAGTTACAACCTCAGGATTTAAACTCATCTTCTCAGGATCCACATTCATGAGAGTTACCAGTTTCATGTCTTTGGGCACAGACTGATATTTCTTATAGGCAAAATTATAGTCATACGCCTTTTGCTTCAGTCTATTTTGTATCGGGACAGCTATGCCACTACCTATAGCTGCTACACCTAATCCCCCTCCGAGGAACACCTCACCAATTTCACTGTCGCCTCCTAGATAGGCTCCTCCTCCTCCAATAATTCCACCCAATCCAATTATTGCTATAGTAGCGCCCGTCACATAAAGAGCTTTTGTACCCATATGCTTATTACCCTTACAATCAATTCCAAAAGGTATGAGGAAACCTGTATTAGGTTCTTGAGCAAGCATATAAGAATAATAGCCATCACTGGGCACCTCTATTTTAACACTCCCTGAGGAGGGAACAACCTTTGGATTCTCATCATTAGGTGAAGTGAAGATTTTGGTACCAGGGTTTGCATTAATAGTCATTTTCTCAGTAGTGGTACAAGCACTTAATCCGACTATAGCACAAAGAATATAAATGATATATTTCATAATTTTAATTATTTATAATCTATAAGACCACCTTTTAAAAAAGTTGTTTGACCACTTATGTTACTTGCAACATGAATCATATATAATGATTCCGATAAGGCATCCGGTTTTTTTACATATATGCTTTCAATACCTTTACTTACACTTCCCCTATCGCAGCCTATCGTAAAGCTGGAATTAATGTAGAAGTTAGTAATAAGCTTATCATAAGTTACTCCATTATCAAAAGAATAGCTGACGCACACGCTAAACTTCCCTACACTATTTACAGGAGTCATCTGTACATTATTCACTCCGGGCGAAAGGAGATTTGAAATGCCAAACCCTGTAATTCTATATTCTTTAGAAAGAGCACCTGAGCCACGAGGTCCAATAGAGACAACGGGGGTATCTCTTAAATATACAGCACTGGTATTAGAAACCCCGTATGAAGAGGACTGTGTTGAGGTAATTCCACCCAATATAGTCCCTAATCCACCTCCGATTCCTAATGCCGAGGCAGCAGCACCCCAATTAAATGACCCTCCGTTCGTCGTAGTGGAAGTCTCCGTGGTAGAATTAACAACGATATTTGGATCATAGTAACTGAAGGACTGGCCATCAGTGTTTATAAAGAATGTCTTAGTTTGATCAATAGTCAAGATTTCATCTGTTAAGTTAAAAATAACAGGAATAATGTTTCCATCGGAAGAGAACGTGTAGAGTACCTGAATCTTTGCATCAGAGGGCACTCGCTTTGGTTGGGCAAAATCCGTTCGTAAAGATTGATATCCAACATTGCTCACAGACAAATTCCCAGTACTACAACCAGAAAAAAGAAGCAATCCAACCGTCAAAACTAAAAAGTGATAGATTTGAATAGGTCTCATAGAAAACTTTTACATATTTCCTGATAGACCTTCCAGACTCAGGATAGTTATAAAAAAGAAGCGCAAGGTCTGTACTTTTGCCCGTTCTTCTATCTGAGGCTCTGGTAATGCCCGGTGGTGTAGAACGGACAACGAAGAGGCCTCACGCAGAATATGCGCACATTAAGACCTAATATTCTCATATTAGATATTAATGAAATAAACATATTCAACAGGCATCTACCGTTGTCTCATTCTTGACACCACTTTGAAATTTACCAGATTTCAGATAGACAAGAAGAGCGTCGAGTAAACGCATCTAAAATATTAATTAATCGCACACTCTTGTGCAATCGATGCAAAGTTAATAATTAATTTCTTTATATGCAAACTTAAATTTTAAATATCCCAACACAGAACCGCTCACGATTGTAAATTCTTAACTTCAAACATATTTACCCATTCTTACCCAATCGTGAGAACAAAGTCTGAATGGGAGGATTTCAGAATAAGCATTCTTCACTGAAAAAGTAATGTTCTTCAGAAATTAGAATTGTTTCAGGATTTGAAAGTACAACTCAATCAGATAAGCAATATGCCTATCTAACCATCAACTATGATTCAATACTTCCCAATTATTCAATACTTAAGATTGAGGTTATTGGGCGCATGAGGAGGTGGAGGCGATGCGTAGTGGCTTTTATGCGGTCGGGGTCGAGGGGACCGTCTTGACCGCAGCTGGCTCCTCCGAGACCGGTTACGCCTACGTCGAGATGCAATACATTCTTATCATCTTTTACAAGTTTATAAGGATGGTTTGCCTCAAACAATTCCATTTCGGAGTATGGGATATATGTGGCTGACATCAACTCCGGAGCAATGATAAGCATACCATTACCCTCTGAATCTGTAAGAGCAACCCATCTCACCTCTTCCCTATTGCCATTGCTCTGCGGACGAGTGTATGCTGTGTACTGCTCACCGACTTTCGAGGTATAATGCCCGATGAACTGCCCTGTCTTGCGGTCATTATAGTTCTCTTCCGGTCCGCGACCATAATAGGTGTAATTTTCAAACTCTGAAGGAACAGCCACGGAATAACCGAGACGAGGAAGCACTAATTCATGATTGTTGGAATCAATATCCGCATTAAGCTCAATTGTGCCATCGGGATAAACCGTAAATGTCTGATTAGTGATAAATTTGAAATCATCCGGTCCGAAAGGTGTACTTTCACTCTCATCTATGGAATAGATACCTTGTGAGTTACCGTTACCACCTTTCATTTTTCCACCTTTCGGTGCTTGCGATTCAACAACGAAGCTAACAACCGTTTTGCCATCCAATGTCTTAGAGATATTTGAGGATAGAGCCTTATGTTGCAGGTTATAAAGACCGTTTGCAAACCAATCTTCATAAATCCAAGCATCATTGTTCATGTAAGCTCTGAATGCGTCTAAAGTGAGTTGGCTGCCTTGAGCGAACATATCTTTGCCTCCATAAATCAAATCACATAAGCCTCCGGTTCTCTTATCAAAAGTAATCTCGAAACCCTCCCCTTTCAAACATATCAAGCTGTCGGTTTCTACAAGCGTCGGTGCAGGTTCCGAAGAGTTTATTTCCGGATTAGCCATGCCTAATTGAATTGGCAACTGTTCTGCCATCTGGACATAGCCGGAGTCTGCCCAGGGCATATCAGAAGCTAACTTGAAGGCTACATTCACAAAATACTCACTCTCAGGTTTAAGTTGTGAAAGGTCATAAGGAATGATATACTCGCCGCTTTCTCTTGGACCAAGCTCAACATCATTGAGCATTCCCTCCTGCACCTTCATACCATCTTGAAGCAACTCCCAACCAACAGAATAATCGGAAAGGGAAGTGAAATAATTCTTATTGAAAATCTTAACTTTTCCCAGGCGCAAATCAATGGGAGTAACTGCTACATTCTGATATACTTTCTTAACTTCGTAGTATTGCGGTTTAGGAGTAAGGTCGCCAAACAGGATTCCATTCATCA